>CAMLIT010000025.1 GCA_946480295.1 uncultured Gemmatimonadota bacterium
AGCTCGTCGGCGCCTCGCCGATGCGCCAGCAGATCGCGCTGATCGTCGGCGTCGGCGCCGGGGCAGTGGTGATCCCGTGGGTGCTCAACCTGCTCGCACGGGCGTACGGCTTCGCCGGCGCGGCGAACGTGGGGGTGCTGTCGCCGAACCCGCTCCCCGCGCCGCAGGCGACGCTCATCTCCGCGCTCGCCAAGGGCGTGATCGGCGGCAGCCTCAATTGGACGATGCTCGGCATCGGCGCCCTCGTCGGCGTCGGGCTCATCGTCCTCGACGCGGTGCTCGGCGCGCTCGGCAAGCTGCGCATCCCGCCGCTCGCCGTCGGCATCGGCATCTACCTGCCGATGTCGGCGACGTTCGCCGTGATCATCGGCGCGGTCGTGTCGCACTGGTACGATCGGCGCATCCGCTCGATGCCGGATCCGGAGCGGGCCGACCGCCTGGGCACGCTCGTCGCCTCGGGGCTGATCGTGGGGGAGAGCATCTGGGGGGTGATCAACGCGGGGCTGATCGTCGGCCTCTCGAAGGAGGCGCCGATCGGGTTCGTGCCGGAGAGCTTCGCGCCCGCGCCGTGGCTCGGCGTGATCCTCTTCGTGGCGATCGTCGTCTGGCTGTACCGGTGGATGCTGCGCCGATCGGCGGCGATGCCGGCGACCGCAGTGCCGACGGCCGTGACGACGGCGGAGCCGCCGGCGCGAACGAGGTAGCCCCGCCGCACACTCGCCGCGATGGAATTCCGATGACGACGCGCACAGCGTCCGCATCGAGACGTATCCGGCGGCGACGCCGAAGGCGGGGCGGATCCGCGATGGGATCCTGAACGGACGGACGGGGCGCTAGCGCCCCGTCGTCCGCCGGACCGGCGGCGAGTAGTCGGAATCCCCGACGTCGATCTCCTTCGAGAGCGCCGCCCACGCCGTGCCCTCGGGGAGCGTCGCGCGGACCATCTTCACGACGGTGTTGAGCGCCTCGTCGTCGTCGAGCGGGATCGAGATCCCCTCGACGTGCCGCCGG
Source organism: uncultured Gemmatimonadota bacterium (assembly GCA_946480295.1). The sequence continues at coordinate 1,012 of CAMLIT010000025.1, forward strand.
ATGTTCGCGTACGAGAGCGGCGTCGGCGAGGCGAGCATGAGCAGGTAGCCGCCGGTGGCGGCGGCCAGGCTCGTATCGGGGAGGAAGCGCGGCATCGTGTCGCGCCGCGCCGCGGAATCACGCGCCGCGCGGCCGCCCTGACGCACGCTGCCGCGATCGCGCCGGTTCTCTCGCTGTCGCTGCGCCATCACGCGGCGCAGGCTGTCCAGCGGCGGCGCGTGCGGGAAGTTCACCGCGACCTTCGTCGTGCCGCCGTTCAGGTGGTTGTAGGTCGCCGAATCGGTCGGATAGATCAGCGTGGATCCGACGCCCGGCACGACGTAGAGCACGGCGACGTACGCGGGCTGGGTGAGCGCCACGGCGAGTGACTCCGGTCGCGTGCCTCCCTTGCCCAACACGGTGAAGCGCGGCTGGAGCGCGGAGTACTGGCCGTACTGCCGCGGCGCGGTGCCGCCGCACGCGGCGAGCGTGGCGAGAGCCGCCACGGAAAGCAGAGGTGCGAGTCGCAAGGGACCCTCGGGAAAGTGGAGCACGAGCGGCCGATCAGCACGGCCCGCCGGGTGCACGTCCCGTTCCACCCGGCGACCTGCTGGTACCCGATCGCCGGCTCTCCGGTCCGGCGGCTGGGTTGCGCATTGACGCTCCGGGGGAGATAATCGCGCCGGTTCCTCTCCTCAAGCTTTCCTCCCTCCGACACATGGCACTCTCCCGCAACGGGGCGCGTGGCGCGCTCGTGCTCGCGCTCACCCTCGCCCCCGCCGTCCCCTCCATGGCGCAGGTGAGCGCGCCGACGATCGCCTCCCGGACGTCGGGGCTGGTGAAGCGCGACGGCTTCATCCCTCTCTACCTCGACGCCCGGCAGGGGAAGCTGCTGCTGGAGATCCCGCGCGACTCGATGCGCGCACTATTCATGATCAGCCAGGCCACGGGGCTGGGCTCGAACCCGATCGGGATCGACCGCGGCTCGGGCGAGGGATCCGAGGTCATTCGCTTCGACCGCTCGGGCGACCGGGTGCTCGCGGTGCTGGAGAACTGGAAGTACCGCGGCGCCGCCGACAATCCCGCGCACCAGCGCACGGTCGCCGAGGCGTTCCCGCCGAGCACCATCGCCGCGCTCCCGCTCCTCGTCGAGGAGCACGGGCGCCTGCTCGTCGACGCGACGGACTTCGTGATGCGCGACTGGACCGACGTCGCCGGCACGCTCGCCGCCGGCGGGCAGGGCGCCTATGCCGTGGCGCGCGACCGGTCGAGCATCGACGAGCCGCACACGAAGGCGTTCCCGGAGAACACGGAGATCGACGTCGCGTTGACGTTCGTGAACGGCGGCCGACCGGGGCGGATCGTCGGCTCGATCGCGCCGGACGGGCACGCGATCACCCTGCGCCAGCACCTCACCTTCCTCGCGCTCCCCGACGACGGATATCGCCCGCGCGTGCTCGATCCACGCGTCGGCTACTTCGGGATCTCCTTCAAGGACTACTCGCGGCCGATCCAGGAGCCGCTCGAGGTGCGGTGGATCGAGCGGCACCGGCTGGAGCGCGTGAACCCGAACGACCCCCACTCGCCGATCCGGAACCCCATCGTCTACTACGTCGACCGCGGGATCCCGGAGCCGATCCGCACGGCGACGCTGCAGGGGGTGAAGTGGTGGGAGGAGGCGTTCGACCGCGCGGGGCTGAAGGGCGGCTTCAAGGTGGAACTGCTCCCCGAGGGCGTGGACCCGATGGACGCGCGCTACAACGTGGTGCAGTGGGAGAACCGGAACGAGCGCGGGTGGTCGGTGGGTGGCGCGCTCGCCGATCCGCGCACCGGCGAGATCATCAAGGGGATGGCGCGGCTCGACTCGCATCGCGCGCGCACGGACTACAACCTGTACGCAGGGCTCATGGGCGCGGCGTCGTCGGCCGCGGACACGGCGTTCGTGCTCGCGCGCGTGCGGCAGGTGAGCGCGCACGAGGTGGGGCACACGCTCGGGCTCTCGCACAACTACATCGCGTCGACGTACGACCGCGGGTCGGTGATGGACTACCCGCCGCCGCGCGTCACGGTGGACCGCGACGGCAACATCGACCTCTCGCAGGCGTACGCCAGCGGCCCGGGCCCGTACGACGTCTGGGCGATCCGGTGGGGATACGGGATCTTCCCCGCGGCGAGCGAGCAGGATTCGCTGCACGCCATCGTCGCCGAGGGGTTGAAGAAGGGATACCTGTATCTCTCCGACGCGGATGCGAGGCCGGAGTACGCGTCGGATCCACGCGTCAGCCTGTGGGACGACGCGGAGTCGCCGCTCGCGTTTCTCGAGCACGAGCGCGCCGCGCGGAGGATCGCGATCGAGCGCTTCGGCCTGCGCAACATCCGACCCGGCGAGCCGGTGTCGCTGCTCCAGGAGCGGTTCGCGCCGGTGTACTTCATGGACCGCTTCGCCATCAACGGCGTGTCGAAGGCGATCGGCGGGATGGAGTACAGCAACGCCGTGAGCGGGGACGCGCAGCAGGCGACGCGCCCGGTGCCGTACGCGGAGCAGGCGAGGGCGCTGGCGATGCTGCTGGCGGAGCTCCAGCCGTCGGCGCTGGCGATCCCGGATACGGTGCTCGCGCTCATGGTGCCCGGCGCCTCCATGGTGACGCCGAGCGTGGAGCTGTTCGGCAGCCGCACGCGCCCGGCGTTCGACGAGCTCGGCGCGGCGCGGACGCTGTCGCAGATGATCGTCGATGCCATCCTCCAGCGCGACCGCGCGGCGCGGCTCGTCGCGCAGGCGACGCGCGGAACGGGGCCGCACCTCACGCTCGGCGCGACGATCGACGCGCTGGTGCGGGCGACCTGGCGGGCGCCGGTGCCGGCGAGCGCGAAGCTCGCGGCGCTCCAGCGGGTCACGCAGCGCGCCGTCGCCGACCGCCTCCTGCTCCTCGCCGCCGACAGCGCGGCGGCGCCGGAGGTGCGGGCGATGGCCACGCTGAAGCTCTCCCAGCTCCGTCCCGTGGCGGCCGCGCGGGCGAAGAGCGCGCCGTCGGACACCGAGCGCGCGAGCTGGCTCGCGATCGCCAGCGACTTCGGGCGCTGGCTCGATCGCGGCGAGCTGCCGGCGCTCACCGCGGCGCTCCTGGCGCCACCGGGGGATCCGTTCTGAGTCCAGGCGCGTCGTCCGGGTCAGACGCGAACGCCCCCGCGGGATTCCCGCGGGGGCGTTCGCGTACTGTCGTCAGGCAGTCAAGCGCGCGCGATGACCGGCGCCGCGCGCGGCGGCATCGGGGTCAGAACACCTCGACCCACGGTCGATTCTTCGCCGGCTGGCCGGCGCCGGAGCCCATGATCGCCGACTGCACGGCGCAGTTGGAGTAGTTGATGATGGCGTTCCCGAGCGCCGCGTTCTGCTCGAGGTCCACGTTCGCCGCCATCACGCCGCCGTAGAAGTGACCACCCGTACCCTGCGTGCGCAGGTGGCCGCGGACGATGACGGGGCCGTAGAAGGAGAAGCCGCCGTCCACGATCAGGTCGCCGTCCACGAGCAGGATCCCCTGGCCGGACACGCCGGTGATCGTCGTGCTGGCGGTCGCGCCCGTGAGATGGATGATCGGGAAGTAGCTCTCGCAGGGACCGGGCGTGATCGCGTTGCGGTTCACGTCGCCCCAGTTGGTGACGACGCTCGTGTTGCAGATGCCGTTGCTGGCGGACGGCGTGATGCTGCTGAAGGTCTGCCCGCCGGCGATCGTCAGCGTCGCCGCCTGGACGAGAGTGTTGTACGTCGCGTCGCCGTAGCCGAAGTAGGTGGTCGAGTCGGCGGCGGTCGAGGTGATCTTGATCTTCGGGTTGCCGGAGAGGCAGCGGTAGTCGGTACAGCCGGAGAAGCTGATGTTGGTCGTGTCGTTCGTCGCGACGCCCGGGAGCGTGGTGTCGAGCGGCGGGCACGCCCAGCCGGTCGGCGCCATGTCGTTGCCGTTGATGTTCGAGCTGCCACCGATCTGGATGGCGCCGCGCACGGTGAGCGCACCGAGGAACTTGAACATCGGCCAGGTGAGCTTGACGATCATGGACGTGCGGCGCCGCGCCCCGTTCATCGCCGTCTTGCCGGCGTAGGCCGTGGAGGTGAGCAGGAAGGCGTTCTTGTACAGCTTCGTGACGCGCACGGTGTCCGTCCACCCACGGGTGGCCATCGAGTCGAGCGGCCCCGGAGCCTTCGACAGGACCGTGCTGCCGATCGTGATGTTGTTGTAGCCGCCGCTGCTCCAGTTGGCGTAGACGGCATTGAGCCCGGTCTCGGCGGCGCGGAACGCGACCTCCTGCGTCGCCGTGTTCCGGCCGACGCGCGCGTCCTGGGTCACGGAGAAGAACACGCCGGCGAGCATCATGCCGACGAGGACGATCGCGCCGATGGCGATCGGGAGCGCGAAGCCGCGCCTGCTGCTGAGTTTCTCCAGCATCGTAGTGCTCCTCGAGGGGATCAGCGGTTGCGCAGCGCGACGATGAGTCGCACCGAATCGACGACCGTCTTCTTCTGCATCCCGGCGATGTTCACCGGCGAGCGTGTCTGGCCGCGGATGGTGATCTCGATGCGCGTGATGTTCGCCAGCGTCGTCGTCGCGGCGCCGGTCGCGTCGTAGTACTTGAACGTCAGCCCGCCCGTGCCGCTCGCGTTGTACGGCAGGAAGGGTCCGGCGATGGCCTGGATCGGCGTCGTCGCGCAATCGGGGGTGCAGTAGCCGAGATACCAGTTGGCGTCGGACGCCTGGTACAGGCTGTAGTGGGCGTGGCGGAAGAAGCGCACGGGCGCGCCCACCTTCACCGTCGACGCGAGGTTCGTCGCGAGGTCGAGGGCGTAGGAGTAGCTGCCCGCGTCGGAGACGGAGGTGAGGTTGCCGCTCCCCGTCGGGCAGGTGTTCGCGGCCGCGCTGATCGCCTTGATCGAGTCGCCCTGCCACTTGTCGTCGACGACCTCGTTCGTCGTGTTCTCGTCGAGCACGATCAGCGAGTCGCCCTGGACGGGGGCGGTCATCCAGTTGGTGAGGACGGCGCCGCTGGCGAGGGTGACGGGGGGGAGGACGATCTGCCCGCCGCCGCTGTTGATCGCGCAGACCACCGAGGACCCGAAGGTCTGGCGGAAATCGATCGAGCTGTCGGTGATGGCGACGATGTCGCTGCCCTTGGCCGAGACGCCGCGCAGGTCGGCGGTGATGGCGCCCGAGGCCTGGCGAAGCTGGGAGCGCATGTCGAGCAGGTCGCTCGTGCTGCGGAAGAAGCGCTGCTGCTTGGCGATGACGCGCGTCACCGTGCCGCCGACGATGGCGAGCAGCACGATCACGATCATCAGCTCGGCGAGCGTGAAGCCGCGGCGCGAGCGCGAGCGCGAGTCGCGCGGCGCGCGAAAACGAGTGGTCACTGGCATGGCATCACCGTCACGAGGCCGAACTTCTTCGTCTTGCCGTAGCGGTCCTTGAACGACACGGTCTCGGCGACCGCGCGCGCGCTCGTGGCATAGGAGGCGACGGTCCACTTGTCGCTGTAGACCGGCGTGACGCTCGAGCTGCCGCTGGCGAAGTTCGAGCAGGCGGAGGTGGCGCGCAGCTTCTCGAGCCGCGATTGCGCGATCAGCGCGGCGGTCGACGTCTGCTGGGAGAGCTCCATCTGGCGGATGGTCGCGGCGGAGCCGCCGGCGAGGGCGAGCAGGCCGACGGTGATGATGATGATCGCGACGACCAGCTCGACGATGGTGAAGCCGCGTCGGGCCCGAAGCCGCGGGGGCTCCGGGGCGCGCGAAGAGACGGACCTCATGCGCCACACCTCCGCGCGATCAGGCCGAGCGGCGACACGCACAGCGAGTCGGTGGCGCTGTTGCGCTTGATGACGTAGACGTGGGCCTGGCGGTTGGCCGCGAAGCCACGGATGTCGAAGGGGATGGAGTCGTCGGCGGTGCTGCCGTTGGCCGTGATGGTCACCTTCTGGGTGGTCCCGAGGGCGACGCTCCGGCGGATGGGGGTGAGGGTGCCGGAGGAATCGACGACGACGCTCATGGTGCTGTTGGAGAGGCGGAACTGCGCGCGCTGGCCGCGGCGGATGGCGGCGGCGCGGGCGACGACGATGTAGGACGAGAGCTGCTGCTTCGCGGCGCGGACGCCGTTGCCGTCGGCGTACGAGGAGAGCCTCGGCAGGGCGATCGCCATGACGAGCCCCACGATCACGAAGACCGTGAGGAGCTCGATGAGCGTGAAGCCACGACGGAGGGACATGGGAGGCAGGGCTGCGGGGACTACTGCGGAGGGCGGACGCGGATCGACTGCGGACTGCGGACTGCGGACGTACTGCGGACGGCGGACGGCGGACGGCGGAAGGCGGATTGCGGGGGGAGGGAAGGCACAATGGAGACCAGCGAGGCGGTCAACCGTAACACGGTGCCGGGCAACGACATGGGCTCCGACGCGCCGCGGGGCGGGCGGGTCGCGCTATGCAAGGAGTAGCGTGAGCTGCAAGAATCTGCATAGCAGGAGACTTGCATCTATGGCGCGGCGCGGGCCGGCCCGCGCGGGAGTCGTCGGACGGCCACGCCCGGGGGGCGCCCACTGTGCGCGCCCCGCGGGGCACGCTATCTAACGAGATCGACCCGAGGCATCGCACGACGCCGGGCGCCCTCCATGGCGCCGGCGCTCGACGACGGTTCCGAACGACCGGAGGACGCATGCGCATTCGCAAGGTTGGCGTCGTAGGCGCGGGCACGATGGGCAGCGGCATCGCGGCGCTCGCCGCCTCGGCCGGGATCCCCGTCGTCCTGCTCGACATCCCGGGCAAGGAGGGCGACCGCAACGGCCCGGCGAAGCAGGGCTTCGAGCGCGTGCGCAAGATGAAGCCCGCCGCGCTCATGGAACCCGACCGCGCGGCGCTCGTCCGCCTCGGCAACACGGACGACGACCTCCCGCTGCTCGCCGACTGCGACCTCGTCATCGAGGCGATCATCGAGCAGCTCGAGCCGAAGCGGCAGCTCTACGGGAAGCTCGAGGGGATCATCGGCGCGGACACCGTCGTCGCGTCGAACACCTCCGGCATCCCGATGGGGCTCCTCTCCGAGGGGCGCTCCGGCGCGTTCCGGTCGCGCTTCCTCGGCATGCACTTCTTCAATCCGCCGCGGTACCTGCACCTCCTCGAGGTGATCCCGACACCGCAGACCGCCGCCGAGACGCTCGACGCGGCGACGGCGTTCAGCGATCGCGTGCTCGGGAAGGGGATCGTGCTGGCGAAGGACGTCCCCGGCTTCGTCGCCAACCGGCTCGGCGTCTACGGGATGCAGCTGGCGATGCAGCTCATGGAGTGCTACGGGCTGACGATCGACGAGGTGGACGTGCTCACCGGTCCGCTGCTCGGCCGGGCGAAGTCGGCGACCTTCCGCACCGGCGACCTCACCGGGATCGACGTGCTGGTGCACGTGACCGACGAGCTGGCGCAGACGACGGGCGAGCCGTTCGCGCTCCCCGCCTGGGTGCGCGAGCTCGTGAAATCGGGGCGCTATGGGGAGAAGACGGGCGCCGGCTTCTACAAGCGCGTCGGCAAGGAGATCCACACCCTCGATTGGCGGGCGCTCGACTACGCGCCGCAGCGGAAGGTGGAGTCGCCGGAGCTGGGGAAGCTCGGGAGGCTGCCGCTGGACGAGCGGTTGCGCGCGGTCGCGTCGCTCGAGGGGAAGTACGGCGACTTCGCGCGCGAGTACCTGCTGCGCCTCTCGCACTACGTGCTCGCGCGCACGCCGGAGATCGCCTACGACCTGGTGAGCGTGGATCGCGCGCTGGAGTGGGGGTTCGCGTGGGAGGCGGGGCCGTTCAAGCAGATGGACATGCTCGGCCTCGACTTCCTGCGCGACGGCTTCCGCCGCCTCTCGCTCGACGAGCCGCTGCTCCTCGAGCGCGCGAGCGACGGCTTCTACCAGCAGACGGGCAGGGAGCTGCTCCACGTCGCGACGGACGGCGGGTACGCGCCCGTCCCGGAGATCCCGGGCGCTCTGTCGTTAGGCGCGCTCCGCCGGGCGAACCGCGTGCTCGAGGAGACGCCCGACGCCACGCTGTACGACGCGGGCGACGGGGTGGCGATCCTCGAGTTCCACAGCAAGATGAACACGCTCGGCGAGGGGGTGCTCCGGATGCTCGACCGGAGCCTCGAGCGCGTGGCGGTGGAGGGGCGGGCCGGGCTGGTGATCGGCAACGAGGACCCGCGCACATTCAGCGCCGGCGCCGACCTGTCGATGATCGTGCCCCTCGTGCAGCAGGGGAACTGGACGGCCCTCGACGAGGCGGTGCGCTACTTCCAGGGGTGCTCGATGCGCATCCGCAACGCGCCCGTCCCGGTCGTCCTCGCCCCGTTCGGCCTCACGCTCGGCGGCGGGTGCGAGTTCTCCCTCCACGCCGACCGCGTGCAGGCGCACGCGGAGCTGTACATGGGGCTCGTCGAGGTCGGGGTCGGGCTGATCCCCGCCGGCGGCGGCACCAAGGAGCTCCTCTTCCGGTTCACCGAGGCGCTCGCGCCGTACGAGGAGGCGGATCCGTTCGAGGGGGTGAAGCGCGCGTTCAAGCTCATCGCCATGGCGACGACGAGCACGAGCGCGCTCGAAGCGCGGCAGCTCGGCTACCTGCGCGACCGCGACCGCGTCACGATGAACCGCGACCGGCTGCTCGCCGATGCCAAACGAGCGGTGCTCGACCTCGCCGACGGCTACGTCGCGCCCCCGCCGCGCACGATCACGGCGCTGGGGAAGGAGGGGCTCGGGAACCTGCACTACGCCGCGTGGGCGATGCACGAGGCGGGCTATGCGAGCGACCACGACGTGCGGATCGCCCACGAGCTGGCGTACGTCCTCTGCGGCGGCGACGGGCCGCCGCGTGTCGTCACCGAGCAGGACATCCTCGACCTCGAGCGCGAGGCGTTCCTGACGCTGCTCGGCACGAAGCCGACGCAGGAGCGGATCGGGTACATGCTGAAGACGGGGAAGCCGCTGAGAAACTGAAGTCCCGAGGGATGGCACTGACGGGACTGGCGTTCGAGTCCCGGCTGGACCGTGAGTACGACCGGATGCACTGGAGTCGGTCAGTCCCGCATGGAGAGCCACACGCGGCGGGACTGACAGACTCGGAGCCACATGAGTCGCGGAGCCCCGAGTGCCGGGACTCGTTACACAGAACGAGCGAGGAAACAGTATGCGGGACTCGATGAGGGACGCGGTGCTCGTATCGGCGGTACGCAGCCCGGTCGGCAAGGGCAAACGCGACGGGAGCCTCGCCAGCCTCCACGCCGTCGAGCTCTCCGCGCAGGTCATGCGGGCGGCGCTCGACCAGGTGCAGCTCGATGCCGCGCTGCTCGACGACATCTACTGGGGGTGCGCGATGCCCGAGGCGACGCAGGGGCTGAACGTCGCCCGGCTCGCGTCGCTGCGCGCGAACATCCCGGTCGACGTGCCCTCGGCGACGATCAACCGCTTCTGCTCCTCCGGGCTGCAGACGATCGCCCTCGCGGCGCAGGAGATCATGACCGGCATGGCCGAGGTGGTGCTCGCCGGCGGGATCGAGATGATGAGCCAGGTGCCGATGTCGGGCTATCACACGCGGCTCGATCCCGAGGAGACGGAGTCGTACATCGGGATGGGGTTCACCGCCGAACGAGTGGCCGCGCGCTGGAAGGTCACGCGCGAGGACCAGGACCGCTGGGCGTACGAGAGCCAGCAGAAGGCCGCGGCGGCGATCCGCGACGGCCGCTTCGATGGCCAGCTCGTGCCGATCGCGGTGCCGCAGGCGGCGTGGACGGGCGCGAAGAAGGAGGAGAGCACGCGCGTGGTCGACCGTGACGAGCTGCCGCGCCCGGACACGACGATGGAGGGGCTGGCCAAGCTCAAGCCGGCGTTCAAGGCGAACGGCACGGTGACCGCCGGGAACGCGAGCCCCTACTCCGACGGCTCGGCGGCGGTGGTCGTGATGAGCGCCGACCGGGCGAAGGCGCTCGGCCTGACGCCGCTCGCCCGCTTCATCACCTTCGCCGCGGGGGGCGTCGACCCCGACATCATGGGGATGGGACCGGTGAAGGCGGTGCCGAAGGCGCTCAAGCTCGCCGGCGTCTCACTGGACGACGTGCAGCTGATCGAGTTCAACGAGGCGTTCGCCGCGCAGGTCGTGGCCGTCGTGCGCGAGCTGGGGCTGCCGCCGGAGAAGGTCAACGTCAACGGCGGCGCGATCGCCCTCGGTCACCCGCTGGGCGCGACGGGAGCGAAGCTGACGACGCAGCTCGTCCACGAGCTCCGCCGCCGCGGCGGGGGGCTCGGGATGGTCACGATGTGCATTGGGGGAGGGATGGGAGCGGCGGGGCTGTTCGAGGTCTACGGACAGTAGAGCTGCGAACGGGGACCTCGCCGTCGTCCGCGACTCGCATTGCGTACTTCGTACTGCGAACCTCACTGCGTATTACCAACTGCATACCGACCGCACGCACCCACACTCCGGGCCCGTGCGCGCAAGGTGCAGTCGCGTCCGCAGTCCGCAGTACCGAGTACGAAGTCAGGTTCGCAGTCCGCAGTATGCAGCGACGTCCGCAGTACGCAGTACGCAGTACGCACTCTACGCGGTGTATCCCCCATCCACCGTGTACACCCCTCCCGTGCAGAACCCCGCCTCGTCGGAGACGAGGAACAGCGCCAGCGCCGCCACCTCGTCGGGGGTGCCGAGGCGCTGGAGCGCCTGGCGGTGGAAGATGCGCGCGCGGATGTGCTCGTCGCGCCAGAGCGGCGCGCTGAAGTCCGTCTGGATCAGCCCGGGGCAGATCGCGTTCACCCGCACGTTGCTCGGCCCCCAGTCCTTCGCCAGTACGCGCGTCAGGCTGATCAACGCCGCCTTGCTCACGCTGTAGATGCCGAGCATCGGCTCGGGACGGATCCCCGCCATGCTCGCCACGTTGAGGATCGTGCCGCCGCCGCGCGAGCGGAGGTGCGGGAGCGCTCGTTTGGCAATCTCGAACGGGCCCTTCAGGTTCACGGCGAGGATCTTGTCGAACGCCTCCTCGCTCGTCGCCTCGATCGCGCCGAACACGGGATTGACGGCGGCGTTGTTGACGACGATGTCCAGGCCGCCGAGCAGCTCCGCCGCGCGGTCCACGAGCGCGCGCGCCTCGTCCGGCCGGCCGACGTGCGCGGGCACGCCCTCGGCGCAGCCGCCGGAGGCGCGGATGGCCTGCACCGTGTGCTCGACCGCGTCCGGCTTGCGGCTGTTGACGACCACGTTGGCGCCGGCGCGCGCGAGGGCGGTGGCGATGGCACGACCGATCCCGCGGGTCGCGCCGGTGACGAGCGCGGACTTGCCGCGCAGCGAGGAGACGTCCGGGGTCGGGTTCATGGGCACCTCGAGGTCGCCCTATGCTACCGCCCGGTCGGCAGGAACTCCAGCGCGGGAGGCGGACCTCGTCACCGCTCCCGCTTCAGCGTCAGCGTGAATCGCGATCCCTTTCCGGGCTCGCTCGTCGCGCCGAGGTCGCCGCCCATCGCCCGCGCCAGCTCGCGGCTGATCGCGAGCCCCAGTCCCGTGCCCTGTCGCTGGCCGGAATACTCGCGATCGACCTGCACGAACGGCTCGAACACCGCCTCGAGCTTGTCCGCCGGGATGCCGATGCCGGTGTCGGTGACGTGGACGTCGACGGTGTCGACGTGCGGCTCGCAGCTCACCGCGATGCGGCCGCCGTCGGCGGTGAATCGCACGGCGTTCGAGAGCAGGTTCACGAGGATCTGGAGCAGCTTCTCGCGGTCGGCGCGCACGCGCACGTCGGGGCAGCGTTCCGGGTACGAGTAGTGGAGCTGCTTGGCCCGGACCTGCGGCGCGACGAGGTCCTCGACGCCCGCCAGCACGCCGTCCAGCTCCACGGCCTCGAAGCGGTAGGGCAGCCGCCCCGACTCGAGCTTCGCGAAGTTCAGGATGTCGTTGATGAGGGCCAGCAGGTGCTGCGCGCTGCGCGCGATGCGCCGCAGGTCCCGGCGCTGCTCCTCGTTCGGCGCGCCGTGCACCCCGACGTCGAGCAGCTCGGTGTAGCCGATGATCGCGTTGAGCGGCGTGCGCAGCTCGTGCGACATGGCGGCGAGGAACTCCGATTTCGCGCGGTTCGCCGCGTCGGCCTCCTGCCGCGCCGCCTCGGCGTCGGCCCGCGCGCGCTCGGCCTCCGTCGTGCGCGTCTCCAGCTCGTCGACCGCGCGCTTCAGCCCCTCGTTGGACATCTCGAGCTCGGACGCCGTCTGCTCGAGCTCCTCGGCCTGGGCCTCCATCTCGGCCGCCTGCTGCTCGAGGAGCTCGCGCTGCTCGTCGACGGCACGGAAGAGTCGCGCGTTCTCCATCGCCTGCGCCGCCCGCCGTCCCAGCTCCTCGGCCACCGACAGGTCCTGCCGGTCGTAGTGGCGCTCCGATTCGGCGCTGACGAAGGTCATCGCGCCGAGCACCGCGTCGTGCGCGCGCAGGGGCACGATCATGTACGAGCGCAGGCCGAGCTCGCGCAGCGCGCGCAGGTGCTCCTCGTCCCGCGCCACCTCGGTGAGCAGCGATTCCGGGATCCGCTCGGCGAGCTCGCTCCTGCCGGTGCGGATGACGGCGGACACGCCGTGCCGCGCCGTCGGATCCTCCGGATGGCGCTCCGACAGGGCGCTCGCGCGTCGCGCCTTCGCCGGCTCGCGATGCACAAGCTCGAGCCGGTGGATGCGCCGGTCCGCGTCCACGACGTCCACCGCGTACCAGTCGGCGAACGACGGCACGACGACCGTGCCAAGCGCCCTCAGCATCTGCTCGGTGTCGAGCGTCGAGAGGAGCACGGAGCTCGCGTCGATGAGGAGCGCCCGCGCGCCCTCCAGCCGCTGGCGCTCGGTCAGGTCGCGCAGGTACGCGGTGAAGACCGGCGGGCCGGCGGTCGGCACGCGCGTGATCGCGAGCTCCACGGGAAACTCCGAGCCGTCGGCCCGCATCCCCGAGACACGGATCCGCTGGCCGAGCACGTGCGCGACCCCCGTCCGCAGGTAGCGCGAGAGGCCGGCGTGGTGCGCCTCGCGCAGCCGGGGCGGGACGATGAGCTCCGCCATGGACCTCCCGATGACGTCGGCGCGCCGGCGGCCGAAGATCTGCTCCGCGGCGGGATTCCACTCGACGACGCGGCCGTCGGCGTCGATCGTGATGATGGCGTCGAGCGCCGTCTGGAGGATCGTCGCGTTGCGCGCGCGCTCGCCCTGCTCCGCCTCGATGGCGCGGCGGCGCGCGATGAACTGGCCGATCTGGCTCCCGATGCCGGCCGACGCCTCGAGCAGTCCGTCGTCAGGCTCCTCGATGTCCTCGCTGAAGAACTCCACCACGCCGAGCAGCATCTGCCCCGCGCGCACGGGGAAGGCGAAGGCGCTGTGCAGCCCCGCGGCGATGGCGCTGTCGCGGCGCGGGAAGTTCATGCTCGCCGCGACGTCGCGGATCCACTCGACGCTGCGCGACCGCAGCACGCGCCCGGGCAGCCCCACGCCCTCCTCCAGCACGAGCCCACGCGTCGCGTCGGCGAACGCGGCGTCGCGCGTCGACGACGCCCACACGGTGGCGGGCCTCAGCGCCTGCGCGTCGGAGAGGAGCCAGAAGGTCCCGACGCGCCAGTCCAGCTCCTCGCCCATGGCGGCGAGCACCCGGGTGATCGCCGCGTCCGCCGACTCCGACTCGGCGAGCGCGCGGCTCACCGCGTACAGCAGCGCCAGGCGCCGCTCCGCGTCGTCGCGGGTACGGGACAGCGAGGCCATGGTCCGCCTCAGCGCAGCGTATAGAGGTACGCCGCGATGTCGTTGATGTCCCCCGGCTTCACGCCGGTGGCGGGCATCGCGGTCTTCGGGTCGATGCGGCGCGGATCGAGGATCCAGCGCTCGAGATTGTCCGGCGTGTTGGGCAGCACGCCGGCGACGTACGCGCGCCGGGCGATCCCGGTGAGCGGCGGGCCCACCGTGGCGTTGGCGCCCTCCACGCCGGGAATGGTGTGGCAGGCGCCGCAGCCGTAGTAGCGGATCAGCCGGCGTCCGCGCTCCGGGTGCCCTCCGGTGAGCGCGATCGCGTCGTTCTCCGGGTTGTCCCGGTTGCAGCCGCCGAGGACGAGGGCGGCGGCCACGGCCGCGCAGAGCCAGGCGCCGCGCGCGCGCATCATGGCAGCGCCTCCACCCCGACCGCGGCCCGCTCGCGCCGCACCACGCGCTTCTCCGACTCGTTCATCCAGGCGGCGAGGAGCCAGAGACATGCCGCCAGGTAGCTCAGGCTGGCCGGAATCCACATGATGAGGCCCGCCAACTGCTGATCCTGCAGCGGCGTCGTCCCCCACAGCGCGGCGGCGTTGCCGTACGCGGGATACCAGAGCAGTCGCGAAAAGGTCAGCAGCGCGCCGAGGGCGCCGGTGTGGACGGCCGTGGTGAAGACGTAGATGACGCCCGCGCCGTAGCCCAGCCGGCCGCGGCTTCCGTGGACGAGCGCCCACCAGAAGAGCAGGGCGGACCCGAGGAAGCTCGCGTGCTGGAGCGAGTGGACCAGGTCGCTCGTCAGCGTGGCCTGGAAGAGTGGAGGCGCGTGCCACAGCCAGATCGCCGCCGCATGGATGCACCATGCAACGAGGGGCGTCGTCAGCCAGCGCCAGCTCGCGCGCACGGGCCGAACGCGACCCCAGCCGCCGACCGCGCGCCTGGTCCCGAGCGGCAGGCCCCACAGCATGGGGACGAGCGGCCGACCAAGCACGAGCAGCGGCGCCGCGACGACCATCAACAGCTCGTGCTGGACCATGTGCGCCGAGAAGAGCTGCTCGGACAGCTCGTGCAGCGGGGACACGAGCGAGAGCGCCGTCACGCCCCATCCCGCCCAGAAGCAGGCGACCTGCCATTCGCGGATGCCGTGGCCGCGACCGGCCGAGCGCCAGAGGCGACGCACGCCGACGGCGTACAACGCCGCGGATGCGACGAGCGGGAGGACGATGCCGGGCGCCAGCTCCCACTTCGTCCAGAGCTCGCTCCACGGCGAGGGTGACAGCGCCTCGAGCATCATATCGTCTGGCAGGGGCCGAGAAAGAGCACGGCGATCCACATGGCGATGATGATCAGCGCGCTGTACGTGCTCGCGGCCAGCCCGGCCAGGGCGAGGAAGCGGCTCCGGCCGACGACGGTCGCCTCGTCGTCGCGCGTGCCGCCGCCGGTCGCACGCCAGTCGCGCCAGGAGATGCCGCCGACGACGACCGCGATCACGAGGAAGAGCAGGTGGGCGACGTGCAGGCTCCAGCGCCCGTCGACGCTGCACGCCCACGGCGTCGCCATGTACGCCACCGCCTGGTCCCAGAGGACGGCGAGCAGCCCCACGAGGAAGCCGAGGCTGAGCCGCAGCAGGCCGGGCCAGCGCGCGAAGCGCCGCTCCGCGTCGTCCATCCGCACGGTCGTCTCCGCCATCGTCAGAAGAAGCGTGGCACCCAGTACGCGATGACGTACAGCGGGAGCCATACCAGCACGAGATAGTAGTAGTAGAGCGCCATGTCGCTCGTGTCCGACATGTACTTCACCGGGACGCGCGCGCGATACATGAGCGCCGCCATCCCCACCAGCTCCCCGAGCTCGACGGCGATGAGCGTCGCGTGCCAGCCGAGCACGTTCCACTCGGCGGAGCCGTAGGCGTTCGTGTCCCACCGCACGTTGAGCGACCAGAACTCGAACCAGCGCAGCACGGCGATGGCGATCAGCATCAGCGACGCGACGGTCAGCCAGAGGCGGACCGTCGGCCGATCGAGGCGGCGCGCGGCGCGGTCGGCGAGGAAGACCGGGACGAGGCTGAGGAGCATGACGACGAGCTGGATCGTCGGGATCGTCAGGCTCGGCAGGGGCGTGCGGATCGGCGGCCAGTGGTCGAAGTTCTGGCGCACGTAGTAGTAGGCGCCGACGATGATGGCGAGCGTCCACCCCTCGATGACGACGAAGGCGAGCGTTCCCCACCACAGCATGCTGCGGTAGCCGAAGGTCACCGTCGGCAGCTCGGCGACGTCGGCGACGATGCGCATCGGCTTCATACGGCGACCTCCGTCACGATCTCGTCCTCGAGCGCGACGCGCTCCTCCTCGAGGTCCGCCCGACGCGGCCACCCCCAGCCGGCGAAGGCGACGAAGCCGGCGAGCAGTCCCGCGACGATCCCCCACGGCGTGAACACGGCGCCGATGAAGCTGATGCCGACGGCGGCCGCCATGACGAACGGCCAGATGCTCGGCTCAGGGTGCTTGTAGCGGTGGTCGGGGTGCGCGTCGAAGAGCGTGGTGACGAGGACCTCGCGCCGGTCGGTGCGCAGCCCGGTGACCACCGGCTGCTCGGCCGAGGGCGTCCAGAGCCCGTCGCGGCTCTGCACCACCGGGATCTGCGCGAAGTTGTAGCTCGGCGGCGGCGAGGTCGTCGCCCACTCCAGGGTGTGCGCGTCCCACGGGTTCGGGCCGGCGATGATGCCGGAGCGCCAGCTCCAGAGGGCGTTGACTATTAGGAGGACGACGCTCACGGCGATGATCGCCGCGCCGATCGAGGCGGTGAGGTTGAGATCGCCCCAGCCGGTTTCGGGGAGATAGGTGTAGACGCGCCGCGGCATCCCCTCGAGCCCGAGGAGGTGCAGCGGGAAGAAGGTGAGGTTGACGCCGATGAAGAAGAGCGCGAACTGCCACCGGCCGAGGCGCTCGCTCATCAGGCGCCCCGTCACCTTCGGGAACCAGTAGTAGAAGGCGCCGAAGAGCGGCATCAGCCCGCCGCCGATGAGCACGTAGTGGAGGTGCGCGACGACGAACATCGTGTCGTGCACCTGCGTGTCGAAGGACACCGAGGCGAGCATCACGCCGGTCATGCCGCCGACGATGAAGGTCACCATGAAGCCGACGACGTAGAGCAGCGGCACCTTCCACACCGGGCGCCCCGACCAGATGGTCGCGATCCAGCAGAAGATCTGCACGGCGGTCGGGATCGTGATCATCAGGCTCGCCGCGGTGAAGAAGCTCTTGCCGAGCTCCAGCACCGGCGTGGCGAACATGTGGTGCACCCAGACGCCGAAGCCGATGAAGCCGGTCGCGACGGTGGAGAGCACCACGGCGGTATAGCCGAACACCGGTCGGCGCGAGAAGGTCGAGACGATCTCCGACACCATCCCCAGCGCCGGCAGGAAGATGATGTAGACCTCGGGGTGGCCGAAGTACCAGAACATGTGCTGCCAGAGCAGCGCGTCGCCCCCTTCGGCGTAGTTGAAGAAGTGCGTGCTCACGCCGCGATCCATCGCCAGCAGCATGCTGGCGGAGGCGACGGCCGGCATGGCGAAGACGATCATGAAGGCCACGACGAGCTGCGACCAGACGAAGAGCGGGATTCGGTTCAGCGACATCCCCGGCGCGCGCTGCTTGAACACCGTGATGATGATGTTCGTCGCCGCCACCAGCCCGGCGATCTCGGTGAACGTCACCGTCTGCGCCCAGATGTCCGCGCGGTGCCCGGGATCGAACTGCGGGCCGGAGAGGGGCACGTACGAGAACCATCCGGCGTCGGGCCCGGAGTTCAGGTAGAAGCTGATGAACAGGAACAGGCCGCCGGTGAGGAACGTCCAGTAGCCGAAGGCGTTGAGCCGCGGGAAGGCGACGTTCCGCGTGCCGACCATGAGCGGCACGAAGTACAGCCCCATCGCCGTCATGATCGGCACGGCGAAGAGGAACATCATCGCCGTGCCGTGCGTGGTGAAGACCTGGTCGTAACGGTCGGGGCCGAGCACGCCGTTCTCCGGCCGCGCGAGCTGCAGCCGGATGAGCGCGGCGTTCACGCCGCCGAGCAGGAACCAGATGAACGCGGTGATGATGTAGCGCTTGCCGATGGACTTGTGATCCACGGAGGTGAGCCATCCCCAGAGTCCCGAGCGCTCGCGCCAGGTCGCCTCGAGGAGCTGCGCGTCGCGCGCCTGCGCCTCCTCGGTCAGGAGCTCTCCGGTGCGGACCGGGATCGCCGTGCTGCTCACTTCAGACTCTCCAGATAATTGATGAGGGCCTGCAGATCCTTCGGCTCGAGCTGGTTGGAGGGCATGTTCGCCCCCGGCTTGATCGACTGCGGGTCCACGATCCAGCCGGCGAGGTTGCCGCGCGTGTTGGGCAGCGTGCCGGCGGCGAGACTCAGCCGGCTCCCGATGTGCGAGAGGTCCGGACCGATGGTGCCGTGGGCGCCGGTGCCGGCGATCGTGTGGCAGTTCGAGCAGGGGCCGGAGAGGAACACCTTCTGGCCCGCGAGGTCGAGCGAGTCGGTCGGGGGCGGGGGTGCGATGCGCTGCGACGCGAGCCACGCCGCGAACTTCTGCCGCGGCTCGGCGACGATGTACAGCGCCATGTTCGCGTGCTGGTAGCCGCAGAACTCCGCGCACTGTCCGCGGTACACCCCGGCGGTGTCGGCCTCGATCCAGGTGGTCGTGGTGTAGCCGGGCACGAGATCCCGCTTCCCGTTCAGGTTCGGCGCCCAGAAGCTGTGGATCACGTCCGTCGACGAGAGCACGAGCTGCACGGGTACGCCGACCGGGATGTGGATCTCGTTCGCCGTGTGCAGCATCCGGCTCGGATCGGGATCGTTGTACTCGACCTCCCACCACCACTGATGTCCGGTGACGTGGATGGTGAGCGCCTCGCGCGGGTGCACGGCGAGGGCGTGGCCGACGCCGAAGTCGTAGAACAGGAAGGCGAAGAGGATGAGCACCGTGGCGAGGATCCCGCCCGACACCCAGCGACGCATCGCGCGATGCGCGCCTTGCGGCGGCACGGCCACGCCCTCCGCCCCGATGACCGGGCGAGTGCGCCGCAGCGCCGCGTAGAAGAACACGGCGAGCACGATCACGTACACGACCGCCGCGACCCCCAGCATCCACCACCAGAGGCCGCCGATCGCGTGCGCCATGGCGCCCGCGGGGTGGAGGACGGACTGGCGGTCCATCAGTAGTTCACTCCGGGGGTCGAGTTCTTCGGCTTCTGCGGCCCGACCTGGTACTCGGGGACCTTCACCTCCATCGCGTCCATCCGGCCGCTGCGCGCGCCCTTGGGCTGGAGCCCGCTCAGCGAGCGCACGTACGCCACGAGCTCCCAGATCTGCTGGTTGCTCAGGCTGAACTTCCACGACGGCATGCCGTTGGGCCGCCCCTCGGCGATGGACGCGAAGATCTGATCCGGATTGCTGCCGTAGATCCAGACGCTGTCCATGAGCGCCGGCCCCATCCCGCCGCCGCCGTTGGAGTGGCACCCGGAGCAGTTCATCGCGTTGAAGAGCTGCTGCCCCTGCGACACCGCCCACGCGTTGCCGCTGTACGGGTCCGGCATGCGGTCGTTGACGATCGCCGGCCCGGGTTGCAGCGCGCTGACGGTCACCATCTCCTGCGGCGTCGCCGTGGGCGGCGCCTCCTGGAAGCGGCGCGCCTCGCGGCGGCAGCCGACGGCGGCGACGCCGAGCAGCGCGGCCGCGAGCAGGCCACCGCGATGGAGCATGTTCCTGCGCATCGTCACTCCCCCGTTCCCTCGCCGACGGCGGCGGTGGTGGTCATGGGCACGCGCGGCACGCCGTAGGCCGCGAGGATGCTGTCGATCGCCGGCCGCTCGCGCACGATCACCCGGTCCAGGCTGTCGCGCAGCGCGACGTTGCCCTTGCGCACGCCCATCGCGATGTCGAAGACGAAGGGGAGCGCGCCATCGTGCGACGGTGACAGCGGCACGACGACGAGCGGGACGCGCGACCGCCGGGCGAAGTAGCCGGCGAGCGGCCCCCAGGCGACGGCGATGTCCACGTCGCCGCGCGCGACCGCGTCGATGATCCGGGCCGGCGGATTGGGCTTGCTGTAGTCGCCGTAGAGCGTGTAGCCGACGATGTTGCGCACGATGCCGCGCCGGGCGAGCGCGTGCACCGGCGGCGTGTTGGCGAAGTCGTCGCCGATGAGCTGCACGCCGATGCGCAGCCGGCGCAGCGCCGGGTCGTCGAGCGAGCGCACGCCGAGGTGCCGGTCGGCGCGCGAGACGAAGACGTACGTGGAGCGGTAGTAGGGCGCGGTCGTGAGCAGCATGTCCATCCCGGCCGCCGTCCCGATCCAGACGTCGCACGACCGCGCCTTCAGCGTGTTGCGCACGAAGCCGCGGCGCTGCGCCCACCAGGTGTACGTCACCGGCTCGTGCAGCGCGCGCCCGACGATCTCGGCGATCCGGTTCTCGAAGCCTTCGCGTCGCTGGTTCGAGAAGGGCAGGTTGTTGGGATCGGCGCAGACGCGGAGGGACGAGGGACGAGGGACGAGGGACGCGCGGGTCCCCCTCCCCTCGAGCGTGCGTGCACCGAGAGTGACGCCGAGGGCCACGACGATGGCTGCCAGCAGAGCGGCGCTCACGCGCCGCGCGTCCCGCGTCCCTCGTCCCTCACGGCAACGCGAAGACATACAGCATCCCTCCCTTCGTCGACTTCTGCGGCAGGTCCTTCATCGCGTTGATGAAGCCGAGCGCCGCCGAGGAGTCGCGCGGGTCGAGGTCGCCGGCGACGATCGCGCCCGACCAGCCGCCGACGCCCGAGAGCACGGCGACGTACTGCTTCCCGTCCGGTCCCCGGTACGTCACCGGCTGGCCGATGATCCCCGAGCCGGTCTTGTACTGCCAGAGCACCTTGCCGCCGCTCTGCGGACGCGCGTCCACCGCCTTGAACCAGCCATCCATCGTGCCGTAGAAGGCGACGTCGCCCGCGGTGACGAGCGCCCCGCTCCACACCGGCAGGTCCTCGTCGATGCGCCAGACGACACGGCCGGCGACCGGGTCCCAGGCGTCGAAGGCGCCGCGCTTGCCGCCGGGGCCCGCGTACATCTTCACGTTCATCCCGACATACGGCGTGCCGGCGATGTAGTTCGCCTGGAGCGGCTGCTCGTCCATGCACAGGTTCTGGTGCGGGACGTAGAGCAGGCCGGTGTGGTACGAGTACGCCGACGGCTGCCAGTCCTTCGTGCCCGCGGCCGCCGGGCAGATCCCGCGCGTCACCTTGCCCATCTCGGGCTTCATCTGCGGGTTGTACTGCAGCGCGCCCGTCTTCAGGTCCACCCCCGTCGTCGAGGTCACGTAACCGTACGGGTTCGCCGAGAGCACCTCGCCGTTCGTGCGATCGATGACGTACAGGTAGCCGTTGCGGTCGGGGTGCATCAGCACCTTGCGCCGCTGGCCGTGCCAATCGATGTCGGCGAGCACCGGCTCGTTGACGCCGTCGTAGTCGTGCATGTCGTGGGGCGTCATCTGGTACGCCCACACCGCGTGGCCGTCGTCGGGGCGCCGCGCGAACATCGTCGACGTCCACTTGTTGTCGCCGGGACGCACCTCGGGATTCCACGGCCCCGGGTTCGCCGAGCCGTAGTAGATGAGATCCAGGTCGGGATCGTAGCTGATCCAGCCCCACTGCGTGCCGCCGCCGATCTTCCACATCCCGGGCGGCCAGGTGGAGACACCGAGATCCTTCCCCTGATCCTTCCTGTAGAACGGCTTGAAGTCCGGGCCGATGAGGACATCCTGGTCGGGGCCCGTGTGGTACGCCGTCCAGACCACCTTGCCCGTGTTCTCGTCGAGCGCCTTCGTCCAGCCGCGCACGCCCATCTCGCCGCCGCTGTTCCCGACGAACACCTTTCCCTTGGCGACGAGCGGCGCCATGGTGATCGTCTCGCCGATCTGGATGTTGCCGAGCTGCGTGCGCCAGATCTCCTTGCCGGTGTTGGCGTCGAGCGCGATGGTCTGGCCGTCGAGGGTGTTGAAGAAGACCTTGCCGGCGTCGTACACGGCGCCGCGGTTCACGACGTCGCAGCAGGCGACGCCCTGTGAGGCGGCGGCGGGGTGCGGCTGGAAGGTCCACTTCACCGGGAACGAGTCGGGCTTCGTCAGATCGAGCGCGTACACCTTGTTGGGGTACGGCGTCACGATGTACATCGTGTTGTTCGCGACGATCGGCGCCGCCTCATGGCCGCGCAGCACGCCGGTGGAGAAGGTGAACACCGGCCGCAGGTTCGCGACGGTCTGCGTGTTGATCTGCGTGAGGCCGCTGTAGCGCGTCAGGCCGTAGTCCTTGCCGGGCCGCACCCACTGGCCGTCTTCGGGCGGGGCGCCGGTGTTGGGACCGACCGAGCTCGCGCCGTGTGCCGCGGCGAGTGCCGGATGCTCGGGGGGCGACTGGCGCTTGCAGCCGCTCGCGGCGAGGAGCGCGGTCGCCGCGAGGACATGAACAAGGGTGGCACGTACATCGTATGCGCAGGCCTTTCCAGGTCGCCTCATACCACGTTCCTGCGGCGTCGCCATGCAGCGCCGGTTCCTGTTTGATGGTCGGCGCGCCGCCTGTCCCGCGGCACGCGATGCGCCGACGTTTGCACGAACCGGGCCGGGCGCGGTCGAGGCCGGCGATTGCGACCGCCGACGCCGGACCGCTCCCGCGCCACCCGGAATCGATCGATGGCGCGACCATGTTCTCCACATCCGGTGTGGAGAACGCCGCGTTCAACGCCGCGCCCATTCCATCGATGGCGCAGCGCGTGCACGTCGAGCGCCGCGCATGAGATCCGTCATCACGTCACCCGCGACCGCGCGCCGGCGCGCCGGCATCGAGCTGCTCGCCGCCGGCGGCCTGCTCTCGCTCCTCCTCGCCCTCGCTCGGCGCGCCGCGGTGCCGCAGCCGACGGCGCTCGATCGTGCCGCGCGGCGGACGGCGATGCGCCACAGGCAGCCGCTACTCGTCGCGGCGCTCGCCCCGCTCGACCCCCTCGGCTATCCCGGCGGCTACATCCCCATCGCCCACCTGGGCGCGCGCTGGCTGCGCCGCCGCGGCCTCCCGCGCCACCGTGCGCTCGCCGTCGCGGCGTGGACGGCGTGGATCGCGCACCGCGCGGCGAAGCTCGTCTACGAGCGCGAGCGCCCGCCTCGCGGCGTCCGGGTGAAGGGGCCGAAGAAGGACAGCTTCCCCAGCGGCCACACCACCGGCGCGACGGCGTTCGCCCTCGCCGCCGCGCGCGTCCTCGTCGACGACGGCGTGCTGTCGCGCGAGCAGGGCGCGGCGCTCGCCGTCGCCCTCCCCCTCGTCATGGGTGCCTCACGCGTCTACGCGGACGTGCACTGGGCGACCGATGTCGCCGGCGGGTGGCTCCTCGGTGCCGTCGTCGCCCTCTCGCTGGAGGCGCTGCGCGATGTGCGGCGATCTCACGCGCCGGCGAGGCGGGCGACGTAGCGGCGCGCCTCGGCGTCGAGCCAGGGCGGGTCGCCGGCCGCGGCGTTCTCGCCCACGCGCGCCACGCGGCTCGTCGCCGGGATCACGCAGTGCACGCGCGGATCGCTGAGGATCCACTTCAGCAGCGCCTGCGCCCACGTCGACACCCCGAACGCGCGCAGGGGCGCGAGCGCCTCGTCGGACACGCGGCGGCGGGCCAGCGCGCCCTCGCCTAACGGGCGCATGACGAGCACGCCGATGCCGAGGTCCGCGGCGGCCGGGAGGATCTCCCGCTCGACGACGTGATCGGCCGCGTTGTAGGGCACCTGCACCTGCTGGATGCGGCCGGTCTTCATCGCCGCCAGGAGCTCCGGCAAGGCCGAGTGCTGGTAGTGGGTGACGCCGACGACACCGACGCGCCCCTCCGCCTGCAGGCGCTCGAGCGTCCGGAGGCGCGTGCGCCAGGCCACGAGGTTGTGGACCTGGTAGATGTCGACCCGGCCGCCGTACCAGGCGAGCGCGCGCTCGACCTGCTCGTCCGCCTCGCGGTCGCTGCTCGTCCACACCTTGTCGGCGACGAGCGCCTCGTCGCGGCGGTCGCCGAGCGCGCCGGCGAGCACGCGCTCGGCGCGGCCGTACATGGGCGAGGTGTCGAACAGGGTGACGCCGTGCGCGAGCGCGGTGCCGACGATGTCGCGGCGCACCGCCTCGTCCGCGGCGCCGCCGACGTCGAAGGTGCGCCACGTGCCCATGCCGACCGCGGGGACCACGAGGCCGGAGCGCCCCAGTGTCCGCCGCTCCACGTCAGGCGGCCTGGCCGTCGCCGTTCTCGAGCGACCGCCAGAGATACCAGCAGGCGACGGTGGCGTGCGGGCTCCACTTCCTGCCGATGCGCAGGACGTCCTTCGGCATCACGCGCCGGCGCACGCGATAGGCGCGACGGATCGCGTTCTGGATGCCGAGGTCCAGCTCGGGAAGCACGTCGGGGCGGCCGAGGCGGAACATGAGGAACATCTGCGCGGTCCACCGGCCGATCCCCTTCACGGCGACGAGGTGGTCGATCACCTCCTCGTCGCTCAGCCGCTCGATCTCGTCCAGCGGCACGATCCCCTCGTGCACCTTCTGCGCGAGGTCTTTCATATAGAGCGTCTTCTGCCGCGAGAGTCCCGCGCCGCGCAGGCGCTCGTCGGGCGTGGCGAGCAGCTCGTCGGGCAGGGGCGGGCGGCCGCCGTACAGGTCCACGACGCGCTCGTGGATCGTGCGCGCCGCCTTGCCGGAGAGCTGCTGGTAGACGATGGAGCGCACGAGCGCGTCGAAGTGGGTGCCTTCGCTGCGGGGCGTGAAGCGACAGGGCCCCACGCGCTCGATGACCTCCGCGAGGACGGGGTCGATGCGCTTGAGGTGGAGGACGGATTTGCGGTGCATGGAGTGGCGAGGGACGCGGGACGCGGGACGCGTCGCCGACCGCAAATCTATCGCGTGCGGCGGTGCTCGGGTTCCCGGCGGCGCGCGGCCGGCCGGCGCGCGCCGGGGCGCTTCGCCGCCTCCGGCTCCACGCCGCGCGGCAACGCGCGCTCCGCCTCGCCACGTCGAGGCGCCTTCAGGCCGAGGAACTGGCCTACCGCCCGGATGTCGGCGATGAAGTCCGCGCGCGCCTTCGCCCGGGCGTCGGTGCGCGCCCGCAGCACCGACGAGGGATGCACCGTCGCGAAGATCGCCGGGGCGATCTCCGCGGCGATCGGGATCCCCCGTGCCTTCGTCACCCGGAAGGTCTTGCCGAGCAGCGATTGCGCCGCCGTGGCGCCGAGGCACACCACCACGTCCGGCTGCACCACCGCGAGCTCCGCGTCGAGCCACGGGCGGCAGGCGCGGATCTCCGAGTCGTTAGGCTTCTTGTGGATGCGCCGCGTGCTCTTCTCCCCGCGCTCCCACTTGAAGTGCTTCACCGCGTTCGTCACGTACACGAGATCGCGGTCGATCCCCGCCTCGGCGAGCGCGGTGTCGAGCAGCCGGCCGGAGGGGCCCGCGAACGGGCGCCCCTCCCGGTCCTCCTGGTCGCCCGGCTGCTCGCCGATGATCATCACGCGCGCCGTGCTCCGCCCCTCCCCGAACACCGTCTGCGTCGCGTTCCGCCAGAGATCGCACCCGCGGCAGTGCTCCGCCGCCGCCCGCAGCCTCGGCAGCGTCGGGCGCGGCGGCACGAACGCCGCCGCCGAGCGAGGGGCGGGCGCCTTCCGCGGCATCTCAGGAGTGCTCGCGGCCGTTCGTCGCGTCGCTCTGGAGCGGCCGGTGGTCGCGCTCGATCTCCCGGATGAGGCGGTTCTGCTCGCTGTTCTTCTCCGCCTCGTCGTGCTGCTGCCGGTCCTCGTCCAGCCGATGGCGGCCGTGCAGCGGCTCGCCGGCCTCCGGCTGCTTCTCCTGCGGCGCCCCCTCCGATTCCAGGCTCCCGCCGTGCTTCCCGTGGAGGTCGTCGATGAACTGCCGATGGGTCTTCTCGCCGTGCTGCCCCTCGGCGTGGCGCTGCGGACCCTTCTGGTGACCATCGCTGTTCTGTGCCATCGGTTGGTGCTCCCTGTCCCGGTGGTGGCGGCCGCCGGCCGGCATGGCACGGCGGCCCTTCCCGCTCTGCGGGCAAGGGAAGGGCCAGCGGCCGTCCGCCGCGCGCGATGTGCCGCGCCGTGGCCGGCTCCCGGAACGCGCTACTATTCTATCGTCGTTCTCCCGCCCAGATCCGCCACGCCATGAGCCGACTCCTCAACTACTTCTTCCGCGGCCTCGTCCTCGTCGCCCCGCTGGTGGTGACGGTCTACGTGTGCTGGGCGCTCTTCAGCGCCATAGACGGATGGCTCGGCCTGCCGATCCCCGGCGCCGGCTTCCTCCTCACGGTCGTCCTCATCACCGCGATCGGCTTCTTCGCTTCCAGCCTCATCACGCGCGGCGTCCTGTCCGCGCTCGACCGCGTGATGAACCGCCTGCCGTTCGTCCGCCTGCTCTACTCCTCCACCCGCGACCTGCTCAACGCCTTCGTGGGCGAGCAGCGCCGCTTCGACAAGCCGGTGCTCGTCACGATCATGCCGGGCGGGAACGCCCGCGCCTTCGGCTTCGTGACGCAGGAGTCGCTCGCCGCGATCGGCCTGGCCGAGTACGTCACCGTCTATCTCCCGCAGTCCTACGGCTTCGCCGGCAACCTCTTCGTCTTTCCGGCGGCGCAGGTGCAGCGGCTGGAGGCGGACAGCGCCGTGGTGATGGCGTTCATCCTCTCGGGCGGCGTGACCGCCCTGCCGGACGGCGGCCCGACGGCGGCCCCGCGCCTCGCGGCGAGCGAGCCCCGCGCGATCGGCTGACGGCACGCGGTACGAATCTTCCCTTGTGCCCGCGGAAAGCGGGCGCTGCGGCAGTCGTCGCGCACGCATACACGAGCGAGCGATGGCGACCGAACAGACGGAAGAGCAGAAGCCGAGCGACGGCGGGCCGCAGGTCGGGACGCGGTTCACCGCCGAGGAGATCCACGAGAACATCTCGAAGGCGGCCAAGGAGGAGATGGGGCGGCCCGCCGGCGAGCTGCTCTGGTCCGGCCTCGCCTCCGGCCTGCTCATCGGCTTCAGCTTCATCGGCGTGGCGTTCCTCGCGCCGCTCCTGCCCGATCGCCTGCACGGCGTGGCGGCGTTCCTCGCCTATCCGCTCGGCTTCGTCTTCGTCGTGCTCGCGCGGCATCAGCTCTTCACCGAGAACACGCTCGAGCCGGTGATCCCGGTGCTGGAGCGGCGGGACCGGCACACCCTGCACAAGCTGCTGCGCCTGTGGGGGCTTGTCCTGCCGGCGAACCTCGCCGGCGCGCTGGCGTTCGCGCTGGTGCTCGCGCACACCCAGGCGCTCGAACCGGAGCTCCAGTCGTCGCTGCTCGACGTGGCGCGCCGGTCGACGGCGGGGGGCTTCGCCCTGGTCTTCTACCGGGCGATCTGGGCGGGGTGGCTCGTGGCGCTCATGGCCTGGCTCATCGCGTCGACGCGCGAGACGCTCGCGCAGATCGCGCTCGTCTGGCTCACCACCGGCCCGATCGCGGCGCTCGGCTTCAAGCACTCGATCGCCGGCGCGGTGGAGTGCTTCTACCAGGCGGCGGTGGGCGGCGCGTCGTGGGGGCAGATGCTCTTCGGGTTCGAGCTGCCGGCGCTGATCGGCAACGTCCTCGGCGGCGTGGTGCTCGTGGCGCTCGTGAACCACGGCCAGGTGAGCGGCCGGGAGCGCGAGGCGCCGGCGACGTAGCGCGGCCGGCAGCGTCTCCCGCGCGCCGCGCTCTGCGGGGAAACCGCGCGGCGCGATCGGGTCCCGGTCCGCGCATTGCGAACGCCGCGCCTCATCCCGCATGGGTGAGGCAATCATATGCAGCATCAATATTCTCGCGCGGCCTGCCGGGCCGCGACCGTGGCGCTCGCGCTCGTTCCCGCCTTCCTGCCGGCCGCGAGCGCCGCCGCGCAGCAGGGCGGGAAGTCCTGCACCATCATCTGCGCGCCGACCGTGATCTTCGGGATCGGGGAGGATCGCACCCACGTCTTCGGCGGGCCGACCGTGCGCAACGACAGCACCGGCGTCGTCTCGAAGGTGCCGTCGCAGTCGGTGATGCTCCTCCAGTTCGTGTCGATCGCGAAGACGGCCGTACCGCACCTGCAGCTCTACGTCAGCGCGACCTGGCTGCCGACGGCGAGGAGCCGCGCCAATCCCTTCACGGAGTACACGGCGAACCAGGTGGGCGAGGACAGGATCCGCGCGAACGAGATGACGCTTTCCGGGGGCGCCATGATCGAGCTCCTCCCGAAGGACGCGACGAAGGGCTGGTTCGGCGTCAACGGCTATTTCGCCGACCTGCTGAGCCCCGCCGCGCGCCCGAGCGACGCCAGCGCGTACACGCACAAGCTCGACCTCGGCGCGCTCGCGCTGCTCTACCCGTTCGCGGGGCTCGACAGCACGAGCGCGCTGCGGAAGAGCGGCATCTTCGCCACGCTCACCCTGGACTACGTCGCCACCGGGCTGCCGAGGGCGGGCGACACCGTGCCGAAGGGGCGCACCTTCCTCACCGCGGCGAAGCCGGCGGCGCTGATCGGGACGATCGCCATCCCGGTCGCACCGCTCTTCCAGTCGAAGTAGCTGCGGGCTCCGGCGGCGCCTATCGAGCGCCGCCGCCGGCCCGCGGCACCTGGTAGAAGTCCACCGTGTTCGCGCTCAGCAGCGGGATCGCCACGCGCATCGTTCTCGGGTCGACGTGCAGGTCGGCGGGGCTGGGCAGCCCGCCGGCGACGACCTTCGTCAGCGAGTCGCCGCGCAGGACGTACAGGCTCGAGTCCGCCCAGCTCGAGACGAGCGTCCGCCCGTCGGGGAGCCACTCGCAGCCGTCGAACTGGCCGGCGCCGCTCGCGACGTGCTCCACCTTCCGGGCCCCCGGGGCCCACGAGGTGATCGCCTTGCCCGTGAAGCCGACGATGAGGAAGCGCTTCCGCGCGGCGTCCCACGAGATGCCGTCGGCGCCTTCCATCGCCGAGTCCTGCACGGCGACCGCCGGCTTCAGCCCCGGTCCGATGACGAAGATCTTGTCGACGCCCGCCTTCTTCGGGTTGCCGTCCGGCCCCGGCTGCACGGCCGTGTCGGTGATGTACACGCGACCGTCCGGCCCGACGGTGATCGCGTTGAGGAGCAGCGCGTGCAGCGGACGCAGGTTCACGTTGGCGAGCGGCTTGCCCGTGTGCTTGTCGAGCGCGCGCGCCACGTCGATGTCGGCGACCCAGATCGTGTCGCCGTGAAGGGCGAGCCCCTTCGGGCCGTCGAGCACGGCGCCGTTCACGCCGCTCTTGATGTAGTGCAGCGAGTCGAGCGTGCCGTCGGCCTTCAGCCGGCTGATGAAGCCGTTGTGGTCCTTCGCGAAGGAGTCGCCCCCGATGTTCGACACGTACCAGACGTTCTCCGTGGAATCGAAGACCGCGGATTCCGGCGAGGAGAATCCCGTCGTCTGGCCGACGCGGGTGAAGGCGCCCCCGGCGGCGACCGCGCTCGGCGGCGCGGTGGTCTTCGTGGTATCCGTCTGCGCGATCGGCTTGCCGCCGCGGCTGCAGCCGAGGACGACGAGAAGGAGCGCCGCGGCGCGGCAGCGGCGCGGCATGGGACGCGGGTGCGGTATGGACATGCGACGAGCCTCGACTGAAGGTGCGATCGGATCGCCTCAAGCCTCGCGCCACCGGGCACGGCGACGACGGGGCGCCACGGCGCACGGCGCCAGGCGGGGTGCCGTGCACGCGCCGCGCGGAAGTTCGATGGGCCGTCAATGAATCGGCGCCGGATTTGCACAGGCCACGTCCGCCGCTGTCGTAGCGGCGGAAATCGAACGAGCCGAGATGAGGACGCCATGAAGGGACGCGTCGACCGCGCCTGGGTGGTCCCCGTACTCGCGGCCGCGGTCGTGTGTGCCGTGGCCGCCTGCGCTGGGCACGAGCGGGCGGAGGTCGAGACTGGTGGCGACGTCACGACGTCGCCGATGGACGTGGGTGCCGCCGACAAGGCGCACCGCGACGCCATGGCACGCCCTGACGAGTGGGTGGAGTACGGGCGCGACTACACGAATCAGCGCTGGTCGCCGCTCGCCCAGCTCACGCCAGCGAACGTGGGCCAGCTCGCCCCGGCGTGGATCGACCACTCGGGGATCTTCCACGCCTCGGAAACGGGACCCGTCGTCGTGGACGGCGTCATGTACTTCACGACGGCGCTCAATCACGTGATCGCCGTGGACGCCGAGACGGGCCACCGCAAGTGGGAGTACGCGTACGACTACCAGGGCCACACCGTCGTCGACTGCTGCTCGACGAACAACAAGGGCGTCGCCGTCTACGGCGGCCGCGTGTACATGGGCACACTCGACGCGCGCCTCGTCGCCCTCGACGCGAGGACGGGGAAGGAGATCTGGAAGGTGCAGGTCGCCGATAACGATCTCGGCTATCACATGACCGGCTCGCCGACCGTGATCGACGGCAAGGTGATCACGGGGGTGAGCGGCGGCGAGCAGGGGTGCCGCTGCTACGTCGACGCGTACGACGCCAACGACGGCCATCGCGTCTGGCGCTTCTACACGATCCCCAGTCCAGAGCAGGGCGGCTGGTGGGGGAAGTGGCGCACGCACGACGACTGGGGGATGTCGTTCAACCGCGACATCGCGCGCGAGAAGGCGGACAGCGCGAAGTACGCCGACGCCTGGCAGCACGGCGGCGGGCCGATGTGGCACCACCCGGCCTACGATCCCGCGCTCGGCCTCGTCTTCCTGAACATCGGCAACGCCGCGCCGGACAACGACGGCGAGATCCGGCCGGGTGACAACCTCTATACGTCGTCCATCGTCGCCCTCGACGTGAAGACGGGGAAGCTGCGCTGGTACTTCCAGGAGGTGTCGCACGACGTCTGGGACTATGACGCGACGACGCCCCCGGTGCTCGTCGACGTGCCCGACGCCAACGGCCGCGTGGTGCACGCCGTGGCGGAAGCGGGCAAGGACGGCTTCGTCTACGTCGTCGACCGCGCGACCGGCGCGCCGATCCGCAAGAGCGCGCCGTACGTCCAGCTCCTCAACTACATGCAGCGGCCGGATACCGCGCACCCGGTGTTCGTCAGCCCCGGCCCGCTCGGCGGCTCCGACTGGAGCCCGACCGCGTACAGTCCGCAGACCGGCTACCTGTACGTCGACGCGAACTACCTGCCGTTCATGTACTGGGTCAAGCACGAGGATCTGAAGCCGCCCGCGCAGTGGTGGGGCGGCACCGTCGCCGCGCAGGCGAAGGGCAGCTATGGCGTGGTGAGCGCCGTCGACCTCGCGACGGGCCGCATCGCGTGGCAGACGAAGCTCGCGAAGCCGGTGATCGCCGGCCTCGTGGCGACGGCGGGCGGCCTCGTGTTCACCGGGACGTCGGACAAGCACTTCATCGCCCTCGACGCGCGGACGGGCCGGCAGCTCTGGAGCTACGACGCCGATGCGGCGATCAACGCGCCGCCGATCAGCTACGCGATCCACGGCGTGCAGTACGTCGCCGTCGCCGCGACGGGCATCCAGACGCTCGACACGCCGCGCGGCGACGAGATGATCGCCTTCGCGCTGCCGCACGAGGGGCCGGCGGGGGCGAGCCTGCCCAACGTGCTCGGCACGCACCCCGACACGACGCAGATCGGGATCGGCGCGCAGGCGGCCGCCCAGGCGGCGGCCATCGCCGCGAAGAACGGCCAGCCCAGCGCGGCGAACCAGGGCCAGAAGGTGAACGTCACGCGGTCCGCGCCGGCGGGCGCCAGCACGGGGGCGAAACCCGCCGCGGGCGCGACGGCCGGCGCGGCGCGCGCGAAGAAGAAGCAGCCGCCGGGGGGACGGAGACCATGAGACGGATCACGCGATGGGCATGGTTCGCCGTCCTCGCCGCCGCGGCGGCATCGCCCCTGCTCGCGCAGGGCGAGCACACCCAGCAGCCGAACGGGCCGGGGACGCGCCAGCCGACGATCCAGACGCACGACGACCTGCAGCCGGCGACGCTGCCGCCGCCGCCGACGGGGATGACGCTCGACGACATCGTGAGCGGCGACAGCATCTACCACGGCAAGGGCAACTGCTTCGCCTGCCACGGCGTCGAGGCGGAAGGGGTGCCCGCCGCCGGCGACGCGCTCACCGTCGCGCTCAACTGGGCGCAGTACGACTGGCACTCGATCGACTCGCTCATCGACCGCGGCATCCCGCAGACGCTCACGCGCAGTCCGATCCAGATGCCGCCGCGCGGCGGCAAGTCGAACCTGACGGAGGAGGAGACGGAGCGGGTGGCGGCGTACATCTGGGCGATCAGCCAGACGCGCGGCGAGCCCTGGCCGGGCGGCCACACCTCGCATGCCGGGATGCTGCCGGTCGGCGCGGACAAGGGCACGGCGACGCGCGCGCTGATCCGGGCGCGCGCGCCCGGCGAGAAGAGACCACCGCAATGAGGCGGATGATGCGAACGTCCATCGGCGCGGCCATCGGTCGCGCGGCGATGCTGCCCGCGGGCATCGCGGTCGTGATGCTCGGCGCGTGCATGGGCCAGAAGGACCGCGGGCTCGCGCCGATCCAGGAGCAGGGGCGCGTGCAGTCCGAGGCCGGCGGCGAGATCGCTGCGGGGGCGACGACGAGCCCGCCCGGCGAGTGGCAGACGCAGGGCGAGAACAGCGCGCTCACGCGCTACAGCCCACTCGCGCAGATCACGACGGCGAACGCCGGCCAGCTCAAGCTCGCGTGGACCTTCGCCACCGGCGCGCTGCGCGGACACGAAGGGGCGCCGATCGTCGCCAACAACACGATGTACCTGGTGACGCCGTACCCGAACGTCGCCTACGCCCTCGACTTGACGAAGCCGGGCACCGTGAAGTGGCAGTACCGCCCGAACACCGATCCGTGGTCCGTCGGCGTGGCGTGCTGCGACGTCGTGAATCGCGGCTGGACGTACGATGCCGGGAAGCTGTTCTACAACCTGCTGGACGACCGCACCATCGCGCTCGACGCCAACACCGGCAAGCTGCTCTGGGAGACGAAGCTCGCCGACGTGAACGAGGGGATCACGATGACCATGGCCCCCATGGTCGCGAAGGGAAAGGTCTTCGTCGGCAATTCGGGGGGCGAGATGGGCGCGCGCGGCTGGATCACGGCGCTCGACGAGAACACCGGCAAGGTGCTCTGGCGCGCGTACAGCACGGGGCCCGACAGCGACGTGAAGATCGGTCCGCGCTTCCATGCCTTCTATCCGAAGGATCGCGGCAAGGACCTCGGCGTGAAGACGTGGCCGCCCGACGGGTGGAAGCACGGCGCCGGCACGGTGTGGGGATGGATCTCGTACGATCCACAGCTGAACCTGATCTACTACGGCACGAGCAACCCGGGGCCGTGGAACCAGGACCAGCGGCCGGGCGACAACAAGTGGACGTCGACGATCTTCGCGCGCGATCCCGACACCGGCGACGCGATCTGGGCGTACCAGGTGACGCCCCATGACCTCTGGGACTACGACGGCGTCAACGAGAGCATCCTCGTCGACCTGCCGATCCAGGGGCGCATGCGGAAGGTCCTCGTCCACTTCGACCGCAACGCGTTCGCGTACACGATGGATCGCGAGACGGGCGAGGTGCTCGTCGCGCAGCCCTTCTCGCACCTCAACTGGGCGACCGGGGTGGACCTGAAGACCGGCGTGCCGGCGGTGGTGCCGTCGAAGCGCACGCACCAGGGCGTCACGGTGCAGAACATCTGCCCGCCCGACATCGGCGGGAAGGACGAACAGCCGGCCGCGTTCTCGCCGCGCACGGGACTCTTCTACGTGCCGACGAACAACGAGTGCATGGACTACACGGGCTACGAGGCGAGCTACATCGCCGGCACGCCGTACTGGGGCGCCCAGGTCCAGCGCCACGCCGGCCCGGGCGGCTACCGCGGCGCCTTCATCGCGTGGGACGCAGCGACGGGGCGCACGGTCTGGTCGATCCCCGACAAGTTCCTCGTCTACAGCGGCGCGCTGGCCACCGCGGGGGACGTGGTCTTCTACGGCACCGTCGAGGGCTGGTTCCGCGCGGTGGATGCGCGGACGGGGAAGATCCTCTGGCAGTTCCGCTGCGGCTCGGGGATCATCGGCGCGCCGATCACGTACACGGGCCCCGACGGCAAGCAGTACGTCGCCATCCTCAGCGGCGTGGGCGGCGCGGCGGGCGTGGACAGCAAGGTGAAGGGATACCCGGCCGAGGGAGGGATGCTGTATGTCTTCTCGCTCTAGCGCGGGACGAGGGACGAGGGACGCGCGGCGCGTGAGCGCCGCTCTCCTGGCGGTCATCGTCGTCGCCGGCGGCGTCACGCTGGGCGCGCGGAGGCTCGAGGGGAGAGGCACCGGCGCGTCCCGCGTCGCTCGTCCCGCGTCCCCTCACTCGTCCCTCGTCCCTCGTCCCTCGTCCCTCCGGGTCTGCGCCGACCCGAACAACCTCCCGTTCTCCAATCGCGCGGGCCAGGGCTTCGAGAACCGGATCGCCGCGCTCGTGGCGCGCGACCTCGGCGACAGCGTCGCCTACACGTGGTGGCCGCAGCGGCGGGCGTGGGTGCGGAACACGATCGGGGCGGGGAAGTGCGACGTGGCGATCGGGGTGCCGGCCGGCTTCGGCCCGCTGCTCACGACGCGGCCGTACTACCGCTCGACGTACGTCTTCGTCTCGCGCGCCGACCGGCACTACGGGCTGTCGTCGCTCGACGACCCGCGGCTGCGGCGGCTCCGCATCGGGCTGCACTTCATCGGGACCGACTACGACAATCCGCCCCCCGCGCACGCCCTCGGCGACCGCGGGATCGTGCGGAACGTCGTCGGCTACAGCATCTACGGCAACTACGCCGATCCCAACCCGCCGGCGCGGCTGATCGACGCCGTGGCGACGGGGGACGTGGACGTCGCCATCGCCTGGGGGCCGCTCGCCGGCTACTTCGCCGAACACGAGCCGACGCGGCTCGCCGTCTCGCCGATCCGGCCGGCGGTGGACCCGCGCACCGGCACCGCGTTCGTCTTTCCGATCGCGATCGGCGTGCGGCGCGACGATCCGGCGCTGCGCGACTCGCTCCAGCGCGTGCTCGACCGCGACCGGGGGCGGATCCAGCGCATTCTCGCGGACTACGGCGTTCCCATCGTCGCGCCGTGACGGGCGCGGCACCAGCGTGCGGAGGCAAGGTGGAATGCGGAGGGTGATTCGAGGGATGGCGATCGGGGCGGCGGGCGTCGTGCTCGCGGGCGCGGCGGGCTGCAAGCCGCAGCAGCCGGCGGGGGCGAGCGTGTCGCAGGTGCCGCACGAGCAGATGCCGCAGGTGTCGTACGTCCTGCGCGCGCCGGAGGGCCCCGTGCCGGGCCTCGCCGTCAGCCAGGTGCAGTCGGCGGTGCACGATCCCTACGCGCAGAACGAAGGGGCGATCGAGCAGGGGCGCTTCCTCTACATCCGCATGAACTGCGCGTACTGCCACGGCTTCGACGGCACGGGCGGCATGGGGCCCGACCTCACGGACAAGCGCTGGCGCTACGGCGGGAGCGACGTGGACATCTTCAGCTCCATCTACCGCGGGCGCGGCCAGGGCATGCCCGCCTGGGGGGCGATGCTCCCCGAGAACCAGATCTGGCAGCTCGTGGCGTACGTGAAGTCGTTAGGCGGCGCCAACCCGACGCGCTACAGCCACCTCGGCCAGGGCCAGCCCGACCTCACGCGCAAGACGGCCGCGAACTCGACGAGCCACTGAGGCGACGAGCCATGACCCTTCACACTCCGGCGGCCGTCCTCGCCCCGCTCGCCCTCCTCGCCCTCGCCGCCTGCGGCCCGCGCCACGGCGAGGCGGCCGAGGTCGACCTCGCCCACCACGACCGCGATGCCGGCGAGTGGGCCACCCAGGGCGGCGACTACGCGCTCACCCGCTACAGCGCGCTCGACCAGATCACCACGGCGAACGTGTCGAAGCTCCACGTCGCGTGGACCTTCTCCACCGGCCAGATCCACGGCCACGAGGGCACGCCGCTCGTCGTCGGCAGCACGATGTACCTCGTCACCCCCTTTCCCGACGAGGCCTTCGCCCTCGACCTGACGAAGAACCCCGCGGCCGTGAAGTGGAGCCACACGCCCGCGCCGAATCCGTGGGCCGAGGGCGTCGCCTGCTGCGACGTCGTCAACCGCGGCTGGGCGTACGCCGACGGGAAGCTCGTCTACAACCT
This sequence comes from uncultured Gemmatimonadota bacterium, assembly GCA_946480295.1. The sequence goes on from CAMLIT010000025.1 coordinate 36,970, forward strand.
GCTCGACGACCGCACCATCGCCCTCGACGCCAACGACGGCCACGAGATCTGGGAGACGAAGCTCGCCGACGTGAACCGGGGCATCACGATGACCATGCCGCCGCTCATCGTGAACGGGAAGGTCCTCGTCGGCAACTCCGGCGGCGAGATGGGCGCGCGCGGCTGGATCGCCGCGCTCGACCTGGGGACGGGGAAGCTGCTGTGGAAGGCCTACAGCACGGGGCCGGACAGCGACGTCAAGATCACGGCGCACACGCGCAACTTCTACCCGAGCGACCGCGGCAGGGACCTCGGCGTGACCTCGTGGCCCAACGACGGCTGGCGCCACGGCGCCGGCACCGTGTGGGCGTGGATCTCCTACGACCCGGAGCTGAACCTGATCTATCACGGGACCAGCAATCCCGGGCCGTGGAACTCCGACCAGCGGCCCGGCGACAACAAGTGGACGTCGAGCATCTTCGCCCGCAATCCGGACAACGGCGAGGTGAAGTGGGTCTACCAGTTCACGCCGCACGACACCTGGGACTACGACGGCGTGAACGAGGACATCCTCGTCGACCTGCCAATCGGCGGGAGGACGCGCAAGGCGCTCGTCCACTTCGATCGCAACGGCTACGGCTACACGATGGACCGGACGACCGGCGAGATCCTCGCCGTGAACCCGTTCGTGCCGGTGAACTGGTCCACGGGCATCGACCTGAAGACCGGTCGCCCGATGGTCGTGCCGGAGAAGCTGGCGCACCAGGGCAGGATGACGAAGGACATCTGCCCATCGACGACGGGCGGCAAGGACGAGGAGCCGGCGGCGTACTCGCCGCGCACGGGGCTGGTCTACGTGCCGGCGGTCAACGTCTGCATGGACAAGGGCGGCCACCAGGTGCAGTACATCGCCGGGACGCCGTACATGGGCTCGAACTTCCCCGCCGTGCCGGCGCCGGGCGGCTACAAGGGGGCGCTCATCGCCTGGGACCCGAAGACGGCACGCGAGGTGTGGAGCGTGAAGGACGTGAACTATCCCGTCTACAGCGGCGTGCTGACGACGGGCGGGGACCTCGTCTTCTACGGCACGCTCGACGGCTGGTTCCGCGCGCTCGACGCACGCACCGGGCGCACGCTCTGGCAGATGAACATCGGCTCCGGGATCATCGGCGGTCCGATGACCTACCGTGGGCCGGATGGCAAGCAGTACGTGGCCGTCCTGAGCGGCGTCGGCGGGGTGGGCGGCGTGTTCGCCCAGACGCCGAAGGCGCCGCCGACGGGCGGGATGCTCTACGTCTTCACGCTGTGAGCAGGCCATGAGAGCGCATCGCAGCCTCGCCCCGCTCGCCCCGTGCCTCCTCGCCGCGCTCGTCCTCGCGGGCTGCGGCGGCTCGCGGCGGGGCGGCGCGCGGGTGCAGTACAACGACGCCACGGGCGACGTCGCGCCGCCGCCGCCGCTCCCCATCCCCGAGGAGAACGCGACGATCACGCCCGAGGGGCCGTACCCCGGCATCGCCGTCAGCGCGATCGAGGCGACGGCGACGAACCCGTACGACGGCGACACCTCCGCCGTGTCGCGCGGCCGGCAGCTCTTCGTCGGGATGAACTGCACCGGCTGCCACGGCTTCGAGGCGAAGGCCGGGCTCATGGCGCCGCAGCTCACCGACAACTTCTGGCGCTACGGCGGGAGCGATGCCGACGTCTTCAACTCGATCTACGAGGGGCGGGCGAAGGGGATGCCGGCGTGGGGCGCCGTGCTCTCGCGGGACCAGATCTGGGAGCTCGTGGCCTACATCCGCTCGTTAGGTGGGATGACCGGGCCGCGCCTGCCCACCTTGCAGAACACGAACACGAAGGAAGCCGGCGGACCCGAGAAGCACAACATCCGACAGCCATGAACGCTCCGATGAACATCCTCAGCGGCGCCGGCCCGATCGCCGCCGCCCAGGCGAGGCTCGGCTGGTGGCTGATGATCGTCTCCGCGATCGTCATCGTCGTCGTCGGCCTCCTCGTGCTCGCCGGCGCGCTGCGCCGCCACCCCGGCGAGGGACCGGACATCGTCCTCCGCGGCGGCCGCGGGCTGACCTGGGTCGTCGCCGGCGGGATGATCGTCCCGGCGATCATCCTCGTGCTCACCTTCGCCTTCACCCTGCTGACCACGAACGCCACCGCCGCGCCGAGCTCCGATCCGGTGGCGACGATCCAGGTGATCGGCCACCGCTGGTGGTGGGAGGTGCGGTACCTGGATCCCGATCCGACGAAGGTCTTCGTCACGGCGAACGAGATCCACGTCCCCATCGGCAAGCCGGTGCGCCTGTACCTGACGAGCGACGACGTCGTCCACAGCTTCTGGATCCCGCAGCTCGCCGGGAAGACCGACGTCATCCCCGGCGAGCGCAACGTCGCGTGGATCGAGGCCGACAAGCCGGGCATCTATCGCGGCCAGTGCACCGAGTACTGCGGGCTGCAGCACTCCAACATGGCGGCGTTCGTGATCGCCGAGCCGGCGGCGAAGTTCGCCGCGTGGGAGCAGACGCAGCGCGACAGCGCGAAGACGCCGAGCGATCCCGCGGCGGCGGCGGGGATGGCCGTCTTCCAGAAGGAAGCGTGCGCCGCCTGCCACGCGATCCGCGGCACCGACGCCCTCGGCCGCGTCGGCCCGGATCTCACGCACCTGGCGAGCCGCACGACGATCGCCGCCGGCGCGCTCGAGAACACGCGCGGCAACCTCGCCGGCTGGATCGGCAACTCCCAGGCGATCAAGCCGGGGAACGACATGCCGGTGATGAACAGCCTCTCGCCTAACGACCTGCAGGCGCTGGTCGCGTACCTGGAGACCCTGAAGTAGGAGAGCCCGTGGCCACCACAACCGCTCCCGTCCCGCTCCCGGAGCGCCTGACGCGCCTCTGGGAGACCGCGCCCGGCCTCTACGGGGTCCTCGCGACGGTCGATCACAAGGTGATCGGCAAGCGCTATCTCGTCACCTCGATGATCTTCCTGCTGCTCGGCGGGATCGAGGCGGGCATCCTCCGGCTCCAGCTCGCGCACGCCAACGAACACCTCGTGAGTCCCGAGACGTACAACCAGATCTTCAGCATGCACGGCATCACCATGATCTTCTGGTACGCCGCGCCAATCCTCTCGGGGTTCAGCAACTATCTGTGGCCGCTGATGCTCGGCTCGCGCGACATGGCGTGCCCGCGCGCCAATGCGCTCAGCTACTGGACCTTCCTGATGTCCGGGATCTTCCTGTACACGAGCGTCCTCGTCGGCGCGATGCCCGACCGCGGCTGGTTCGCCTACGCGCCGATGACCGAGGCCGCGTTCTCGCCCGGCCTCAACATGGATTTCTACGCCATCGGGCTCACCTTCCTCAGCCTGTCCACGACGGTCGGCGCGATCAACTTCATCGTCACGCTGTTCAAGACGCGCGCGCCGGGCATGTCGCTCAACCGCCTGCCGATCTTCGTCTGGGGGACGCTCACCACCTCGTTCGCCATCCTGTTCGCGACGCCGGCGCTCACCGCCTCCTGCATCTTCCTCTACTTCGACCGGCGCTTCGGGACGCACTTCTACGATCCCGGCCTCGGCGGCCAGCCGCTCCTCTGGCAGCACCTCTTCTGGAGCTTCGGGCATCCGTGGGTCTACATCGTGGTGCTCCCGGCGATGGGGATCATCTCCGACCTCATCCCGACCTTCTGCCGCCGGCCCCTCGTCGCCTACACCCTCGTCGCGCTCGCCACGGTGAGCACGGGCATCCTCGGCTTCGGCGTCTGGGTGCACCACATGTTCGCCGTGGGACTGCCGACCACCGCCAGCTCCTTCTTCGCCGCGGCGAGCATGGTCATCACGATCCCGAGCGCGATCGCGGTCTTCTCCTGGCTGGCGACCATGTGGTACGGCCGGCCGGTGTTCAAGACGCCGATGCTCTTCGCCGCCGGCTTCATCGTCCTCTTCGTCATCGGCGGCGTCTCCGGGGTGGCCACGGCGGCGAACGCGTACGACCTCCAGCTCACCGACACCTACTTCGTCGTCGCGCACCTGCACTACGTGCTCATCGGCATCAACGTCTTCGCCGTGATGGCCGGCTTCTACTACTGGCTGCCGAAGAT
>CAMLIT010000026.1 GCA_946480295.1 uncultured Gemmatimonadota bacterium
CGTCCTCGTGTTCGAGGTGACGGTCGTCAGTTCGCCGTAACTCGAGGGGCGAGGGTCGAGGGGCGAGGGTCGAGAAATTTGGGTAGTGGGATAGGAACGAGGAACGAGTCACGCCCTTTCTCGTCCCTCGTTTCTATTCCCTCACTCCTGCCCCTCTCGACCCTGCCCCTACACGCCGCCCCCACCCCCCCCGCGCCCCTCCACCCTCGACCCTTCCCCTCCCGCCGGGCCCCTCCCGCCGTATAATCTGGCCGCATGACAGCGCCCGGGCGCGCGGCCGCGGCACCCCACAAGTGGGTCGTCGCCGGTACGGTCCTCACCGGCACCATCATGGCGGTGCTCGACTCGAGCATCGTGAACGTCGCGCTCCCCGACATGAGCGGGTCCCTCGGCGCGACCATCGAGCAGATCACGTGGGTCGTGACAGGCTACATCCTGTCCAACGTGATCATCATGCCGATCATCGCGCTGCTCAGCTCGCGCTTCGGCCGGAAGAACTTCTACATCGCGAGCGTGCTCCTCTTCACGCTCTCGTCCATGGCCTGCGGCCTCGCGCGCTCGCTCGGCACCATGGTCTTCTTCCGCGTCATCCAGGGCGTGGGCGGCGGCGTCATGATCACCGTCGCCCAGGCCATCCTCCGCGAGACCTTCCCCAGGGAGGAGCAGGGGCTGGCGATGGGGATCTACGGCATGGGCGTCGTCCTCGCGCCCGCCGTCGGCCCCACCCTCGGCGGCTGGCTCGTCGACCAGTACTCCTGGCCGTGGATCTTCTACATCAACGTGCCGATCGGGGTGCTCAACCTGATCCTCGTGCAGCGCTTCATCGAGGACCCGCCGTACCTCGTGCGCACGAAGGGGGAGATCGACTGGCTCGGCCTCGGCCTCATGACCCTCGGCCTCGGCACCCTGCAGCTCATGCTGGAGAAGGGGCAGACGGAGGACTGGTTCTCGTCGGCCTTCATCGTGCGGCTCGCGATCATCGCCGGCGTCTCGCTCGTGCTCTTCGTCTGGCGCGAGCTGGCGATCCCGAAGCCCGCGGTGAACCTCCGCATCCTCCGCAACGCCGGCTTCAGCTCGGCGACGGCGATCGGCGGGATCCTCGGCATGGGGCTGAACGGCAGCCTCTTCCTCCTGCCGATGTTCCTCCAGAACCTGCTGCAGTTCACGGCGATGAAGTCGGGGATCATCCTCATGCCGCGCAGCCTGGCGATGGCGGTGCTGATGCCGATCGGCGGCCGCTTCTACAACCGGCTCGGGCCGCGCGTGCTCGTTGCCGCGGGGCTCGTCGTGAGCGCGTACTCGTTCTGGGCGCTGTCGCACCTGACGATGCAGGTGGGCTTCTGGGATCTCTTCTGGCCGCAGGTGTGGCAGGGGGTCGGCTTCAGCCTGATCTTCGTCGCGCTCAGCACGGCGGCGCTGGCGTCGATCGAGAAGGCGGAGATGACCGCGGCGGCGGGGCTGTACAACGTCGTGCGGCAGGTGTGCGGCAGCATCGGGATCGCGGTCGCGGCGACGGAGCTGGTGAGCGGCACCTCGCGCTACCACGACATCCTGAGCGAGAAGCTGACGATCGTCGACCCGATGACGCGCCAGTGGCTGCGCGGCGTGACCGGCGCGATGATCGCGCGCGGCAGCGATGCCCTCACGGCGGCGAAGCGCGCGCTCGCGCTGCTGAATCTCATCGTCACCCAGCAGGCGTCGGTCCTCGCCTTCAACCGCGTGTTCGTCCTGGTGGCGATCCTCTTCCTCATCTCCCTGCCACTCGTCCTGATGCTGCGGCGGGGGCAGGGCGGGGAGGGCGGGGAGGTGGTGGCGGAATAGAGGCAGGAGGACCGACTGGACGCCGGGAGGCAAAGCGTGATTGGTCATTGGTCATTGGTCGCGGCGCGAGGGTCGCCCGAGGCGCGCCAACGACCAACGACCAACAACCAATCACGTTGTCGCGGTCAGGACGCCTTCGCCTCCACCGCCGGCCCGCCGGACAGCGCGTCGAGCCGCAGCAACTCTCCCTGATGCCCCCGCAGGAACTCCGCGTTCTTCGAGAGCGTCGGCGTCGGCGGCGCGGCCTTCGGGTCCTTCATGAAGCGCTCGGCGCTCGCGATCGCGATCGACATCACGAAGTAGTCGGGCACCGAGAGCCCCGCGTCGTTGATCGCCTTGCTGATCGCCGGGTTCGACTCGAGCAGCTTCTCCCCCGCGTTCGCGTCCGGCGACCCGGCGCCGCTGAGGTTCGGGTTGTCGGCGATCCGCTTCACGTCGGGGTCGCGCGCGCGCAGCACGGCGAGCGACTCGCTCGCGACCATGTACTTCCGGAAGTTGTCGTTCGTGAGCTCGTACTGGGTGGCGAGCGCGACGCTCTTCCCGTCGGTCTTCGTCACGTGCGCCACGGGACCGGCGGCCGGGGTCGCGCCGAGGTCGGTGTAGAGCGCGCTGTCCTTCGACGCGATCGCGCCGCCGGCGGAGTCGCGCGCCGCCGTTCGCCGTCCGCCGCAGGCCGCCGTCGCCGCGCACAGCAGCACCGCCAGGATCACTCGGTGATTCATCGTCGTCTCCCTCTCGTCGTGTGGTGGCATCAGGCTCGTCCGCGTATCGCGCATGCGGCGTGCCGACCGGTATCGCGATTGCGTTCGCGTCCCGCTCACGGCGTCCAGCAGCGTAGAGGGGCAGCGACATGCGCAAGCACAATCTCGATTTCGGCGTTCCGGTCGGTCGCGAACAATGGGAGCAGCTCGGCCGCACCGCCGCGGCGCTCAGCCCGTCGGCCAGCGGCCTCGTATGGCGCGGCGACGAGTGGAGCACGATCCGCGTCTTCCTCCGCAGGAACGACGTCCCGGGCGAGCTGCGGGAGCTCGTCAACGAGCGCGACTGGGCGGGGATGCTGGAGCGCGAGGTGGCGCAGTTCCTCTACAACGCGGGACGGCCGTTCGCGCGGGTGCTGCCGATCGACGCGCCCGACGAGCCGGCGATCTCCGAGGGGGAGGAGCAGCGGATGCGCCAGGCGCTCGATCGCTGGGTGCGGCTGAAGTGGCGGCACCTGATGGAGGCCTCGGGGCTGCACTACGATCGCGGCGGCACGACGCCGTCGGACGTGGGCGAGGTCCCCGACTCCGGGATGGAGGACCCCGGTCGGCCGCACTAGCTTGCGCGGGAGGATCCCGCCATGCCGACCATCATCCGCTTCTCGACCTTCGGCCCGGGCGGCCCGTCGCCGTCGGGGCGCGGGCCGCGCAATCGGGCGCAGACGATCGCCCTCGCCGTCACGGCGCTCGCCGCCGGCGCGCTGCTCCTCGCCTTCGGGCTCGTCCTGCTCGCGGCGGTGGCCGCGGTCGGCATTGTCGGCGGCCTCGGCATCGCCATCTACCACCGGCTCACCGGCCGCTGGCCGGGCCTGCCGCGCCAGGGCGGGCGCACCGCGCGCGTCGAGCCGCTCGATCCGTCGAAGGAGGTCTTTCCCGGCGCCTCGCGGCCGCTGCCGCGGGCCGGTGCGTCGGGCGGGCCGGGCGCGGGTGGTGCTCCCGGGAACGACGACGCCGGGGTGTAGCGCCGTCAGCGCGCGGCGGCGGGCATCCCCACGACGCGGCGATACAGCTTGAGGTACTTCGCCGCCGACTGCTCCCAGCCGAAGTCGCGCTGCATGGCGTGGCGCTGCATCTCCCGCCACCCGTCCTGGTCCGCGAACTGGTCCACCGCGCGCATCGCGGCGCGCATGAAGTCGTTGGCGGTGTAGTCGTCGAAGAGGAAGCCGGTGACGCCGTCCTCGATCGTGTCGGCGAGCCCGCCGACGCGGCGCGCCACCGGGATCGTCCCGTAGCGCTGCGCGCGCATCTGCGTCAGCCCGCACGGCTCGTAGAGCGACGGCATCAGGCACATGTCCGCGCCCGCGAGCAGCCGGTGCTCCCGCTCCTCGGTGAACCGCAGCTCGACGGCGATCCGGCTCGGCGCTCGTTCGGCGATCGCCGTGAGCGCCGCCTCGTAGCGCGGCTCGCCCGCGCCGAGGAAGATGAACTGCGCGTCGAGCGCGAAGTATCCCGGGTCGCCGAGGATCAGGTCGAGCCCCTTCTGCGAGACGAGCCGCGCGCTCATCGCGAAGATCGGCATCCGCTTCGACAGGCGGAAGCCGTGGGCGCGCTGGAGCGCCTCGCGGCAGGTGCGCTTGCCGTCGAGATCGTCCACCGAGTAGTTGCGCGGGACGGCCCGGTCGGTCGCCGGGTTCCACGCCTGCTGGTCGATGCCGTTGGTGATGCCGACGAACCGGTCGCGCAGCGAGACGAACACGCCGTCGAGCCCGAAGCCGCCGGCCGGCGTGCGCAGCTCGTGCGCGTGTGTCGGGCTCACCGTGGTCGCCGCGTCGGCGAACACGAGGCCGCCCTTGAGCAGGTTGACCTGGCCGTGCCACTCGAGCTGCCGCCAGTTGAAGAGCGTCTCCGGCAGGCCGATGTCGGCGAGGGCGCGGTGCGGGAAGTGGCCCTGGAATCCCGCGTTATGCACGGAGATCACCGACCGCACGTCCGCGTGCAGCGGGCTCGCGGCGAAGCGCGTGCGCAGGTACACGGGGGCGAGCGCCGTGTGCCAGTCGTGCGCGTGGAGGAGCACCGGGTCGCCGTTGGTGATCAGCGGCAGGGCGGAGAGCGCCGCCATCGAGAAGCACGCGTACCGGCGCGCGTTGTCCGGGTAGTCCTCGCCGGGCGGCCCGTAGATGTGCGGGCGCGCGAAGTACGGCTCGCTCTCGATGAAGTAGACGTGGGTGTGCGCGAGCGGATGGTCGGGCGGCGCGCGGAACTCCCACAGCCGCACCTCCTCGCTGCGCGGCCCCACCTGCACCGTGAACGCGTCCCCGACCGGCACCATGTCCGGCTTCGTCGCGCGCACCGCGTCGTACAGCGGCATGACGACGGCGGTCCACAGCCCCGACGCCGCCTGGAAGCGCGCGAGGCTGGCGATCGCCTCGCCCAGCCCGCCGCTGCGGGCGAAGGGCGCCAGCTCCGCCACGACGTGCACGACGCGCGCGGGGCGGCCGTCGGGGAAGCACAGCGGGGGCGGCGGCGGCTCCGTCGCGGCCTGCTGGATCGGCGCCGGCGGTGCCACCAGCGGCTGCGGCGCATCCGTCGTCTGCGTCGCCGGCGGCCGCGTCGGCGTGATTCCCGGCGACGGCGCTGAGGGCGACTCGCGGATTCGCTTCTGCGCAGGCTTCTTCATGACCCGGCGGGCGAGCGTGAACGAGCGGAATGCTTTCGCACGATACAGCGAAGCGCCAGCGGACGGGAGAGGCAAGTGCCGTGCGCGGGCCGGAGGTCGTCGGACCGCTCGTCAGGTGCCGCGCGGCTTCGCCCGGCGCGTCGGCTCCGCGGCGAGCGGATCGTCCGGCCAGAAGTGCCTCGGGTAGCGCCCCTTCATCTCCCGCTTCACGTCGAAGTAGCTCGTGCGCCAGAAGCCGGCGAGGTCGCGCGTGACCTGGACCGGGCGGTGGGCCGGGGAGAGCAGGTGCATCGTCACCGGCACGCGTCCGCCGCCGACGCGGGGCGTCTCCGTGAGGCCGAACACCTCCTGCAGTCGCACGGCGAGCACCGGCGCCGCGGGGTCCGTGTAGTCGATCGGCACGCGCGACCCGCTCGGCACCGTCACGTGCGTCGGCGCCAGCTCGTCGAGGCGGCGCCGACGCTCCCAGTCGAGGAGGCCGAGGAGCAGCTCCGTCATGTCCAGCCGCGCGATTTCGGCGCGGCGCCGCAGGCCGACGAGGTGCGGCGCGAGCCAGCGATCCATCGTCGCCGCGAGCGCCTCGTCGCTCACGTCCGGCCACGCGGGATCATTGGCGTGGAGGAAGGCCAGGCGGGCGCGCAGCCGGCGCGCGGCATCGCTCCACGGGAGCGAGGCGACGCCGGCCCGACGCAGCCCGGCGGCCAGCGCCCCCGCGACCTCCTCCGGGTCGGCGTCGAGGAGCGGCGCGTCGCGCAGGACGAGGGCGCCGAGCCGCTCGCGCACGCGCGCGACCACGCTTCCCGCCTGCTCGTCCCACTCGACGACGCGCTCCTCGACGATCTGGTCGCCGAGCTCGGCGACGATCTCCTCCAGCGCCACGGGAGCGGCGAGGAAGATGCGGCTCTCCGGGCGCTGGTCGTCGAGCTCCGCGGCGACGAGGAACGACTCGTCGGAGAGCGCCTGCGGAGAGGATAGCGCCGCGCCGCGGCCGTTGCGGAGGAGGAAGCGGCCGCTCCCCGCCGGCCCCGGCCTTCGCTGCGCCACGCGGTCGGGATAGGCGAGCGCGAGCAGGAGGCCGGCCGCCAGCCCGTCGTCTGGCGCCGGGGCGACGTGGAGCTGCCGCGCGAGGTGCCCGGCCTCGAGCCGCGCGCGGCGCACCGTCTCGCGGTCCACCCGCCAGCCGCGCACGAAGCGTGGCGGCTCGCCGTGCCCGGCGACGAGCTCGAGCCGCAGTCGGAGGTCGGCCTCCGGCGGCCCCGCCACGCCGCCGCCCCCGCCCCCGCCCCCCTCGCCGCGCAGCGCGTCGCGCAGCGCGGCGAGCTGGCAGGCGAGCCAGCCGTGGCCGAGCGCGGCGCCGCGGAGGACCATGTGCGCGAGCCGCGGATGGACGCCGAGCGATGCCATGCGCCGGCCATGCGGCGTGACGCGGCCGGCGGCGTCGAGCGCCCCGAGCTCGGCGAGCAGCTCGCGCGCCTGACCGTAGGCCGCGTCCGGCGGGGGATCGAGCCAGCGCAGCTCCGCCGGGTCGCGAACGCCGGCGGCGGCCAGCTCGAGGGCGAGCGGGGCGAGGTCGGCGTCGACGATCTCCGGCGGGGCGAAGGGGAGCAGGTGCTGCTGCTCCGCCTCCGCCCAGAGCCGGTAGCAGACGCCGGGGGCGACGCGCCCCGCGCGCCCGCGCCGCTGGTCCGCCGACGCGCGCGACACGCGGACGGTCTCGAGCCGCGTCATGCCGGTGCGCGGGGAGAAGCGGGGGACGCGCACGAAGCCGGAGTCGACGACGACGCGCACGCCCTCGATCGTCAGGCTCGTCTCGGCGATCGGCGTGGCGAGGACCACCTTGCGCCGCCCGGGCGGGCTGGGGAGGATGGCGCGGTCCTGGGCGTCGGCGGGCAGGTTGCCGAAGAGTGGCGCGATCGTGACATCGGGATCGCGCGCCTGCTCGGCGAGGAGCGCCTCGACGCGGCGGATCTCGCCGGCGCCCGGCAGGACGACGAGGACGTCGCCCGGGTCGCGCGCCAGCGCCTCGCGCGTCGCGGCGGCCACGGCGGCGTCGAGGCGCGTGCCGGCGCGCGGCGGCGCATAACGAGTCTCGACGGGGTAGGTGCGGCCCTCGCTCGTCACGATCGGGGCGTCGCCGAGGAGCGCCGCGACCGGCGCGCCGTGCAGCGTGGCCGACATGACGAGGATGCGGAGGTCCTCGCGCAGGATGGCGCGCGACTGCAGGGTGAGCGCGAGGCCGAGGTCGGCGGCGAGGCTCCGCTCGTGGAACTCGTCGAAGATGACGAGGCCGACGCCGTCGAGCGCGGGGTCGTCCTGCAGCCGCCGGGTGAGGATGCCCTCGGTCACGACCTCGATTCGCGTCGCCGCGCTCACGCGGGAGTCCAGGCGCACGCGGTAGCCGACCGTCTCGCCGACGCGCTCGCCGAGCAGGGTGGCCATGTAGCGCGCGGCGGCGCGCGCCGCCAAACGACGCGGCTCGAGCATGACGATGGCGCGGCCGGCGAGCCAGGGCTCGTCGAGCAGGGCGAGCGGGACGCGCGTCGTCTTGCCCGCGCCCGGCGGCGCCTGGAGGACGGCGCCGGGCGCGGCGCGCAGGGCATCGCGCAGCGCCGGGAGGACGGCGTCGATCGGCAGCGGGGGACGGGTGGACACGCGGGAGAAAACTACGAGCTTTCGTGAATCGTGCACCGGATGGGTGCACCACTTGCGACGCGCGCCCGCCATATGCCAGCGATGGATCCCGCCGACTTCCCCCTCCGACCGGTCCCGACCGTGCTCGTGCTGTCGCACGACGCGGTCGCCGCCGCGCTCCTTGGCGCGCTCGTCGAGACCCTGGGCTATCCCGTGCGCTTCCGCCGGCCGCCGGAATCGGCCGAGGAGGCGGTGCGCCGCGTCCGGCCCCGCATCGCCCTCATCGACTGCGAGGATGCGGAATCGTGCACGGACGAGATCGTCGGACGCGCCGCCATGCGCAGCATCTCCGTCGTGATCTTCGGCGCGCCGGAGGCGCTGGACCGCGTGCGCGCCTTCGCCCTCGAGCACGACATCTCCGTCCTGCTCATGCCCCCCGCCACGGACGATCTCGACCAGCTCCTGCGGGAGTCGCTCCACGACTGAGCGGCGCGCCGGCGCCGCTCGCTGGCGGCGCGCAGGGTTCAGGAGCGCACGATGATCAGGAAGCGGGACGAGGCCCAGAAGCGATCCGGCTCCTGGATCGTGAGCCCCCCGGCGATCTTGCCGTTCTTCGCCGAATCGGGGGCGACGTAGGCCGGGTTCTGCCGCGAGAGGATCGTGTACTCGCCGTTCGGGAGCTTGATCGTGCGGTCCTTCAGCCGGTCGATGCGCGTGAACAGCGTCGTGTCGAGCTCGCGCGCCGGCTCGAGCTGCCGGCCGCCGAAGACGAGGAAGCGCTTGCGCCCTTCCTCCACGAGCACGCCCTTCTTCACGAGCTCGTCCCGCGTGCCGACGACGTAGTACGCGGTGTTCTTCTCGGTCGTGAGCTGGCCGACGGTGTCGAGGAGCGCGGTGCTCTGCACCTGCAGCGTGTCGACGCGCTGGTTGAGCGACGCGATCTCGACGCTCTGCTTGTCGATGATCGCCTGCATCTGCGCGCGCTGCGTCTCGACGGTGCTGCGCAGCTCGGCGATCGTCTGCTCGTACGTCGCGATCTGGCCCATCAGCGTCGAGTCGCGCCTGGCGAGCCGCGCCGCGCGCACGCGGAGGGTGCCGACGCGCCCCTCGGCGGAATCGAGCCGGGCGACGATGGCGGCGATCCGCCCGAGCACCGCCGCGCGCTCATCCTTCACCTCGGACAGCTCCGACTCGCGCGTGAGCTGCACGCCCCCGCGCTTCGCCTGAAGGTTGTGGACCTTCGCGATCTGGGTGTTGATGTCGTTCACGAACTGGGTGGACGCCATGACCTCGTTGATCAGATCGTTCTTGATCGCGACGAGGGAGTCGGTGCGGACGGAATCGGTGCGGGCGAGCGCATGCAGCTGCTGCGTCCCGTTGCCCTCACACGCGGCGGCCGCGACGACGAGGGGCACGAGGACGACCAGGCGGGCGACGTTCACGGGGACCTTCCGAGTGGGGTGAGGGCGATGGGGTGCGGGAGGGGACCGGGGCCCGGGAGGGGACCGGGATCCGGACGGGAAGCGTAAGGGCGGGTGGTGCGGGGCGAAGTGATGCGGGATGCATGGGGTCGGCTGGGGGGGGCGCGGGGCCGACACAGTCCAGCTGCCGTGCGCCGATTCGGTCATCACGCGCGCGCGGGCTCTGACGGGAACACGGATGGCGCGGATCGCACGGATTTCACGGTCGTGATCAGGCGAGCGGATCCCGTCGGTCGAAGATGACTCGTCGAACCAGCGGACGCGGGCCGAAATGAAGAAGCAGACCGACAGCGATGCCGCTGCCCTTCAGATAGCTGAGTAGTTGCGCGAGCGCGACAGGTGCCAGGACCGAGCCCGCCTTCAATTCGACGACGACGCGACCTTCGACGACCATGTCCAGGCGCTGCCATGCGACCACGTCGCCTTTGTAGCGGATGCGAACACTCACCTCGCGCGCGACGGCGTGTCTCCGCGCGATCAATTCGCGCTCCAGCGCCGCGGCATAGATCGACTCGACGAAGCCGTACCCCAGCTGGTTATACACCTCGTAGAAGGCACCGATGATCGAGCGGGTCAGGGCCTCGTCACGCACGAACGCACTCCGCAGCGCTCATCCGTGACGATTCGTCACATCCGTCCGATCCGTGTCATGAAAACGTTGCCGCCCGTATCGCCGAAGGGCGATGTGTAGCCGGAGAGCGCGTGCCTCCGCACCCCTGGCGCCTCCCCCCATCCCACCCCACATTCGCACGATCGCGGTCCCCCGAACCCGCTTCCCTGACCCCATCCATGTCCCTGTCTCGCCGCGCCGTCCTGAAGCACGGTATCCGCGCCGCCGGACTGCTGGCCATTGCTCCGGAGCTCGCCGCTTCCCAGGCCCCGGGTTCCTCCTCCCATCAGAGCCCCGCGGCGCACCCGGCCCCCGCTCCCGCGTCCCGTGAACGCCTTCGCCTCGATCCCGGCTGGCGCTTCCACCTCGGCCACGCCGACGACCCGGCGCAGGACTTCGGCTTCGGCCAGCACAGCCTCTTCGCCAAGACCGGGGACTTCATCAACGTCGCGAAGGAGAAGTTCGACGACAGCGCGTGGCGGGTCGTGGATCTGCCCCACGACTGGGCGGTCGAGCTGCCCTTCGTCGATTCACCGGAGCTCATCAGCTCCGGGTGCAAGCCGCTCGGGCGGCGCTTTCCCGCGACGAGCATCGGCTGGTACCGGAAGACCTTCGACCTCCCGGCGAGCGACGCCGGCCGGCGCATCGTCATCGACTTCGACGGCGCCTTTCGCGACTGCATCGTCGCCTTCAACGGGAGCTTCATCGGGCGAAACCTGAGCGGCTACGCGCCCTTCAGCTTCGACGTCACCGACTACGCGAACTTCGGCGGGCAGAACGTCCTCGTCGTGCGCGCCGACGCGACGGAGCACGAGGGGTGGTTCTACGAGGGCGCGGGCATCTACCGGCACGTGTGGCTGACGAAGACGAACCCCGTGCACGTCGCGCAGTGGGGCACGTACGTCACCTCGCACGTCGGCCGGCGCGCGGCCGACGTGAGCATCGCGACGGAGGTCGTGAACGAGGGCGACCGTCCCGCGACCTGTCGCGTCGTCTCCACCCTCCTCGACGCCTCGGGGAAGACCGTCGCGACGGCGCGCTCGGCGAGCGTGCACGTGCCGAGCGACGCCACCGTGACCGTGCAGCAGCGCGCGAACGTCGCGAACCCCGCCCTCTGGTCGGTCGACACGCCGCACCTGTACATCCTCGTCACGACCATCGAGGCGAACGGCGCGGCGGTGGACCGGTACGAGACCCCGTTCGGCATCCGCACCATCCACTTCGATCCGAACCAGGGGTTCTTCCTCAACGGGAAGCGCGTCGAGATCAAGGGGACGTGCAACCACCAGGACCACGCCGGCGTCGGCGCGGCGCTGCCGGACCGGCTCCAGTACTTCCGGATCGAGAAGCTGAAGGAGATGGGGTCGAACGGCTATCGCACCTCGCACAACCCGCCCACCCCCGAGCTGCTCGACGCGTGCGACCGGCTCGGCATGCTCGTGCTCGACGAGACGCGCATGTTCAGCTCCGAGCCCGAAGGACTGAGCCAGCTCGAGCGCCTCGTGCGCCGCGATCGCAACCATCCGTCGGTGTTCGCCTGGTCCATCGCCAACGAGGAGTGGGTGCTGCAGGGCAGGGAGCAGGGCGCGCGGATCGCCGCGACGATGAAGCGACTCGTCAGGCAGCTCGATCCGTCGCGGCCGATCACCGAGGCGATGAACGGCGACTGGGGGAAGGGGCTGTCGGCCGTCGTCGACGTGCAGGGGTTCAACTACAACCTGCCGAAGATGGACGACTTCCACGCGAAGTTCCCGACCCAGCCGTCGATCGGGACCGAGGTCGGGAGCACCGTCTCGACGCGCGGCATCTACGCGAACGACAAGGAGAAGGGCTACGTCTCCGCGTACGACGTCAACGCGCCGCCCTGGGCGTCCACGGCGGAGAAGTGGTGGAGCATGTACGACGCGCGGCCGTGGATCGCCGGCGGCTTCGTCTGGACCGGCTTCGACTATCGCGGCGAGCCGACGCCGTACCGCTGGCCGTGCATCAGCTCGCACTTCGGCATCCTCGACACCTGCGGCTTCCCGAAGGACAACTTCTACTATTACCGCGCGCGCTGGCAGGACGAGCCGGTGCTGCACCTCTTCCCGCACTGGAACTGGCCGGGAAAGGAGGGGCAGGACGTGGACGTCTGGGTGCACACGAACCTCGATCGCGTCGAGCTCTTCGTGAACGGCCAGAGCCTCGGCGCGCAGGACCTGCCGAAGGACGGCCACCTGGCGTGGAAGGCGAAGTACGCCCCCGGGAAGATCGAGGCGCGCGGCTTCCGCGGCGGCACACAGGTGCTCACGGCGACGCGGGAGACGACGGGCGCCCCGGCGCGGATCGTCCTCCGCCCCGACCGCGCGGAGATCGCCGCCGACGGGGAGGACGTGAGCGTCGTCGAGGTGCAGGTGGTGGACGCGCAGGGGCGCGTCGTCCCGGTGGCGGGCGACGAGGTCACCTTCGACGTGACCGGCACGGGGAAGCTCATCGGCGTCGGCAACGGCGATCCGAGCAGTCACGAGAATGACAAGGGGACGACGCGGCACGTCTTCAACGGCCTGGCCGTGGCGATCGTGCAGGCGGGGCGCGAGGGTGGCGAGCTGCGCGTCGCCGCGAGCGCGCCGGGGCTGCAGGGCGCGAGCACGACCATTCGCTGCCGGGAGAGCACGCCACGCGCGGCGATCTGAGCTTCACAGGACGGCCCGGCTCGTGCATTTTTCGCATGCCTCCATGCGATCCCTGAGCCGTATCGGACGATTCGTGATGTGTCTCGCGCTGGCCGCGGCGCCCCTCGCCGCGGCCGCGTGTCGCATCGAGAACGACGAGCGCGCGGGGGCGGCGAAGACGATCGGTGTCACGCTGCCCACGCGCGACAGCGCCTTCTACCGCGAGCTCGAGACGGGGCTGCGAGCCGCCGCCGACAAGCACGGGTACCAGCTCATCTTCACCTGGGCCGATCGGAAGCTGGATGCGCAGGAGTCGGCGATCGACAGCTTCATGACGCAGCACGTCGACGCGATCATCATCTGCCCCGTCGACTCGGAGCGCATCCGGCCGGCGATCGAGAAAGCCAACGCGCTCCGCGTCCCCGTCTTCACCCTCGACATGGCGCGCAACGCGCGGAGCGAGGGGCTGCAGGCGATCGCGATCATCGCCGACTACTTCGACGGGAAGAAGCTGCCGCCGCACGCGCGGACGCCGGTGCATCTCGTGGATGCCGCGCCACTGCGGCCGGTCCCCGGCGAAAGGCCGCACACCTGAGGCTCCGCGCGCGCCGCGCCTGCGCGCGCGCGGCTGTCCAATGCGCGCGCGGCAGCCGCATCTTCGCGGCATGACCTCCCGCCTCCTGCTCGCCGCGGCGCTCGCCGCCCTCACGCTCCGTCCCGCCTCGCCGCTCCGCGCCCAGGGCGCCGAGCGCCTCTTCTACTACGTCGACACCGAGACGAGCTGGGACGACTTCGTCCGGCACGTCGACCAGATCACGATCGTGGCGCCGCAGACGTACGCGGTGGACTCGATCGGCGTCGTCTACGGCGACGTCGACCCGATGGTGCTCGCGCTCGCGCGGCAGCATCACGTGAAGGTGATGCCGCTCGTCGTCGACCAGGGCTTCAACCAGCCCATGCTGCGCCGCCTGCTCGCCGACACGGTCGCCCAGGCGCGGGCGACGCACGCGCTCGTCGACCTCTGCCGCCGGAACGGCTACTACGGCATCCAGTTCGACATCGAGGACCTGAGCATCCAGGACGGCGCGCGCTTCACGAGGTGGTACGCCGATGCCGCCCGCGCGCTGCACGCGGCGGGGTTCGCGATCAGCATCGCCATCGTCCCGCGGGCGAGCGACCTCGCC
Organism: uncultured Gemmatimonadota bacterium; assembly: GCA_946480295.1. The sequence continues at coordinate 13,754 of CAMLIT010000026.1, forward strand.
GGTCCGACGACCTATCACGAGTGGATCTACGACAGCTGGCGCGGCGCCTACGACCTGCCGGCGCTCGCGCGCGTGTCGGACTTCGTGTCGTGGATGACCTACGATCAGCACACGACGCGCACGCCTCCCGGTCCGGTGGCCGGCATCCCGTGGATGCGCGCGACGACGGAGTACGCGCTGAAGGTGATCCCGCCGGAGAAGCTCTCGCTCGGCATCCCGCTCTACAGCTACCACTGGTTCGTCCAGGCCGATCCCACGACGGTGCGCCGCGCCGGCGTCGCCGGCGCCACGGTGTCGTACGCCTGGGGCGCCCACCTGATCCAGCGCGACGGCGGCACGATCCAGTGGGACGCCCGCAACGAGGTCCCCTTCGGCGTCGCCGAGCGCGGCGCGATCAACGAATGGGTCTACCTCGAGGACGCCCGCTCCTTCAAGGCGAAGCTGGCGCTGATGCGGGAACTGAAGCTGCGCGGCTTCTCGGCGTGGGGGCTGGGGCACGAGGATGGGGGGATCTGGGGCGAACTGCCATGAACTGTCCATGACGGGCGCGGCCCCCACTTCGTACTGCGTACTGCGGACGTCACTGCGAACTACGGAGTGCGTACTGACGACCGTGGCGCCAACGCTCGGGCGCCGTGTTCGTAGTACGCAGTTCGCGGCAACGTTCGCAGTACGCACTCCGCAGTGAGGTTCGCAGTACGAAGTACGCAGTCTGCCGAATCCTCCCGTTCTCGGAATAGCTTTCTCCCATGCCCCCCTCCCCCTCCCCCTCCCCCCTCACCGGCTCCCTCTCCCTCGCCCCCTCCCTCTCCCCTCCCACCGCCGCGCGCCTCGCCCGCGACCACTTCGGTATCGACGGCCGCGCCACCCCGCTGCCGAGCGAGCGCGATCGGAATTTCCTCGTCGAGGCGGGGGACGGGCGGCGGATGGTGCTGAAGGTCGCGAATGCCGCCGAGGAGCGGGCGATGCTCGAGGCGCAGCAGGCGGCGCTGCGGCACCTCGCTGGCCGCGTCGACGTCGTGCCGCCGGTGCTCCCGACGGTGCACGGGGAGACGCTCGCGCGGGCCGTCGGGGAGGACGGGCGCGAGCACATTCTGTGGGCGGTCGGCTGGCTGCCGGGCGTACCGCTCGCCTGCGTCGGGCGCCGCTCGCCGGCGCTCCTCCGCGATCTCGGGCGGCGCGTCGGCGAGCTCTCGGCGGCTCTCGTCGGCTTCGACCACCCGGCGATCCATCGCGATTTCTACTGGGACCTCGCCAACGGGCGGCGCATCGTACGCGAGCTGCGGCCGCTCGTCGATGATTCGTTAGGCGCGGTCGTCGACGCCGTCGTCGCGGAGTACGACCGGCACACGGCGCCCCTCCTCCCGCGCCTGCGCCGCGCCGCGATCCACGGCGATCCGAACGACCACAACGTGCTCGTCGGAGGCGGGACGGAGCTGGAGGAGCGTGGCCAGCGCGTCGTCGGCATCGTCGATCTCGGCGACATGGTCCACGGCTGGACGGTGTCCGACCTCGCCATCGCCATCGCCTACGCGGTGCTCGACGCGGGCGACCCGCTCGCCGCCGCCGCCGAGATCGTGCGCGGCGCGCACGCCGCCTTCCCGCTCGACGAGGCGGAGCTCGGCGCGCTCCACGGCCTCGTCGCGCTCCGGCTCTGCGCCAGCGTCTGCATCGCCGCGATGCAGCAGCGCGAGCGCCCGGACGACGCGTACCTGACCGTCAGCCAGCAGGCGATCCGGCGCACCCTGCCGAGGCTCGCCGCCGTGCCCTTCCGCTTCGCCGCGGCCGTGTACCGCGCCGCCTGCGGCCTCGAGCCGTCGGCGCCGAGCGAGCGCGTCGTCGCCTTCCTGCGCCGGCACGCCGGCGGCTTCGCGCCCGTGCTCGGGATCGACCTGCGCCGCGAGCCCACCCTCGTCCTCGACCTCTCCGTCGGCAGCCCCCTCGTCGCCGGCGATCCGCGCGGGAACCTCGAGCCGGCGCTGACGCCGCGCATCGAGACGGCGATGCGCGAGGCCGGCGTGCGCGTCGCCGTCGGCCGCTGGGACGAGCCGCGCCTGCTCTATCAGGCGCCGGCCTTCGCGGGCGAGGGTGCGCCCGAGGACGAGCGGCGCACGATCCACCTCGGCCTCGACCTCTTCGCCGACGCCGGGACCACCGTCCACGCGCCGCTCGCCGGCACCGTGCACGCCCTCGCCGACAACGATGCGCCGCAGGACTACGGGCCGGTCATCGTCCTCCGGCACACCACCGACGACGGCACGGAGTTCTTCACGCTCTACGGGCACCTCAGCCGCGAGTCGCTCGCCTGGCTCGAGGTCGGGCAGCCGGTCGCCGCGGGGCAGAGGATCGCCTCGCTCGGCACCGCGGCGGTGAACGGCGGCTGGACGCCGCACCTCCACCTCCAGATCATCACCGACCTGCTCGACCTCGGCGTCGGCTTCCCCGGCGTCGGCCGGCCGGGCGAGCGGCAGGTGTGGCGCAGCCTCTCGCCCGACCCGAATCTCCTCGTCGGCATCCCCGCCGAGCGCTTCCCGCGCGTCGCGCCCCCGAAGACGGCGACCCTCGCCGCGCGCCGCACACGCCTGGGCGGGAACCTCAGCATCGGCTATCGCGATCCGCTGAAGATCGCGCGCGGCTGGATGCAGTGGCTGTACGACGGCGAGGGGCGCCGGTACCTCGACGCGTACAACAACGTGCCGCACGTCGGCCACTGCCACCCGCGCGTCGTGCACGCCGGGCAGGCGCAGATGGGCGTGCTCAACACGAACACGCGCTACCTGAGCGACCTGCTCAACGAGTACGCCGAGCGGCTCGCGGCGACGCTCCCCGCTCCGCTCCGCGTCTGCTGGTTCGTGAATTCGGCGAGCGAGGCGAACGAGCTCGCGCTGCGGCTCGCGCGCGCGTGCACCGGTCGCCGGGACACGATCGTGCTCGAGGCGGCGTACCACGGCAACACGACGGGGCTGATCGACATCAGCCCGTACAAGCACGCGGGCCCCGGCGGCTCGGGCGCCCCCGACTGGGTGCACGTCGCGCCCCTCCCCGACACCTACCGCGGCGCCTTCCGCCGGAGCGATCCCGACGCGGGCCCGAGGTACGCGCGCGCCGTCGGCGACATCGTCGACCGGCTCGCCGGCGCGGGGCGCGGCCTCGCGGCGTTCATCGCCGAGACCTGCCCGAGCGTCGGCGGCCAGCTCGTCTTCCCTCCCGGCTACCTGCGCGAGGTCTACCGCCGCGTGCGCGCGGCGGGGGGCGTGTGCATCGCCGACGAGGTGCAGACGGGGCTCGGGCGCATGGGGACGAGCTTCTGGGCGTTCGAGGACCAGGGCGTCGTGCCGGACATCGTCGTCGCCGGAAAGCCGTTAGGCAACGGCCACCCCATCGGCGCCGTGGTCACGACGCCGGAGATCGCGGCGGCGTTCGACAACGGGATGGAGTACTTCAGCACCTTCGGCGGCAACAACGTCTCGTGCGCCATCGGCCTCGCCGTGCTCGACGTGCTCCGCGACGAGGGGCTCCAGGCGCACGCGCTGCGCGTCGGCGACCGCATGCTCGCGGGGCTGCGCGAGCTGGGCGCGCGTCACCCCCTGTTCGGGGACGTCCGCGGCTCGGGGCTCTTCCTCGGGGTGGAGCTGGTGCGCGACCGCGCGACGCTGGAGCCGGCGGGCGCCGAGGCGTCGTGGGTCGCGAACCGCATGCGCGAGCACGGCATCCTGCTCGGCACCGACGGCCCCTGGCACAACGTCGTGAAGATCCGGCCGCCGATGCCCTTCGACGAGGCGGACGCGGACCGCCTCGTCGAGACGCTCGACCGCGTGCTCCGGGAGCTGGACGAGGTCCGCCGCCTCGACGTCCCCTGATCCGTCAGCGCCAGGCGCCGAGGATGATGCCGGCGACGACGAACGAGACGAGGTAGTAGCCGGAGTCGATCGCCCAGAGCGCCCGCGGCCGGCCGGAGAACATGTACGACCCGAAGCTCGTCGCGCCGGTGAAGCCGATCCACGCCAGCACGCCGAGGAGCGCGCCGCGCACGGGTGAGGGATGCGCGATGTGGTTCAGCAGGACGGCGAGCGCCCACGCGCTCAGCACGCCGCAGACGAAGACGGAGAGGAACTTCCCCGCCGTCGGCCCGTTCGCCCGCAGCTCCTCCTCCGTTCGCCCCTGCAGCGCCACCCAGCGTTTGGCGAAGAGCGCCGGCGAGTACCAGGCCCCGCCGAGGATGAAGATGACGATCCCGCTGACGAGGACCGCGAGATAGTTGACCGGCGAGACGGGCATGTCGAGCCTCCGGAGAGACGCGTGAAGCGCTCGGGATGGGCGGGCTTCGAACGGCGGGAGGAGCGGACGACGTGCGGCGGCTCTACGCTAACCGGTATCGAGAGCAGTGCAAGAGCGGGGGACCGACGACGTGCGCGTGCCGGCTACCTTGGGCGCCCGAAGACCTGCGCGTAGTAGCTGTGCCCATCGGTGCCGCGCGCGATCCCGACGCCGGTCTCGACGAACTCGCCGTCGAGGATGTTGTGTCGGTGCGGCGGCGAGTGCATCCAGCTCCCGACCGATCCGACGGCGGAGTACTGCCACGCGATGTTCTCACCCGCGAGGCCGTATTCGTAGCCCACGGCGTGCAGCCGCGCGACGAGGGTGGGGTAGGGGGCGTCGGGGAGCGTGTGCGCCATCTTCCTCTCGCGCGCCATCTGGTCGGCCTCGATCTGCGCGGCGCGCATCAGCCGCTCGTTCGGCACGAGCGGGCGGAGCCCCGCCTGCTCCCGCTGCTGGTTGATGAGCGCGACGATGCTGTCGCGGGCGCTCGCGCCGTTCCGGACGGTGGTCGGGGCGCGGCGCGACGCGGGGGCGGCGGCGACGGTCGTCCCCGGACGTGGGGTGACGCAGCCGGCCGCGAGAAGGGCGGCAAGGACGGTGATCCGACGCATGTGATGACCTCGGGGGTGGTACACCGCGAACGGGAGGGTGGTTCGCGGGCGAGAGGAAAGCTTCACGCCGCGATCGCTCGTCGCGGTGACGGCGCGCACGCGCCGTGGCGCCTCACGAGGCCGGGCCGGGCGTCCCGCTCAGGGCATCCGCATCCCCGGCATGGCGTGCCCGCCGGCCCGGTGCTCGCCGCGCTGGAAGGCGAGGAACTCGTGCACGGCGCGGATCGCCGCGCTGTCGCCCGTCGTGATGCGCAGCTCGCCCCCGCGCGGCAACTCGTGGAACTCGTAGTGGATGGCCGCTCGTCTGGCGCTCATCACCGCGCTCCCCGGCACCGCCTGGGCGTGCACCATCGCCGGATCGGAGAAGTCGCCCGCCGCGAAGCGCTGCGCCTCGTGCCGCAGGTGGTCGCGGATGATGCGCGTGCCCGCCGTATCGTCGCTGTCGCGCTGGAGGACGATGCGCCCGCCGTCGGGGAGGTCGTCGAACCGGTGCGTCGACGTGTACTGGTCCACCCCCATCACCGTGCGCCCGCGTTGCTGCATCGCCGCGAACGCCGAGTCGGCGGGACGGTGCTGCTCACGCGAGCAGCCGCAGATGCTCGCCAGGAGCGCCCAGGCGCCGGCGGTCGCCAGCGCGCGGCGGTGCGCCGCGCGCGATCCCCATCCCGTTCGATTCATCGTGGTCGCCTCAGCGCTCGGTCACGGAGAGGATGTTGCCGTCGGGATCCTCGAACCAGGCCACCTTCGCGCCGCTCGGCGAGGTCCAGACGCCGAGCGCGTCCTGATCCATGCCCGGGTACCGCGCGAACGAGACGCCCCGGCTCGCGAGCCCGCTCACCGTCTGCGCGATGTCGGCGACGTGCCAGCCGAGCACCGTGTAGCGGCCGGGCTGGAAATCGGGCACCTGGGAGACGTTCGCCAGGCGGATGGTCACGCCGTTCGCGTCGAGCACGAGCGCGAACGGGTCCTCGCTCACGACCGGCAGGTCGAGCACACCCTCGTAGAACCGGCGCGCCGCCGCCGGATCCCGCACGGGCACGAACGCGACGACGCTGCTCGACCGCAACATGGTGGCCTCGGGGAAGGGAGGGACTCTCAATACTGCAGCCATGGCCGACCGGCGCAACCGCCGGTAGGTTGGGGCGCATGCGAACCAGCCGCCTCCGCCGGGCGCTGGCCACGCTGCTCATGGCCGCGCCGTCCCTCGTCCGCGCCCTCCCCGCCGCCGCGCAGTCGGCGGCCGAGCGGTCGGTCGCCGACAGCTCCCCCTTCCGGCCCCTCGCGCTCCCCGCGCCTAACGAATACCGCTCCGGCAGCGGCCGCCCCGGTCCGCGCTACTGGCAGCAGCGCGCGGACTATCGCATCGTCGCGACGCTCGACTCGGCCACCCACCAGCTCCGCGGGCGCGAGACGATCCACTACGTCAACCATTCCCCGGACGCGCTTCCGTACCTCTGGCTCTTCCTCGAGCAGAACATCTGCGCGCCGAACAGCATCACGAACCAGCTCCATCAGCCGCCGCTCGTCTTTGGCGACGTCAGCTTCGACTTCTCCTGCGGCGGCTTCACGGGTGGATTGACGCTCGACTCGGCGAGGGTGAACGGCGCCGCGGCCACGCACACCATCCACGGCACGACGATGCGCGTGGACCTGCCGAAGCCCCTCGCGCCCGGCGCCGCCGTGGACCTCGACTTCGCCTGGCGGTTCGAGGTGCCCGAGCAGGGCGTCGGCCGGATGGGCCGCGACGGCCCGCTCTACGAGATGGCCCAGTGGTATCCGCGCATGGCGGTGTACGACGATGTCCGCGGCTGGAACCACGAGCCGTACATCGGGGCGGGGGAGTTCTACCTCGAGTACGGCGACTTCGACGTCACGCTCACCGTACCGGCGAGCTACATCGTCGCCGCGACCGGCGAGCTGCGGAACCCGGCGCAGGTGCTGACGCCCACCGAGCGCGCCCGCCTCGCCCTCGCCCGCCACTCCGACACGGCGATCGCGATCATCACGAGGGCGGAAGCGGGCCATCCGAAGCTCACGCGTCCCTCGTCCCTCGTCGCTCGTCCCCTCCCAGGCACCACCTGGCACTTCACCGCCACCAACGTCCGCGATTTCGCCTTCGCCGCCGCGCCGAACTGGCAGTGGGACGCCTCGTCCTGGCACGGCATCCTGATCGAGACGCTGTACCGCACGTCCGCGGACAGGTGGCCGGAGGCGAATCGCATGGCCCGGTCGGCCATCCGGTACTTCAGCGAGCAGTGGTACCCCTATCCCTGGTCCCACGCGACGATCGTCGAGGGGCCGGTGCAGGGGATGGAGTACCCGATGCTCACCTTCGTGCCGAACAACTCCACGCGCGAGACGCAGCAGTGGGATCTCGCCCACGAGTTCGGTCACGAGTGGTTCCCGATGATCGTCGGCTCGAACGAGCGGCTCTATCCGTGGATGGACGAGGGGTTCAACACCTTCATCGACCTGCACAACGCCGCGCTCTACTTCCAGGGCACGGCGTACGGCGACACCATCGAGTCCGACCCGCTGCACATGTACGGCGCGCACGCGATCCCCGGTGAGGAGCAGCCGCTGATCACCAACCCCACCGAGGTGCGCGACCTGATGTGGGTCGGCTATGAGAAGCCGGCGCTCATGCTCCAGACCCTCCGCTTCGAGGTCCTCGGCCAGCAACGCTTCGACGCCGCCTTCCGCGACTACATCCGCACGTGGGCGTTCAAGCACCCCACTCCCGCCGATTTCTTCCGCCTCATGCGCGATGCGTCGGGGATGGATCTCGACTGGTTCTGGCGCGACTGGATCTTCACCACCTCGCGGCTCGACCAGGCGATCGACTCGGTCACCACGCGCCCCGACGGGGGCGCGGAGATCCATCTCTCGAATCGCGGCACGATGGTCATGCCCGCCGAGCTGCTCATCGGCTTCGCCGACCACACGCAGCTCACGGTGAAGCTCCCCGTGGAGATGTGGAACCTCGGCCCGCGCTTCACCTACCGCGTGCCGTCGCCGAAGCGCGTCGTGCGCGTGGAGCTCGACCCGCGCCACGTCCTCCCCGACGTCGACCGCCGCAACGACGTCTGGACTCCCGGCGTATGAGAGCGGCGCGCCTGGCTGCCGTCTCCGCGCTGCAGCTCCTGCTCGCCGCCGGCGCGGCCGCGCAGGGCTCGGCTCCTTCCGCGGCTGCGGCGACGCCGGCGCCTCCCGGCCGCGTGCGCGGGATGGTCGGCGATTCCCTCTCCGGTCGTCCGCTCGCCGGCGCGACGGTGGAGCTCGTGCACGCCGGCGATGCCGCGGCACCAGGCTTCCGGGCGACCGCCGACTCGCTCGGTCGCTTCCGCTTCGATTCGGTCCCCGCGGGCGATTACGTCGCCGGCTTCTACGCGCCCGTCCTCGACTCCCTCCGGCTCGAGATGCCTGTCCGGAAGCTCGTCGTACGCGCCGGGCACGAGGAGCGCCTCGCGCTCGCCGTCCCCTCTGGCGTCAGCCTGCGCCGCGCGTACTGCGGGGCCGCCTCGGACAGCAACGCCTCCGGCGTCGCCATCGGCACGCTCCGCGATGCGGCCACCGGCGGGCTGCTCGCCGGAGGACAGATCATCGCCCAGACTCCGACTGTCGTTATCCGCGACGGCCGCATTCACACGGAGGTCTTCCAGGTCACCGCCATCACCGATGCCGTCGGGGCGTTCGTCCTCTGCGGCGTACCGGTGGGTCGGGAGCTGGACGTGCTCGGGGTGTCGGGCAGCGACAGCAGCGGCGTGTTCGGCGTGGAGGTCCCCGCGACCGCGGTGCTCGTGCGCGACGTCTTCGCGGGCCGCCCGAAGGGCGCGACCGTCCTCGCCGGCCGGATCACGAATCTCGAGGGAGCCCCGATCCGCGGCGCCCGCGTCCTCGTCGAAGGCACCACTCGTCAGGCGGTCGCCGACGACAGCGGGCGCTTCACGCTGCGTGACGTGCCCCTCGGCACGCACACGCTCTACACCCGCGCGATCGGATTCTACCCGGACCGTCGCGCGGTGGACGTCGTCGCGACGGCCGCGACGACCCTGGCGCTGCGCCTCCCGACGATGGCGAGCGTCCTCGATACGATGCACGTCTACGGGCAGCGGGTCTATCGCGATCGGCTGGCGTTCGAGGAGCGCAGGCAGATGGGCTTCGGCACCGTCCTCCAGCACGCACGGATCGAGGAGATGCGTCCGGTGCACACCACGGACATCCTCCGCGAGGTCTCTGGGATCTCGCTCGTGCCGGGGCAGATGGGCAGGCTGCTCGAGGTCCGTGGCCCCTTCCTGTGCCTGCCCGACGTCATCATCGACGGCCACCCGATTCCTCTCCAGAACAGCGTCGACGAAGTCGACGCGTGGGTGCAGCCGGGGGAGGTCCAGGCGATGGAGGTCTATATCGGCGCGAGTGCGCCTGTCGAGTATCTTCAACCTGGACGCCCGGGGTGCGCCACCATCCTCATCTGGACCAACCCCGCCTTCGCCGCGCCTCTCCCCCGATGACCGCATCCATGCGACAGCTCGCCGTCCTGCTCTCGCTCGCGCTTCCGTTCGCCGCCGCCGTGGCGCAGGAGCCGACGCACACCTTCACTCACGCCGACACCCTCCGCGGCTCGAACACCCCCCAGCGCGCCTGGTGGGACGTCGCCTTCTACGACCTGCACGTGGCCGTGAATCCCGCCGACAGCAGCATCCGCGGCTGGAACGGGATCACCTACCGCGTCCTGCGCCCCGCGCGCGAGATGCAGATCGACCTCCAGGAGCCGCTGGAGGTGGACAGCATGGTGCAGGATGGGCACCCGGTCGCGTACCGGCGCGACGGCAACGCCTTCTTCGCCACCCTCGTCGCGCCGCAGCGCGCCGGGCAGCGGAAGACGATCACCGTCTACTACCACGGCCGGCCGAAGGTCGCGACGCGCCCGCCGTGGGACGGCGGCTTCACCTGGACGACGGACTCGCTCGGCAATCCCTGGGTGGCGACGACGGACGAGGGGCTCGGGGCGAGCGTCTGGTGGCCGAACAAGGACCTCCTCGCCGACGAGCCGGACAGCCAGCGGATCGCCATCACCGTCCCCGACCCGATGATCGACGTCTCCAACGGCCGGCTGCGGCGCACGACGCACAACGACGACGGCACCACGACCTACGAGTGGTTCGTCGCGGATCCGATCAACAACTACGACGTCGAGGTGAACGCGGGGACGTACGCGCACTTCAGCGACAGCTACGGCGGCGAGGGCGGGCTCCTGACGCTCGACTTCTGGCCGCTCCAGCAGGATCTCGCGGCGGCGAAGCGCCAGTGGCAGCAGGCGATCCCGATGCTGATCTGCCTCGAGCACTGGTTCGGGCCGTATCCCTGGTATCGCGACGGCTACAAGCTCGTCCAGGCGCCGCACCTCGGCATGGAGCACCAGAGCGGCGTCGCCTACGGCAACCATTTCCAGAACGGCTACCTCGGCCGCGACCTCTCGCACACGGGGCTCGGGCTCCAGTGGGACTTCATCATCGTCCACGAGAGCGCGCACGAGTGGTTCGGCAACAACATCACCGTGAAGGACAACGCCGACATGTGGGTGCACGAGGCGTTCGCGAACTACGCGGAGGGGCTCTTCACCGAGTGCCGCGACGGCAAGGCGGCGGGGGCGCGGTACGTGATCGGCACGCGCGCCAACGTGCGCAACGACGAGCCGATCATCGCCCCCTACGGCGTGAACGCCGAGGGCTCCGGCGACATGTACTACAAGGGCGGCAACATGCTGCACACCATCCGCCAGATCGTCGACAACGACGCGAGGTGGCGGGACATCCTGCGCGGCCTGAACCGCACCTTCTGGCACCAGACGGTGACGTCGCAGCAGGTGGAGACCTACATCGCGCTGCAGTCGGGAAAGCCGCTCGGCAAGGTCTTCGACCAGTACCTGCGGACGACGAAGATCCCGCAGCTCGAGTACCGCATCGCGGACGGCGAGCTGTCCTACCGTTGGGCGAACGTGGTGCCCGGCTTCGCCATGCCCGTGCGCGTCACGCTCTCCGACAGCGGCTATGCGTGGCTGCGCCCCACCGAGAGCTGGCAGCGCACGAAGCTGACGCTGAGCGATCCGGCGAGCTTCAAGGTCGACGAGAACTTCTACGTCGAGCCGAAGCGGGTGGACGTCGCGGCGCAGTGAGCGGACGCCGCGGAGTTGGCGCGCCGGAGGCACGCCGGTCGGAGCGGGAGCTCCGCGCCGACGTGCCTCCGCCCCATGCAAGGGGCTGAGCCGTCTTCAGCTCTCGGACGCGTCAGAAGGTCGGCGGGCGCTTCCCGGTCGGCGGCGAAACGCTGCCCGGCGTGCCGGGGTTGGCCGGCGTGCCGGTGGTGCCGTTCGTACCAGTGGTGCCGGTCGTGCCGTTGGTGCCGTTCGTGCCCGGCGCGCCGGGCGACACGGGCATGCCGTTCGTGTTCGTCGTCCCGTTCGGGTAGTTCGCGCCGTTCGTGCCGTTGACCGTGGTCGTCCCGTTCGGCGAGGGCGTCCCGTTCGGATTGTTCATGCGCATCCCGGTGGTATCCGGCGTGCTGTTCATGCGCATGTTGGTCGTGTCACCCATGTCGTTCATGCGCATGTTGGTGCTGTCGCGCATGTACATGCCGGGCATCCGGCGCATGCTCCCCATCCGGCTGGTGTCGATCCCCATCGTCTGCGCGAGCTGACGCGCGGCGTCGAGGTGCTTCCGGATCACCGGGATCGTCGCGTCGATCTGCTGCCGCACCGCTCCGCTCTGCGCGACGCCCCGCATCCGCTGGAGCTGGTCGAGCGTGTGCTGGTGCATCATGACCTGGCGGGCGACGAACATCGTGTCGAACCGCGCGCCCATGCTGCCGCCCATCGACGACATGCGGTCCATCATGCGCATCATGCGCTGCGCCATGGTGTCCCCCGGCGCCGGCTGCGGCGTGATCCCGTTGCGCTGCGCGAGCGCCATCCCCTGCTGGAGGTTCTGCTGGTGATCCGTCAGGATCATCTGCGCGAGGTCGCGCACGCGCGGGTCCTGCGCCTGCGTCAGCGCCATCTGCGCCATGCGGATCTCCAGCGAGTCGCTGCTCGCGAGGTGGGCGACGATGTTCGCGTCGCTCATCCGCGGCGGGAGCGCGACCTCGCCCCCCGACATCTCCTCCGTGATGTTTCCGGTCGTGTCGTTCATGCCGTTGCTGCCGGGCACGCCCGTCGTGCCGGTGTTCCCCAGGTAGGCGGTGGTGTCCGATGCGACCGGACCGGTGCCGACGTCCTTCCGCACGCGGATGTGCCGGCCTCCGGATTGGGCTGCGGCATCGGAGCCGCCGATCGCGATCGCCGCGCCGAGCAGTAGCAGTGCCTTCGTCCTGCGCATGAGTCCCTCCGACTTGGCGTTCCTGGTGGGCGCCGACGCGTGCGCAAGACGTGCACCCCGAACGCGCGTGCATCACGAACAGGCCGAAACGAGAGCGCGGCCGGATGCATGTGCATCCGGCCGCGCTCTTCAGTGCGCCCGCGCCTTACTGCTGACAGGCTCCGTGCGGGTCGGGCTTGGCGTGGTCGACCACGACGCGGTGGTCGAGATCGGCGACGTGCAGCGCCACGTCCTCGACGAGGCTGTCCACCTTCGCCATGTGATCGTAGTCGATGTACTCCGGCTCGTCCGTCACCTGGTGGTAGTCGGAGTGCAGGCCCGTGGTGAAGAACGCGATCGGGATGCCGTAGCGCGCGTACTCGTAGTGATCGCTCCGGCAGTAGATGTTCGCCGGGTGCCCGTTCGCGTCGAGCGCGTAATCGATCGTCAGGTCGTGATGGCCGTCGTGGTTCACCCGCTCGATGAGATCGCCGAGCTCCGTGGAAAGCCGGTGCGAGCCCACGAGCTGCACGTAGTTCGGGCTGCCGTGGAGGTCGTGCCCCGCCTTGTCCTCGCCCGTGTTGTCCCACGCGTCGCCGCGGCCGACCATGTCCATGTTGAGCTGCGCGACGATCGAGTCGCGCGGCACCGTCGGATGGTCGGTGAAGTACGTCGAGCCGAGCAGCCCCTTCTCCTCGCCGACGTGCCAGACGAAGAGGATCGACCGGTTCGGCGCCTGGTCGCCCTTCAGCGACGCCATGTGCTCGGCGATCTCCAGCGCGCTCACCGAGCCCGAGCCGTCGTCGTCCGCGCCGTTGGAGATCGAGTCCGCGCGCTGCGAGCCGGGGTGCCGCGCCCGGTACTCGGCGAGGAGCCGGTTCACCTCGGCCTGCTGCTCTGCCGTCGCCGTGTTCGACCGCGTGTCGGCGCCGCGCGGCCGCACCACGTGGTTGAAGATGCGGATCGAGTCGTGGTCCACCGGGTGCGCGTTGAACCCGATGTGATCGTTGTGCGCGCCGATCGCGACGTACTCACCGCGCAGCTTCGCGTCACGCCCGGGGAGGATCGCCACGACATTGCGCGCGGGCTGCGCCACGGGCGCCACGTCGATCTTCACGTCGACCGACGCCGCCTTGCCCGCCGCTCCCGGCTGGAGCTGCTCGAGCGGCTGGCCGAACAGCTTCTCCGCCGCCGACTGGGTGACGAAGATCGCGACCGTGGACGGCCGCGATGCCGCGGTCGCCGGATCGTCCACGAACTCCGACGGCCGGCTGAAGTAGCCGAGGATCGCCTCCGGCACCACGATGGCGACGCCGGCCGCGTTCTTCGCCAGCGCCTGCGGGTTGCGCACGGCGCGCATCGCCTGCGGCGTCATCGGCAGCGCGAACACCACGAGCTTGCCCGCCGCCTGGTCCGCGGAGATCAGCGAGCCCTCGCCGAGGTTCCCGCCGTACACCACCGCCAGGTCGGGCTTCGCCACCGAGCCGTAGCCCGTCGCCGCCCACTCGCTGCCAAACGCCAGCGGGCTGCCGCCGACGGTCAGCGTCGACGCGCGGTTCACCTGGCGCGTCTTCAGCGGGATCGTCTGGAAGTACGTGCCGTCGTCGCCCGCCGGGACGAGCCCCATCCGCTGCACCTCGTGCGCGATGTAGGTCGTGCCCTTCACGTTCCCGATCGTCCCCGCCTCGCGCCCCTGCATGGAGTCGTCGGCGAAGATGTAGAGGCGCGTCATCAGGTCCTTCGCCGAGATCGCCGGCGAGGTCGGTTCGGGCGCGTGCTTCAGCGGGAGCTTCGTATCCGGCGCGGGCACCACGGCGGGCGCCGCCTGCTGGAGCTCCGCCTGCTGCGTCTGTGCGGCGAGGAGCGCCGGGGCGAGACACGCCGCGGCGACGAGGAAGTGAGGTCTCATGATGATGGAGTGGAATCCCACGGTCGGCCGGCGGGGCTGCCGGCGGTGTGCGTGAACGCTACCAGTTACCTTATCACCCGTCACGAAGGTCCACGAGGGGCAACGAGGAGCGAGCGGTGGAGACGCGACGAATCGGATCGCTGCGGGTGTCGGTGGTGGGGATCGGGTGCAACAACTTCGGCTCGCGCATTGACTACGCAGCCACCGAGCAGGTCGTTCACGCCGCGCTGGACGCGGGGGTGAACTTCTTCGACACGGCCGACATCTACGGCAAGACGCAGAGCGAGGAGTTCCTCGGCCGCGCCCTCGGTCCGCGCCGCCGGGACGTGGTGATCGCCACCAAGTTCGGCATGGCCGTCGACGAGCAGCGCAAGGGCGCGCGCCCGGAGTACGTGCGCCGCGCCGCCGAGGACAGCCTGCGCCGCCTGGGCACCGATCACATCGACCTCTATCAGCTTCACCAGCCCGACCCGACGGTCCCGATCGCCGACACCCTCGGCGCCCTGGACGACCTCGTGAAGGCGGGAAAGGTGCGCGAGATCGGCTGCTCGAACTTCGACGCGGCGCAGCTCCGCGAGGCGGACCAGGCGGTGCCGCCCGGTGGGGCGCGGTTCGTGAGCGTGCAGAACGAGTACAGCCTCTTTCACCGCGAGCCGGAGCGGGAGGTGCTCGCCGAGTGCGCGCGCCAGGGGCTCGCCTTCCTGCCGTACTACCCGCTCGCCGCCGGCCTGCTCACCGGCAAGTATCGCCGCGGCCAGCCCGTGCCCCCGGGCACCCGCCTGCGCGCCGATCGTTATGCGAAGTGGCTCGACGAGCGCAACCTCGATGCGGTCGAGCGGCTCATCGCCTTCGCCGACGCGCACGGCCACTCGCTCCTCGACCTGGCGATCGCCTGGCTGCTCACCCGCCCCGTCGTCGCCTCGGTGATCGCGGGCGCCACCAGGCGGGAGCAGGTGCGGTCGAACGTGCGGGCAGGGGAGTGGAGGATGAGCGAGGACGAGCTACGGGAGCTGGCGGCGCTGCTAGAGGGGATCGGGGACCTGGTGTAGGGGCGCGACGACGCGTCTGGCTCCGTCGCGCCGTGCGTCGGGCTCCGTGCTTCGGCGGGCATCGCGGATCGCTCCGCGTGGCGCGAGGGTGCCTCGTGCTCGCGCCAGTTGTCATCCTGAGAGAGCGCAGCGACCGAAGGATCTGGCGCCGCCGCGCCATGGCAAGATCCTTCGCTCGGGATGACACCACCGCCTCGGCTCCCGCCGCCCATCCGTCGGATCCGTGACCTCCGTGGCATCCGTGTCCAATCCGCCTTGATGCCAGCCGAGCAGGCAACCCCGCGCACAGCGGAAGTGGCCAGCCCGGACGCCTCCCGCCTCCCGCCTCCCGCCCCCTACTGCCCCAACTCCCTCTTCCGCTCCCGCACCGCCTCCACGAACCGCTCGGCGTCCGGCGCCCTGAACGAGTCGTCCGTCCGCCTTCCGTTCACGCGGCTGGCGGAGAAGAGGTCGTTCGACCGCCCGCGCTTCCAGTCGAACACCAGCCGGCGTCCGTCGTAGCGCACGTCGTTCAGGTCGGCGAGCGGGAACGCGACCCGCGTGCTCAGGGCGGTGGCGACCGTCTTCTTCACCAGCGTCGCGATCGCCCCGCCCAGACCGCTGTCCGTGCTCGCCGAGCTGTCGGTGCTCCGGCGCACGTCGGCGAGCACCCGCTCGGAGAGCCCGGCCGTGATGCGGTCGCCGACGAGCACGAGATCCACCGAGCTGTCCGCGTTGTAGATCCTCATGTCGCCCGGACCCAGCGAGTCGGTACGGGCCGACGCGTCGCGCATCACGAAGCGGGTGTCGTCACGGTGGCGGCAGCCGACGACCAACGAGCCCGCGACGAGGAGCAGGAAGGCGTTACGCGAGAGGCGCATGGCGAGTGGGGGTGAGCAGGTGAACTCTGATCTGCGAGCCGGCACCGCGTCCCGCAAGAGTCATCGTGACGCCGTCGGGTCGCCCCTGCTCTGGCGCGTCTACTCGTCGCTCCACTCCGTCGTCGCGCGCTCGGCGCCCGCGGTCGCCGCGGCGGATGCCACCCCGGATCCGGCCAGTGGGCCCTCGGCCGCGTCGGCGCGTCCCGGCTCACGCCGGCCGCGCCCTGCCGTGACCTTCCACGCCAGCGCCATCGCCGCGACGATCAGGACCGCGGCGAGCAGGAAGGGCGCGCCCGGCACGTGCGCCGCACCGCGCGCGTCGACGGCCCGCGCGAAGACATAGGTGAAGATGCCGGGACCGATCATACCGGTGATCCCCTGGATGCTGCTGTTCGCGCCCTGGAGCTGTCCCTGCTCCCACGGCCGGACGCGCCGCGTCATCAACCCCTGGGTGGACGGGCTGAACAGGCCGATGAGCGCGAACACCGGGATGCCGATCCAGAACGCCGCGGACGTGCTCGCGAGCCCGAAGACCACCAGGCCGACCGCGCCGAATGCGAGACCGGTCATGAGCGCCCGGCGCTCGCCGAGCCTCGCGACCAGCGGACGCACGAGCCCACCCTGCACGATCACGCTCGCGACGCCGACGACGGCGAGCGTCAGCCCGACCGTCCGCGTCGTCCACCCATAGCGGTAGTCGCCGTAGAGGACGAAGACGTTCTGGAGCACCTGGTGCGCGAGGTAGTACAGGAAGCTCACGCCGGCGAGCCCGAGGAGCTCCGGGTGGGAGCGCAGCAGCTCGAGGGAGCCGAGCGGATTGGCGCGCGACCAGGCGAAGCGCCGCCGGTTCTCCACCGGGAGCGACTCGGGGAGGACGAACAGGCCGTACATCGCGTTCACCAGCGTCAGCCCGGCGGCCGCCCAGAATGGGAGGCGGGGGCTGATGGATCCGAGGATCCCCCCGAACGCCGGCCCGAGCACGAACCCGGCGCCGAACGCCGCGCCGATCACGCCGTACCCCGCGGCCCGCTTCTCCGGCGGGGTGATGTCCGCGATGTACGCGCCGGCGGTCGTCCAGCTCGCCCCGGTGATCCCGGAGACGACGCGCCCCAGGAAGAGCCAGCTCAGGCTCGGCGCCACCGCCATCAGCAGGTAGTCGAATCCGAGCCCGAAGTTCGACATGAGAATGACGACCCGCCGGCCGAACCGGTCCGACAGCGCGCCGAGGAGGGGCGAGCAGACGAACTGCATCCCCGCCCAGACGGTGCCGAACAGGCCGAAGATCTCGGCGGCCCGCGCGGTGTCGCCGCCGAGGAAGTCCTCGATGAGCTTCGGCAGGACGGGGATGATGATCCCCATCGCCAGGATGTCGAGGACGACCGTGATGAAGATGAACGTCAGCGCGGCACGGCGCGGCGCGGCGGGAGGCTTTGGCACGACGAAAGATAGCTGTCGGGGCGCTGCGGTTCTCCAGCTACCCCTGCGCCTGTCCGTCGGTCCCCGCGCGCCCGACGACCGCTACTTGCCGGAGGTGCCAGCCTTTTCCGCGACCGCGTCGCGCCCCGCGACGGGCACGCCGTTCATCGGTCCGGCTCCCAGCGCCTTCGGCTCGAGCCCCTGTCCGGACGCGGGCACCGCGACCGGCTCCGGCGCGCGCTGCGGCACCCCGCCGGCGCTCCTGCCGTCGGCCAGCGTCTTCGTCAGGAAGCGCTGTCCCTCCGAGATGCGCTCGATCTCGATCGCGATCGTGTCCACCGCCTGCTCCAGCCGGTCCATGCGCTGGAGATGCTCGTTCCAACCCGCGGGCAGGGTGGGCGCGGCGGTGCGTCGGACCGAGCGCCAGACGAAGCCGACCGCCAGCGGCGCCAGCACGAAGAGGATGAAGACGATGAAGATCGGGGTCGGGTCCATGCGTGGCCTCGGGAAATTCGAGATCGGAACCGGAAAATGGCTCGTCTCCTGATTCAGCACGCCTGGCGCGGCGTTGGCGATGAGCTGGCCGTTCTGATCGATCGCCTTCTCCAGGGAGAGGATCCGGTCGTCGAGGAAGGTGACCTGCTTCTGGAGTCCCTGCGCGTCGGGATCGCCGCGGTCGATCCGCCGGGCGAGCATGTCGCGGCGGCTGCGCGCGGAGCTCAACTGGCGCGAGAGCTCGCTGGCCCGCACTCGCAGCGCGATCAGCTCCTGGACGGTCTGCGGCGCGCCGGGAATGCTGACGAGCGGCGCGTTCCCGCCGCCCACGACCACCGGCGCGGGCGACGGAGCCGGCGGAGGCGTCGGGGTCTGCTGTGGAACGGGAGGGGGCGTCGGCATGAGCTCTCTACGGGGGAGGGGGCGCGGATGTTACAGCCGCGGTGCCGGACGCGCGCGGGGGCGGGCATCCTGACGACGCACGCCCCCGACACGCTACCGGCACCGACCTGGCGGGTCCGCCGTCAGGGCTGCAGGAAGCGCTGCACCACCGGGTCCTTCACGGGCCCGACGACGCGAACGTACACCTTCCGCGCCGTGGTGTCGGTGTATACGGCCGACGCCGCGCTCGCCTTCAGCTCCGCCAGCGAGTTGACCAGCGACAGGGTGTCCGCCGACGTCACGCCGCGCGCAACGACGTGCGCCGTCGCCGACTGCCACGGTCCGACCAGGGTGACGGAGTTGGACCCGGTGAGGCCGTCGACGTGGAGGGAGTACGTCGTCGTCAGGTTCGGCGGCGCGAACTCGTACATGTGATTCGCCGGCAGCGTGAACGACATGTTCGGCCCGTTCGTGCCGCTCCACGTGTGAAGCGTCGCGCCGTCCTTCGAAAGGACGGTGCCCGTGAGGTCGTATGCCCCGCCGATGCCGACTGCCATGTAGGGCGCCTGGCACACCGACGCGTTCCACTCCGGCTGGGCCGTGCAGCTCGGATCGGACAGGAAGCTCAGCGCCGGGATGACCTGCGAGCCGGCCGTCCCCGTGAGCGTCCCGTCCACGTCACGCACGCTCGCGAAGCCGTAGTGATCGTCCGCCTGGGTGGGCAGGTACACGGCGCGGGCGTTGACGAGGCTCACGTGGTCCGCGGCGAAGCGCGGGCTCACGCGGATCCAGAGGCGGTTGTCCTGGCCGCCGATCGCCGCGTCTTCCGACGTGTGCTGGAAGTTCACGAAGGTCACATGCGAGATCGTGACCGGTCCGTCGTAGAGCAGCACGCCCGACTGGCGGCCCCACTGGTCGTGCGGGTTCCCGGTCTGCCCGACGACGAGCGAGTTCAGGAGCTGGCCCTCGACGTCGAGGCTCGCGCCGCCCATCATGACGCCGATCGAGTTGTCCGCGAGCACGCTCGAGTCGATCCGCTGGTGATCGCCGCGCACCCAGAAGGCGCGCCGGTTCTCATAGGCGGTGTAGTGCGAGACGACCGACATCACCGGCGTGCCGCGCGGCGTCGCGTCGGAGCGCGGGAAGTACCCCGGGTCGAAGCCCGGCGCCCCCTCACGATGGTCCTCCTCCATGTGGATGCCGTCGTTCGACGAATGGGCGACGTTGCCGTCGAAGCGCCGGATCGGCGTGAACGCCGGCCAGACCTTGTCGGTGGCGGAAGGACCGGTCGGGTGCATCGGCGGCGTGAACCAGAAGCCGATGCTCGCGCCGGCGGCGACGTTCCCCTCGAAGGTGTTGTCGGGGTTCGTGATCCAGAAGCTCGCCGGCGTGTCGTCGCTCGGCAGCAGGCTCCCCGGCCGCGCGTACATCGCGAGGTTGTCCTTCAGCGTGTTGCCCGTCTCGATGCCGTCCTCGATGAAGTAGCCATGGCCGGCGTGGTCGTAGCAGACGTTGTCCTCCACGAGCGCGTCGTTCGTCCCGTGGATCGTCGTGCACCGGTTGAAGGTGTGCCAGACGCTCGAATTCCGGATGTACTGCCCGGGCACCGAGCCGGCGAGGTGCCAGTGGAAGGGGTAGCGGCCCATCTGGCCGCGCTGGCCCATGCGATAGAGCTCGATCCCCTCCACGTGCGCACTGCCGCCGTAGAGGATCATCAGGTGCCCGCCGTGACCGTTCGTCTCGGAGAGCGAGTCGCCCTGAATGAGGATGTCGTGGCTGAGCAGTCCGACCTCCGCGCGCTCGTCCACCGAGACGCCACCGACCTGCTGGATCGTCCCCGTGTGGGAGTACTGGAGCGGCTGCGTGAGGGTGACCGAGTTCGTGGCGCCCGACTGCACGGTCGCGAGGTCGGTCTCGTGGTAGTCGAAGCCGCTCGGCGCGACGACGATCCGATCGCCGGCGTGCCAGTCGACCGGCTCGGCGAGCTGGAGCTGCTGAGCGCCAGCCTGCGCGTCGGCGGCCAGGTGCGTCCACATCACGCGCTGGCGGCCGTGGAGCTCGAGCTGTCCGCCCCCGTGCACGACGATGCCCTTGGTGTCCGACGCCTGGTCGCCCGGGCGCTCGAGCAGGGTGATGGTGAGGCGGCCGGTGTACGGCTGGTCGGCGGTCCCGGCGTCGAGCTCCCCGTAGACGTCCACGCGCGCCGCGTTGAGCGCGACGGTGCCGGTATCGGCGACGAGCCGACCGTTGATCGTGACGCTGCCGAGCGCCGGGGTCGCGACGTCGAGCAGGATCGTCGTGGAATCCGGGATGGTGACGTCCTGGCCGGCGGTGGGGACGGTGTGGGTCGGCCAGCTGTTCCTGTCCGACCAGCGCAGCACGGAGCCGCTGGCCTGCTGGCCATTGGCGACGAGGGCGGGAACGGCGGCAGGCTGGTCGGCCGAGCAAGCGACGATCATGCCTGCAAGCAAAGCAGCGGCCACACCGGAGGCGGGCCGGGAAAGACTACGGATTGTCATCTTGGGGTGGCGCGGAGGCGCCGAGGTGGGGGGCTACGGGTGCTGCGGCGTTGCAGCGGGGCGGGGCGTTACAGCGTTCCGGCAGGGGACTGCCGGCGACCCGAGGGCCGCCCCAGGAGGACCGGGGCGGCGTGCAGGCCGTTCGTACAGGAGAGCGGCCGAACTGTGGATGACGTCGTGGGTTGGCGCCGTGGGCGCCGAGGTGGGAGCGGACTGAGCACGGCACCGCGCTCCAGTCCGTCTCCACGACGAGCGGACCCGGCAGCGGGCAACAGCCGAGTCTCCTTTTGCTCTACTGGCTTCGACGGGGGCGGCTGACAGGTAAAGCCCGGTTCTCGCACCCTCGCCCTCCACGGCTGCCGTCGGCCCGGATACATTCGGGCGTTGCCGCCCCCGTCCCCATTCCCTCCCTTGGAGATCCGCGGATGCCTCGGCGTCGCTTCGGCCCCCCGCCATCCCTCGGCGCCGCGCTCTGCGCCGGTGTCCTGCTCGCCTCGACCCACGCGGCGGCCGCGCAGAGCGTGGCGCCGGACCTCTCCCGCTTCGCCCCGCTGACGTATCGGATGGTCGGCCCCAACCGCGGCGGGCGCAGCACCACCGTGACCGGCGTCCCCGACCAGCCGCTGACGTTCTACATGGGAGTGGCGTCCGGCGGCGTCTGGAAGACCACCGACGCCGGCCAGACCTGGTTCCCGATCACCGACGGCAAGGTCCCGGTCGGGTCCACCGGGTCGATCGCCGTCGCCGCGTCCAATCCCGGCGTGGTCTACCTGGGCACCGGGTCGGACGACATCCGCAGCAACGTCTCGACCGGACGCGGCGTGTACCGCTCCGATGATGCCGGCGCGACCTGGCGCTTCGTCGGCCTGCGCGACGCGGGGCAGATCGGCGCGGTGCGGATCGATCCGCGCGACCCGGACATCGCGTACGTCGCCGCGATCGGGAACGCCTTCGCGCCGAACGAGGAGCGCGGGGTGTTCGTCACGCGCGACGGCGGGAAGAGCTGGCGCAGGACGCTCTACGTCTCGGACAGCATCGGCGCGGCGGATCTCGAGCTGCAGCCGGGCAACCCGAACGTCGTGTACGCGTGGATGTGGCGCGGCGAGCGGAAGCCGTGGACGATCATCAGCGGCGCCCCGGCGTCGAGCGGGGAGGGGCTCTACAAGAGCGTGGACGGCGGCGAGCACTGGTCGAAGGTCACCGCCGGGCTGCCCGATCAGCTCATCGGGAAGGCGAACATCGCCGTGACGGCGGCGAAGCCGGACCGCGTCTACCTGCTCGTCGAGGCGAAGCCCGGCGGTGGGCTGTACCGCTCCGACGACGCCGGCGAGCACTGGACGCTGATGACGAGCTACGCTCCCCTCATCACGCGCCCCTTCTACTACGTCACGCTCTGCGCCGACCCGACGAACGCCGACGTCGTCTACGCCGGCGCCGAAGGGTTCTTCAAGTCCGCCGACGGCGGCCGGAGCTTCCATCCGTTCGCGGTGCCGCACGGCGACAACCACGACATGTGGATCAACCCGCGCGCGGGCGACGTGATGATCGAGGCGAACGATGGCGGCGCGAACGTCTCGCTCAACGGGGGGCGCACCTGGTCGACGCAGTACAACCAGCCGACGGCCGAGCTGTACCAGGTCTACGTGGACGACCAGTTCCCCTATCGACTGTACGGCGCGCAGCAGGACAACACGACCGTGATCGTGCCGAGCCTCCCGTTAGGCACCGGCATGGCGGAGGAGTGGCGCGTCGGGCCGGGGTGCGAGACCGGGCCGATCATCCCCGACCGCATCAACCCCGACACGGTCTATGGCGCCTGCAAGGGGCAGTTCGGGGTGATGAACCTGAAGACCGGGCAGGAGAAGAGCTACTGGATCGGCGCGCAATCGCTCTACGGCAACGTCGGCGCGGACCTCATCTACCGCTTCCAGCGCACGGCGCCGATGGAGGTCTCGCCGCACGAGCCGCACACGGTCTACTACGGCTCGCAGTACGTGCACCGCACGCGCGACGAGGGCGTGACGTGGGACCGCATCAGCCCCGACCTCACCGCGCACCTGCCGCGGTACCAGCACGTCATCTCGGGCGAGCCGATCACGCGCGACATGACCGGCGAGGAGGTCTACAGCACGCTCTACGCGATCCGCGAGGCGCCGACGGAGCGGGGCGTCATCTGGACGGGCGCCAACGACGGGCCCTTCTACGTCACGCGCGACGGCGGGAGGTCGTGGACGAACGTCACGCCGAAGGACCTGCCGCCCGGCGGGCGCGTGCAGAACATCGAGCCCTCGCCGCACCGCAAGGGCTCCGCCTACTACGCCGTCTATCGCTACCTGCTCGGCGACTTCCATCCGTACATCTACCGCACGAACGACTACGGGCGGAGCTGGACGCTGCTCACCGACGGCACGAACGGCATCCCCGCCGACGATCCCACGCGCGTCGTGCGCGAGGATCCGGATCGCGAGGGGCTCCTCTACGCCGGCACCGAGCTCGGGATGTACGTCTCGTTCGACGATGGCGCGCACTGGGAGCCGTTTCAGCAGAACCTGCCCGTCACGCCGATCACCGACATCAAGGTGCACGAGCGGGACCTCGTCGTCGCGACGCAGGGGCGCTCCTTCTGGATCATGGACGACCTCGCGCCGCTCGAGGAGCGGGTGCCGCTGACGGCGTCGGGGACGCCGCGGCTCCTGAAGCCGCGCGACGCGTGGCGCACGCACTACCAGGCCGGCGGCGGCTTCGGCCGCGGCGCCGGGCCGGCGGCGCCGCAGTATCCGCCGGTCGGCGCCATCATCGACTACTGGCTGCCCGCCGACAGCGCGGCGCGCGTGGCGCTCGACATCCTCGACGCGCGCGGGAAGGTCGTGCGCACCCTCACGAGCGATGCGCCGGCGGGCGCGCGCGCGGCGGCCGACGGCGCGGGTGCGGGGGAAGGGGAGGAGGGGCCGCGGCGTCGCAGAGCCCCGCGGCTCACCACCGCGGCGGGGCTCAATCGCGTGACCTGGGACCTGACCTATCCCGGCCCCTGGCAGGCGTCGACGCAGTCGGCCGGCGGGAACGGACCGATGGTCGTGCCGGGCCGCTACACCGTGCGCCTCACGGCGAACGGGACCACGGCGACGCAGCCGCTCGTGGTGCGCGAGGACCCGCGGGTGCTCGCCGATGGCGTGACGCTCGCGGACCTGCGCGGCCAGCTCGCCCACGACCTGCGCGTGCGGGACGCGGTGAGCGAGGTGAACCGGGACGTCTGGCGGCTGGAGCGGGCGATCGCGCGCCTCCAGGGTTCGGCGGGCGCGGCGGCGGACACGCTCCGACAGCTGCGTGCGCTCGAGGTCCGGCTCGTCACGCCGCCTGTACGGTACAGCACGCCGGCCCTCCAGGCTCAGCTCCAGTATCTGTACTCGATGACGACGGGGGCCGATCAGAAGATCGGGCGCGACGCCGTGCAGCGGTACGAGACGCTGAAGCCCGAGCTCGACGCGGCGCACGCCGACCTCGTCCGGCTGCTCGGGCCGTGATGTAAGTAGAAGAACGATTTGTGATTGCGCGATTCACGCGATCGCGCCACACACACGGAGCCGCGCGGTGCGCGGCTCCGTGTTCTTTGCGCGCCTGACGAGCGTGTGCAACTGCATGGAGCACGCGTACATCGCGCGGCGCGTTTCGTCGCCGGACGCGGCAAGACGGCGCGACACTTGCTGAGCGTGACCACCGCTGCGGAGAACGCTGCCGCAGGCATCGTCGGCCTCGCGCGAAGAGCGCGCGAGTTCGTCGTTGTTTCCACCGCTGACCGACACCCGCGTGCATTCGAGGGGGTCCCGTGTCCGTCACCGAGAGGGGTTCATGCCGCGACAGGTTCTGATTACCGGAGGCGCAGGATTCATCGGGTCTCACCTGGCCGACGAGTTGTTGAAAGGCGGGTATCGGGTCCGCGCACTCGACAATCTCACCCCTCAGGTGCACGGCGAGGGCGAACGACGACCGGACTACCTCTCTCCGGAAGTGGAGCTCGTCGTCGGCGACGTGCGTGATCCTGCCGCCGTGCGCCGCGCCCTCGACGGCGTGGACGCCGTCTACCACTTCGCGGCCGCCGTCGGCGTCGGCCAGAGCATGTACGAGGTGGTCAACTACACCGAGACGAACAACGTCGGCACCGCCGTCCTCCTCGAGGCGCTCATCGAGAAGCCGGTCGAGCGCCTCGTCGTCGCGTCGAGCATGAGCATCTACGGCGAGGGACTCTACCGCGCGCCGGACGGCTCGCTCGTCGACGGCGTGGAGCGTCCCCGCGACCAGCTCGCGCGCGGCGAGTGGGAGGTGCGCGGCCCCGACGGCGAGGAGCTCGCGCCCGTCGCGACGCCCGAGAGCAAGCGCCCGACGCTCGCCTCCGTCTACGCACTCTCGAAATACGACCAGGAGCGCCTCTGCCTCATGATCGGCGAGGCGTACAACATCCCGACCGTCGCGCTCCGGTTCTTCAACGTCTACGGCACCCGGCAGGCGCTGTCGAACCCGTACACCGGCGTGCTGGCGATCTTCGCCTCGCGGCTGCTCAACGACAACGCGCCGATGGTCTTCGAGGACGGCTGGCAGCGGCGCGACTTCGTGCACGTCTCCGACGTGGCGCGCGCGGCGCGCCTCGCCCTCGAGACGGACGGCGCGGCCGGCAAGGTGTTCAACATCGGCAGCGGACAATCGTACACGATCCGCGAGATCGCGCAGCGCATCGCCTGCGTGCTCGGCAAGGACTACATCGAGCCCGAGATCACCGGCAAGTACCGCGTCGGCGACATCCGACACTGCTTCGCCGACATCTCGCGCGCGCGCGGCGTGCTCGATTACGAGCCGCGCGTGCAGCTGGAGGACGGCCTCACGGAGCTGGCCCAGTGGCTGGGCGGGCAGGTGGCCGAGGACAGGGTCGTGCAGGCGCGTGAGGAGCTCGCGGCCCGGGGGTTGACCGTATGAGTGGCGAGCGGGAAATCAGGCCGGCGGTGCAGCGGGAACCCGAAGTGGCGGAGCGCGATCGCGTCGTCGTCGTCACGGGCGGCGCCGGCTTCATCGGCTGCAACGTCGCGCACCGGCTGCTGTCCGCCGGCGAGCGCGTCCTGATCTTCGACAACCTCTCGCGCCCCGGCGTCGAGCGGAACCTGCAGTGGCTCCGCGAGACGCACGGCGACGACATGGATGCGCAGATCGGCGACGTGCGCGACGCGGAGGCGCTGCGCAAGGCGATCGCGCGGGCGAGCCACGTCTTCCACTTCGCCGCGCAGGTGGCGGTGACGACGAGCCTCGACGACCCGCTCAACGACTTCAGCATCAATGCGCGCGGCACGCTCAACGTGCTCGAGGCGATCCGCGAGCAGGATCGTCCGCCCTCGCTGATCTTCACCTCCACGAACAAGGTCTACGGCGGTCTCGACGACGTGCCCCTCGTGCGCACCGGCTGCCGCTACGAGCCGAAGGAGGAGCGGCTGCGCGTCTCCGGCATCAGCGAAGCGCGCCCGCTCGACTTCCACAGCCCGTACGGCTGCTCCAAGGGCACCGCCGACCAGTACGTGCTCGACTACGCGCGCTCGTTCGGCCTCCGCACGGCGGTCTTCCGCATGAGCTGCATCTACGGGCCGCACCAGTACGGCACCGAGGACCAGGGGTGGGTCGCCCACTTCCTCCTCCAGGCGATGGCCGGCCGGCCGATCATGCTCTACGGCGACGGCTTCCAGGTGCGCGACGTCCTGTTCGTCGAGGACCTCGTCGACGCCTTCCTCCTCGCGCGGCAGAACATCGACCGGATCGCCGGGCAGGCGTTCAACATCGGCGGCGGCGCGACGAACACCACCAGCCTCCTCGAGCTGCTCGACCTGATCGCCGGCATCCACGGCGAGCGCCCCGAGGTCACGTACAACGGCTGGCGCACCGGCGACCAGCGCTACTACGTGTCCGACACGACGCGATTCCAGCAGGCCACCGGCTGGACGCCGAAGGTCGGCGTCGTCGAGGGGGTGCGGCGGCTCCACGACTGGCTGCTCGAATCCGGCACCGCGGAGCTGCGCGACCGCCGGAGCGGCCGGCGCCGGCTCGTGCTCCACGCGGCGAGCGCCGGGGGCACGGGCGCGCAGCCGCTCGTCGCTGAGGGAGGGGCGCAGTGAGCGCGTCGGCGATCGCGAGCGCCGCCGCCGAGGCGCGCGCGACGCGCACCATGCGCGCCGCGGTGCTCGCCCGGC
>CAMLIT010000027.1 GCA_946480295.1 uncultured Gemmatimonadota bacterium
CCAGGCGCGGCCGGCGAGGCCTAACGGCGCGAGGGTGCCGAGGAGGTCGCGCTCGACCTCCCCGGCGCGCGAGGGGGCGAGGGCGGGACCGCTCTCGCCCGGCGCGAGCGTGATGGTGGTCATCGCTGCTCCACTCCCCGCTGCAGGCCGGGGCTCGCCCCGGGCTCGCCCGGCGCACGGTACTTCCGGTTGTCCGGCGGCAGGTAGTACACGCGCGGCTTCGTCCCCAGCTCCTCGAGCTGGCGGTAGGCGGCGCGGTCGCGCAGGAGCTGCGACAGGCGCGCCGTCTCGCCGCGCGCGTTGGTGACGGCGTCCTCGTTCTCGTCGCCGAACCAGATCGCGCCCATCGGGCAGCCGCTGACGCAGTGCGGCAGCTTCCCGACGCGTGCCATGTCGGCGCAGAAGTCGCACTTCTCGGCCGTGCCGACGCGGCGCGGGTAGCCCCACTCGGGGGAGTAGCCCCGCTCGGCGGCGGCGGCCGGATCGGAGGGGCGCGCCCAGTTGAAGGTGCGCGCGGAATACGGGCACGCCGCCATGCAGAAGCGGCAGCCGATGCAGCGCGTGTTGTCGATGAGCACGATGCCGTCGTCGCGCTTGAACGTCGCGCCGACCGGGCAGACGCGCGTGCACGGCGGGTCGTCGCAGTGGAAGCAGGGGCGCGGGAACCAGTACGGCGCGGCGGCCGCGGAGTCCTGCATCCGGTAGACGCGCAGCCACTCGCGATCGGGGGGCACGAAGTGCGTGGTGGAGCAGGCCTGGGCGCAGAGGCCGCAGCCATCGCAGGCGGCGAGGTCGATGACCATGAGCCAGCGCCGGCCGGGCACGCCGCGCCGCGCGTCGGGCGGGATCGGCGCGGCGCCGGCCGCGCCCCCGGTCACGACCAGCTCCCCGTCGCTGGTGAGCGCGAGGGTGGCGGTCGCGGCCGGGCCATTCGCCGGTGCGCCCGCAGCCGCCTCGTGTGACGCACCGGCAGCGATGCCGCCGGCGGCGGCGCCGCCCGCGGCAAGCAGTCCCGCCCGGAGAAAGTCTCGTCGTTGCATGTGTCCCGCAGATAGGGTGCGAGCTCAGTGGCGGCTCGATCGGGGCAGCGTGCAAGGGTTGGTGCGCCCTGGCGGGACGGACCATCGGGGAGGGCACGGAGCGGTGTGGGGAAAAACCGGACGGTGGGAAGAGGCGCATCTTTCCGGGCTCCGGGACCCGGGGCCAGCAACGACGCAGTTGGTTCTTTGTAGTTGGTTCGTGGCGAACCGCTCGGGATGCTCCGAGAGCATCCCGAGCGGCGCGCGAAGAACCAATCACCAATCACGTCGTTCCTCGTCCCTCGTTCCTCGTCCCTCGTCCCTCGTCCCTCGTCCCTCGTCCCTCGCCGTCTACCGTCCGCTCGCACTCTTCTTGCCGCGAACACGCAGACTCCCCGAGCGCGTTCCCTTCCCCCAAGGAGCGATCGCATGACTCCGTCGTTCGACGCCGCCGATCGTCCCCCCGCCGTCGGTGACGAGGCTCCCGACTTCGAGCTGCCCGCCGACGGAGGCGGGCGTCGCCGCCTGCGCGACCTGCGCGGCTCGCCGGTGGTCCTCGCGTTCTATCCCGGGCCCGAGGACCCGCGGTGGGCGGACGAGGTGCGCGCGCACGCCGACGGGGCGGACGCGCTGCTCTCGCGGCGCGGCGTCCACCTCCACGGCATCGCGATCGCCGACCACCCTGAGGCGGCGCGGCTGTACGGCGTCGGCGGCGAGGGCGCGGTGGTCGCGATCGACGCGAGCGGACGCGTCACGCGCCGGCTCGGCGGCGGCGAGGAGGGCGCGAGCCCGCGCCGCACCGCCTGGACGCGCCGCGAGTTCGTGACGGCGGCGGTGGGCGCGGCGCTCGCGCTCGCGCTGTCGCGCCCGCAGGCGGCCGCGGCGCAGCTCGCGGGCGTCGGCGCCGACGCGCCCGACGCGGCCGACGCGGCCGACGCGACACGCGAACATCGCGCGGCGGTGACGCTCGACGTCAACGGCCGCAGCCTCACCTTCGACCTGGACACGCGCGTCACCCTGCTCGACGCCCTGCGCGACCACGCCGGCATCACCGGCCCCAAGAAGGGGTGCGACCACGGCCAGTGCGGCGCGTGCACCGTGCACGTGAACGGGCGGCGCGTGCTGTCCTGCCTGACGCTCGCCGTGATGGCGCAGGGGAGGACGATCACGACCGTCGAGGGGCTGGCCCAGGGCGACACGCTGCACCCGCTCCAGCGCGCGTTCATCGAGCACGACGCCTTCCAGTGCGGCTACTGCACCTCGGGGCAGCTCATGTCTGCGGCGGCGATGCTCGACGAGCCGTGGGGCCCGGCGGACGACGACGTGCGCGAGGCGATGAGCGGCAACATCTGCCGCTGCGGGGCGTACCCGGGGATCGTCGCCGCCGTCCAGCAGGTGCGCGCGACGCGGAGGGCCGCACGATGAGACCCTTCGAGTTCCACGCGGCGGCGACGGCGGACGACGCGATCCGCGCCGCGTCGTCCGGCGGCACCCGCTACGTCGCCGGCGGCACGACGCTCATCGATCTCATGAAGCTCGAGGTCGAGCGGCCGATGCGCGTCGTGGACATCAACCCGCTCGCCGGTCACGAGCCCGCGCTCGCCGCGATCGCCGAGCTGCCGGACGGCGGCCTCCGCATCGGCGCGCTCGCGCGCATGAGCGACACGGCCTGGGACGGACGGCTGAAGGAGCGCTACCCCATGGTGAGCCACGCGCTGCTCCTCGCCGCATCGGGGCAGCTCCGGAACATGGCGACGATCGGCGGGAACATCCTCCAGCGGACGCGCTGTCCGTACTTCCGCGACACCGCGATGGCGTGCAACAAGCGCGAGCCGGGCACCGGCTGCTCCGCCCTGCACGGCATCAACCGCGGGCACGCGATCCTCGGCACGAGCGAGCACTGCATCGCGACGCACCCGTCGGACCTCGCCGTCGCCCTCGCGGCGCTCGACGCGACGGTGCACGTCCGCGGCGGCCGCGGCCGCACGCGCGCGATCCGCTTCGCCGACTTCCACCTCCTTCCCGATGCGCATCCCGAGCGGGAGAACGCGCTCCGGCAGGGGGAGCTGATCACGGCGATCGACCTCCCCGCCCTCCCCTTCGCCCGCCGCTCGCTCTACCTCAAGGTGCGCGACCGGGCGAGCTACGCCTTCGCCCTCGCCTCGGCGGCGGTCGCGCTCGACGTGGCACACGGCACGATCCGCGACGCGCGCGTCGCGCTCGGCGGGGTGGCGACGAAGCCCTGGCGGTCGCCGGAAGCGGAGCGGGCGCTCGTCGGCAAGGCGGCGACGACGGCGACGTATCGGGCGGCGGCGGAGGCGGCGCTGCACGGCGCCGCGCCGCGCGAGCAGAACGCGTTCAAGGTCGAGCTGGCGAAGCGGACGCTCGTGCGGGCGCTGGAGGAGGTGTCGGCATGACCGAGCCACGCGGACCGAGCATCGGCGCGCCGATGGACCGCGTCGACGGCCGGCTCAAGGTGACGGGCGGCGCGCGCTACGCCGCGGAGTTCCCCATCCCCGACCTGGTGCACGTGGTGATGGTGACGAGCACGATCGCGAAGGGGCGCGTGCGTCACATGGATACGAGCGCCGCCGAGCAGTCGCCGGGCGTGCTCGCCGTGCTCACGCCGCACAACGCGCCGCGGCTCGCCGCCGAGTGGCGCAGCGCGAACGGCGCCCAGGGCCAGCCGCCGAGCCGCGTGCCGACGCTGCTGCAGGACGACCGGGTGCACTACAACGGGCAGCCGATCGGGCTCGTCATCGCCGACTCCTTCGAGCGGGCGACCGCCGCCGCGCACCTCGTGCGCGTGAGCTACGACGAGGAGAAGCCGGAGCTCGACCCGGCGACGGCGCCCAGGGCACCGAAAGACGCGGTGCATCCGACGGGCTCGGCGCCGAGGGCGACCTCGCGCGGGAACGTCGCCGAGGGGCTCGCGCAGGCGGACGTCACGGTGGACCACACCTACACGACGCCGCTCGAGAATCACAACCCGATGGAGCCGCACAACACGATCGCCGTCTGGGAGGGCGACCGCCTCACCATCTATGACTCGACGCAGGGCATCTTCAACGTCCGAAACGGCGTGGCGAAGGCGTTCGGGATCCCGCGCGAGGACGTGCGCGTGGTGTCGTTCTTCACCGGGGGCGGCTTCGGGAGCAAGGGCGGCCCGTGGTCGCACGTCTTCCTGGCCGCGATGGCGGCGCGGCACGTGCACCGTCCGGCGAAGCTCTTCCTCACCCGTCGCCAGATGTTCGGCCCCGTCGGCGGGCGCCCGCTGACGATCCAGCACGTGACGCTCGGCGCCAGACGAGACGGCACGCTGACCGCCATCCGCCATACGAGCCTGGCGAACACCTCGACGCTGGAGGACTGGCTGGAGCCGAGCGCCGTGCAGACGCGCATGCTCTACGCGTGCCCGAACGTGGAGACGGACCACGACCTCGTGCGGCTGAACGTGGGGTCGCCCACCTTCCAGCGCGCGCCCGGCGAGGCGACGGGGACCTTCGCGCTCGAGTGCGCGCTCGACGAGCTGGCCGTGGCGCTCGGGATGGACCCGATCGAGCTCCGCCTGAAGAACCACGCGGAGCGCGACGGCGAGAGCGGGAAGCCGTTCTCGAGCAAGTCGCTGCGCGAGTGCTACCGGCAGGGGGCGGAGCGCTTCGGGTGGAGCCGTCGCAGCCCGGCGCCGCGGTCCATGCGCGACGGCCGCTGGCTGGTGGGCTACGGGATGGCCACGGCGACCTATCCCGCTCGTCAGGCGCCGGCGTCCGCCGTCGCGCGCATCCTGCCCGACGGCCGCGCCTCGGTGCGCGCGGGCACGCAGGAGATCGGGTGCGGAACGTACACCATCATGACGCAGATCGCGGCCGACGCCCTCGGCCTGCCGCCGGACCGGGTGACGTTCGAGCTCGGGGACACGGACATGCCCCAGACGCCCCTCTCGGCCGGCTCGCTCACCGCCTCGTCCACCGGACCGGCGGTGCACCTCGCGGCGATGGCGGCGCGGCGGCAGCTCGTACAGCTCGCGATCGCCGACGCGGCGTCGCCGCTGCACGGCGCCCGCGAGGAGGACGTGCGCGCGGCCGACGGCCGGCTCTCGCTGGCGTCGGCCCCGGCGCGGAGCGAGCGCTACGCGGCGGTGATCGCCCGGCACGGCGGGCAGCCGGTGGAGGGGCGGGCGGACGCGCGCGGGGCCGAGGAGCAGCAGCAGTACTCGATGCACTCCTTCGGCGCGGTGTTCGCCGAGGTCCGCGTCGACGAGGAGCTCGGGCGCATCCGCGTGCCGCGCGTCGTCGGCGCGTACGGCGGCGGGCGGGTGCTCAACGAGAAGACGGCGACGAGCCAGATCATCGGCGGCGTGGTGTGGGGGATCGGGATGGCGCTGCTGGAGCAGACGCACGTCGACCCGCGCACGGGGCGCTACGTGAACGCCGATCTCGCCGAGTACGAGGTGCCGGTGAACGCCGACGTCGGGTCGATCGAGGCGATCTTCGTCCCGGAGCACGACCCGATCGTGAACCCGTTAGGCGTGAAGGGGCTGGGGGAGATCGGGATCACCGGCGTGCCGGCGGCGATCGCCAACGCCGTGTACCAGGCGACGGGGAAGCGGGTGCGGGAGCTGCCGATCAGGGTGGAGGGGGTGCTGTAGCGGGAGGCGGGAGGCGGGAGGCGCGGCGCGCGTCTCCCGATCGCCATGGCGAGGAAGTCGGCGGCGTGCTATCGTCACAGGGCGCGCCCGTGGCGAAACCGGTAGCCGCGGCGGACTTAAAATCCGCTCCCGCGAGGGGTGTCGGTTCGAATCCGGCCGGGCGCATGGCACGACGTGGACGGAGTCGCCGGCACTGTGCGGCGATCGGACGAGAACGGGGCGAGGGCCGCCGACCGTGAAGGTCTCGATCCTCGCCCCTCGACACTCGACACTGCTCTGAGAGCGGGAAACGGGACTCGAACCCGCGACCCCAACCTTGGCAAGGTTGTGCTCTACCAACTGAGCTATTCCCGCGTGCCCTGAAATTATAATCCGCCGGCGCGCCGGCAAGAAGTGCTCACGGCCGCTCGCCGAGGGCGTGCACGGCGTACCAGGCGCTCCAGCCGAGGAGCCCGGAGAGCGACGCGTCGCCGCCGTTGGCCACGGCCTTCCCCTCGGCATCCACGACTTCCGCGGCGAAGCCGCCGTCGAGCGGCGCGCGCCGGAGCCACTGCAGCACGGTGCGGGAATCGGGGCCGAGCAGCCGCGCGCACTGCTGCGCCAGGTTGCGCGGCTCGACGCCGATGTTCTTGACGGTGCGGCGGTAGAGCGAGTCGTGCCGCGGGACCGCGTCGTAGAGCGGCAGCCAGAACGCGGACGCGAGGGGATCGTCCTCGCTCGAGGTGCCGCCGGCGAGATCCGCCGCGCTGGCGAGAGTGGTCTTCGACGCGCCGCCCCCCTCGGGGTCCACGGCGAAGTGCCGCCGGATCGCGGCACGCACCGCCTCGGGATCCTCCACGCCGCGCGCGGTCTCCTCGTCCAGCGTGCGCCGCAGGACGTCGAGCGCCTGCGCGACGACCGCGTTGCCGTGCAGCGTGAAGGGATACGGCACCGGCTCGCCGGAGAGGCTCACCTCGGTCGAGTACAGCGGCACGTTGCGATCGCGGCGCGCGGCGATGTCCTCGGACGCCAGGTAGAGCGTGTCGGCGAGGACGGGCTCCTCGACGATCTGGTCGTCGCCGGTGTCGCGGATGTACCGGTCGGTGGCGATCGCGTACGCGGCGACGCCCTCGAGGGCGAAGCCGGGCTCGAACAGGGTGCCGTCGAGGTAGTCGACGCCGCGGCCGGGCGCGTAGCCGTGCAGCTCGCAGGTGCGGAGGATCAGCTCGCGCGCGAGGGGCGGATCGAGCAGCTGGACGGCGGCGATCGTCCAGGTGAGCGCCTCCCAGTCGCGCACGGTGACGCCGCGGCCGTTCCACGGGACGCGGCTGCGCACGAGGTAGTAGTGCGCGTCGTCGAGCGCGCGCCCGCCGGCGGAGAAGTACGCGAAGAGCAGGTTGCGGTTGATGAGGCGGTCCATCGCCTCGCTCCCCGTGGTCTGCTCGAGCGACTGGAGCGCGTCGCGGGTGTCGGTGACGAGCTCGCGCCAGCCGCGGCGGCGCAGGACGCCGACGGTGGCTTCGGCGCCGTCGCGCTCCGGACCGGCGGCCACGTAGAACGCCGTCTGCTCGCGGGCCCCGGCGGCGACGCGGAGCTCGCGCCGGAGGGCGAAGCGGCCGTCGTCCGCCCCGCCCTCCACGCGCGTATCCCCCTCCCCGGCGATGGCGAGGGCGACGAGGCCCGGCGCCGCCGCCCCTTCCAGCACGACCGCGTCGCCGCTGACGCGGACGCGGTGCGCGTCGCCGAGCGGGCGCGGCGTGCGGACGCGGAGCTGGCGATGGGCGAAGGTGCCCTCGACGGCGACCTCGACGACGCGGTCCGCCGAGCCGCGGTTCTCGACGGCGAGCGCGTAGACGGCGCCCGGCACGTCGGCGTCGCGGCCGTAGGGCGCGAAGACGGTGCCGCGCACGACGACGCCGCCTAACGTGCAGGAGAAGGTCGGCAGCCAGCCGAACGCGCGCTCCCAGACCATCTGGTTGCCCCCGAGCTCCAGCCGCGCGCCGTCCACGGTGACGACGGGGCGCAGGAGCGCCGGGCCGGTGCCCTGCATGAAGTCGGGATGGCCCGCGAACTCCACCGCCGCGCGCGCGCCGCGGTGCAGCACGCCGATGGCGTACACCGAGCCGTCGGCGGGATGGATGCACGGCAGCGAGAGCCAGTGATTGCCGGTGAGCTGCCAGGGAACGGGCGGAAGCGGGAGCAGTGCCACGGGGACCTGTGTATGTGGAGCGTGCGCGGCTAGAATGATAACCTGACCGGTCACGTCAACGATACACGGGAACCCCGCGAACTTGTCCCTCCGAGTCCTCTGCGCGCCCGTCGCGGCGCTGCTGGTCGTACTGGGTGGCGCCGCGCCCGTGCACGCACAGGTGCTCGGCGGCGCCACACCCACCGCCGACGCGAGCCTCCCGCCCGCCGGCGCCTTCCGCCTGCACGCGACGCAGATCTGGACGCGCTTCGACGAGCTGTTCGGCCTCGCCCGCGACGGGAAGCCGCGCCCGCTCGGGGCGCTGTTCAGCGCCGACTCGCTAGGCGTGCGCCAGGTCCCCGCGCTGCAGCCGATCCAGAACGAGCTCCAGGCGCTCACCGGCAGCAGCAGTGTGCGGCTCGACCTCGGCCAGCTCGTGACGAACGCGAACACGCGCCTCGCCACGACGCGCATGGAGCTGGACTACGGGTTGACGAGCCGCATCGGCCTGAGCGTCATGCTGCCGATGGTGATGGCGCGGTCGACGGTCCTCCCGGGGCTCAACTCGCGCTGCCGCGGCGCCGGCTGCCTCCCCGTCGGCATGATGGCGAACATGGGGCCGAACCCGAAGAGCTACGCCGCCACCTCCGCCGTCGTCACGCAGATCACGACCGCGGCGACGGCGCTCCAGAACGCGCTGACGAGCTGCCAGGCGAATCCGGGCGGCACCGGGTGCAGCAACCTCCTCGCGCACCGCGGCGAGGCGCAGGCGCTGATCGCCAGCTCGACGAGCTTCGCGACCAACCTGGAGTCGCTCTACGGGACGGGAGACGCGCACCCCGGCGAGACGTTCGTGCCGATGACCCAGAGCGCGATCACGACGACGCTCGCGAGCCGTGTCGGCGGGTTCAACGCGGAGTACGACGCCCTGCTCCCCGGCGGCGGCGTCGACATCCCGGCGACCTTCGGCGGCGCCGCCGGCCCCGCCGCGCGCGACGCGCTCCAGGCGCTCGTCGCGACCCACGGCATCGACTCGATCTCGACGACGAACCAGGTCTGGACGGGCGACATGGAGCTCGGGGTCGCCTACCGGCTGTTCGACCGCCTGGGCGACACGGCGCAGGCGCACGCCGGCGGGCTCCGGGCCCGCGCCGCCGTGCAGGGGATCGTGCGCCTCCCGACCGGCCGCCCCCCGAACGCCCAGTATCCCTTCGACCCGGGGACCGGCGAGGGGCAGATGGATGTCGAGGGGCGCGGGGCGGTCGACCTGCGCGCGGGCGCGCACGTCGCCGCGACGCTGGCGGGGCTCTACAGCTACCAGTTCACCAGCGCGCACCTCACGCGCGCGCCGATGC
The DNA here is from genome assembly GCA_946480295.1 of uncultured Gemmatimonadota bacterium. The sequence goes on from CAMLIT010000027.1 coordinate 9,190, forward strand.
CGGGCGGCGGCATCTTCCCGCTCGAGGCGCCGTACGAGGCGGACTGGAAGCCCGGCAACGTGTGGCAGGCGGAGTTCACCCCGCGCTTCCTGCCGACGGAGTTCTTCTCGATCACCGGGCACTTCATGATGCGGCACGTGACGAACGACCTGGTGACGCCGACGGCCACGCCGGGCGACACGACGCAGGCCCAGTCGCTGCCCGCGCCGTACGTTGCGCACTGGGCGACCACGGAGCAGCGGGTCGGGGTCGGCTTCACCTACTCGGCGCTCGAGTCGTACGTGCACGGCCGGAGCCCGCTGCCGCTGGAGATCTCGTGGGTGCACCTGGAGACGATCCACGCGAGCGGAGGGGTGCTCCCGAAGTACTTCCAGGACCAGATCGGGGTCCGGTTGTACTACCAGCTGTTCGGGGCGAGGCGTTAGGCGGGGGACGCGGGACGCGGGACCCGCGGCGAGCCCGGGAGGCCACTGTCGCCGTGCGCCGGGACCCCGGCTCGTCTGGCATCAGCGCCGGCCACGGAACGATCCGCGTGCATCCGTGCGGTTCATCCGTCGAATCCGTGTTCCCATCGTGTGGCGCCTGCCCGAGCGACGAACGCGACGCACGGCGCGAGGAGGCGTGCCGACCGGGCAGAACCTACGCCGACCGCTTCCCTCTCCGCTTCGCCCCCGCTCCCTCCTCCGCCACGGCCCCCGGCGGCGCCGCCGCGGCGCTCTCCAGCAGCTCCCGCGCGTGCGCCCGACTCACCTCGCTCTCCGGGTCGCCGCCGAGCATGCGCGCGATCTCCGTCACGCGCGCGTCGCCGGCGAGCACGCTGACGTCGGCCGTCGTCACGCCGCCGCGCGCGCCCTTGCTCACGAGGATGTGGTGGTGCGCGCGCGCCGCGATCTGCGGCAGGTGCGTGATCGCGAACACCTGGTGGTAGCTCGCCACCCGCCGCATCGTGTCGCCGACCTGGAGCCCCACCCGGCCGCCGATTCCCGCGTCCACCTCGTCGAACACCAGCGTCGGCACGTGGTCGAGCCGGGCGAGGATGGTCTTGAGGGCGAGCATCACGCGCGACAGCTCGCCCCCCGACGCGACGCGCGACAGCGGCCGCGCCTCGTGGCCGACGTTGAGCGCCACGCGAAACTCGACGTCCTCGGCGCCGCACGGGCCGATCGCGTCCAGCGGCACGAGGTGGACGCGGAAGTGGCCGTCGGGCATGCCGAGGTCCGGGAGCACCTCGTCCACCGAGCGGGCGAGTCGCTCGGCGGCGTCGCGCCGGAGCGCGGTCAGCTCGCCGGCGCTCTCCGTCAGCAGCCGCTCGGCGTCGTCGCGCCGCGTCTCGAGCTGCTGGAGGTCGATGCCGGCCGAGTCGACGAGATCGAGCTCGGCGCGCGCGTTACGGCCGGTCTCGATCACGTCGGCGAGGGTCGCGCCGTACTTCTTCGTCAGGCGGAAGAGCAGGTCGCGCCGGCGGCGCACCTCCCCGAGCCGCTCCGGGTCGAGCTCCACGGAGCGCTCGTACTCGACCAGCTCGCGGGCGAGCTCCTCGAGGGCGTAATAGGCGCTGTCGTACGTCTCCTGCAGGCGGCCGAGCGTCGGATCGACACGCTGGATCGTGTGCAGGTGCCGGCCCACCGCGCCGAGCCGGTCGAGCACGGATTCCTCGCCGCCGTCCAGCCCCTCCGAGATGCCGGTGGCGAGCGCGCGGAGCTCCTCCGCGTTCTCCAGGCGCCGCGCCTCGTCCTCGAGCCGCACATCCTCGCCCTCGACGAGCTTCGCCTCCTCGATCTCCTGCACGACGTGGCGCAGGTAGTCGGCGCGGCGCTCGGCCTCGGTGCGTCGTTTGGCGAGGTCGGCGATGTCGCGCCGGATCGCGCTCAGCTCGTCGTACGCCGCGCGCACGCGGGCGGCGACGTCGGCGGCGCCGGCGAACGCGTCGAGGATCCGCCGCTGGGAGTCGGAGTCGAGGAGCGTCTGCGCTTCGTGCTGGCCGTGCAGGTTCACGAGCAGCCGGCCGATCTCGGCGAGCAGCCCCGCGTTCACCGGCGTGCCGTTCACCCACGCGCGCGCGCGGCCGGCCGCGGCGATCTCGCGCTTCAGGACGACGAGGTGCTCCTCGACCTCGATGCCGCGCTCGTCGAGAAGGCTGGCGATCTCCGGCCGGTCGGCGATGTCGAACACGCCCTCCACGCTCGCGCGGTCGGCGCCCGTGCGGATCAGGTCCGCGCTCGCCCGCTCGCCGAGGAGGAGCGACAGCGCCCCGACGATGATCGACTTCCCCGCCCCCGTCTCGCCGGACAGCACGTTGAAGCCGCGCGCCAGCGGGAGGGTGAGCGACTCGATGATCGCGAAGTTCCGGATGCGGAGCTCGGAAAGCACGGCGGGAGGCGGGAGGCGGGAGGCGGGAGGCGGGAGGCGCTGGAAACGAGGGACGTGGGATGAGCAACGACGTGAAACGACGTGAAACGACGTGATTGGTCGTTGGTCGTTGGCGAGCCGCTCGGGATGGCACGCGTGGCGTCCCGAGCGGCTCGCCAAGAACAAAGAACCAATGACCAGAAACGCGCTAGCAGATTCGCGGTTCAGGCGCGATCTGTGGTCCTCCGAGACTAACGACCGCGCCGAGACTCCACCACTCGTTCCGCGCCCGCCTAGTCTCCCCGCTCCTGCAGCCCGCCCCACCCCAGCTTCTGCCGCAACGTGGAGAAGAAGCTGCCGCCGCGGAAGCGGACGATGAGGACGGCCCCCACGGCGCGCCGGATGGCGAGGACCTGGCCCGCCGAGAAGGTCGCCCCGAGCTGGCCGTCGATCGTCACCAAAAGCTCCTCGGGGTTGTCTTCCGCCTGCATCGTGACTTCCGCGCTCGACGGCAGCACCACCGGCCGGATGGCGAGGGTGTGCGCGGAGATCGGGGTCACGAGGAGCGTCTCCAGCGTCGGGAAGACCACCGGCCCCCCTGCCGAGAGGCTGTACGCAGTGGATCCCGTGGGCGACGAGACGACGACGCCGTCGGCGACGTAGTTGCCCATCGCCTCCCCGTTCGCCGCGACGCGCAGCCGCACGACGCGGGCGAAGCCGCCCTTGTGGAGCACGACGTCGTTGAGCGCGAACCACTGGTGCAGCTCGCGGCCGGCGGCGTCGAGCACGCGTGCGTCGAGCACCATCCGCGACTCGGCGAAGTAGTCGCGCCGGGCGAAGCGCATGAGCGCCGACGAGAGCTCCTGCGCCGGGCAGCAGGTGAGGAAGCCGAGGTGGCCGAGGTTGACGCCGATGATCGGCACCGGCTGGAGGTTCAGCATGCGGGCGCCGCGCAGGAGCGTTCCGTCGCCGCCGAGCGTGACGAGCACGTCGAGCGTCGTGGGGTCGGTCATCGGCTCGCCGCATGCCGCCGCCCCGAGCAGTCCCTCCTCGAAGAAGAGGCGCAGATCCAGCGCGGGGGCCATCTCCCGCAGCGTGCGAAGGACGGACTCCAGCTCGGTGTAGCCCTGGTGTCCCACCACGCCGACCCGGATCACCCGGCCATCGCCTCGCTCTCGTGCAGCGCCCGCACGCGCTCGGCGATGCCCGCGGCATCCAGCCCCGTCACCTGGAGCTGTCGCGCGCGCGAGGCCGCGTGGATGATCAGATCGGGCACGCCGTGCACGGCGACGCGGACCGCGGGATCCTGGCGCTCGATCACCGCGGCCATGAACGCGCCGAAGCCGTTGACCACCGTGCCCTCCTCGACGACGAGCACCTGCCGGTGGTCGCTGAGGATCGCGGCGAGGGTGATCTCGTCGTATGGCTTCAGGTAGCGGCAGTTGACCACGGTCACGTTCAGCCCCTCGTGCCCCAGCGTCTCCGCCGCGGCGAGCGACGGCTCGACCATCGTGCCGACGGCGAGGATCGCGATCTCCCCCCCGCGCCGCACCACCTCCCACGTGCCATACGGCACCGGCTCGATCTCCCGGATCGGCGGCACCAGGTCGGGCGCCGCGGCGCGAGGGTAGCGGATCGAGAACGGCCCCGCCTCGTGGCGCACCGCGGCGCGCAGGAGGCCGAGCATCTCGCGCCCGTCCTTCGGCGCCGTCACGGTCATCTCCGGCACGGCGAGCATGTAGGCGATGTCGTACAGCCCCATGTGCGTCTCGCCGTCCTCGCCCACCAGCCCCGCGCGATCCATGCAGAAGATCACCGGCAGCGACTGGATCGCGACGTCGTGGATGATGTTGTCGTACGCGCGCTGGAGGAAGGTCGAGTAGATCGCGACCGCCGGCTTCACGCCGCGCGTCGCCAGTCCGGCGGCGAAGGTGACCGCGTGCCCCTCGGCGATGCCGACGTCGAAGAAGCGGTCGGGGTGCGCCTTGGCGAAGATCCCCGTCCCCGTGCCGCTCGGCATGGCGGCGGTGATCGCCACGAGCTCCGGGCACTCGGCGGCGAGCTCGGTCAGCCCCGTGCCGAAGACCGCGGTGTAGTTCGGGTTCGCCGTCGAGACGGTGATCTGCTTGCCGGTGGCCGGGTCGTGGTTGGGCGGCAGCGCGTGCCACTTCTCGGTGTGCTCGCCCGCCGGGAAACCCTTCCCCTTCTGCGTGAGGACGTGGACGAAGCGCGGGCCGGTCATCTCGCGCACCGCCTGGAAGGTCTCGACCAGCGCGCCGATGTCGTGCCCGTCGATCGGGCCGAAGTAGCGGAAGCCGAGCTCCTCGAACAGCACGCCGGGGGTGAGGAACATCTTCATGGATTCCTCCCACTTGAGGAGGACGGTCCGCATGTTCGCCAGCTTTCCCGGGGCGTTGTCGACCAACCCGCCGATCGCCGAGCGCACCCGGTTGTAGAGCGAGTTGGTCTGCATCGAGTTGAGGTACTTCGACATCGCGCCCACGTTCGGCGCGATGGACATCTCGTTGTCGTTGAGGACGACGATGAAGTCGCGGTCGGAGTGGCCGGCGTTGTTCAGCCCCTCGTACGCCAGGCCGCAGGTGAGGGCGCCGTCGCCGATGACCGAGACGACCTTGAACTTCTCCTTCCGCAGGTCGCGCCCCACGGCCATGCCGAAGCCGGCGGAGATGGAGGTAGCGGCGTGGCCGGCGCCGAACGCGTCGTACTCGCTCTCGCTGCGCTTGAGGAAGCCGGAGACGCCCCCCTCCTGGCGCAGCGTCTCCATGCGGTCGTTCCGCCCGGTGAGGAGCTTGTGCGGGTAGCCCTGGTGGCCGACGTCCCACACGAGCTGGTCGCGCGGGGTGTCGAACGTGTAGTGCAGCGCGATGGCCAGTTCGACCACGCCCAATCCCGCGCCGATGTGACCACCGGTGCGGGAGCAGACGTCGATCAGGCGCGCCCGCATCTCGTCGGCGAGCGTCTCCAGCTCGCCGCGCGGCAAGGTGCGGAGATCGGCGGGCGAATGAATGCGGTCGAGTATGGCCATGCGTGATGGTAAGGACCGCTAGAAAACTAGCGGAAGCGGCCGCCGCGTGCCCATTCGGGCGCTTACGACCGCCGTTCGACGATGAAGCGCGCCAGGCGCTCGAGTACCGGGGTGAGCAGGCCCTCCCGGCGCAGCGCCTCGCACCCGTCGGCGATCGCCGCTTCGGCGCGCGCGCAGGCGCCGTCGATGCCGAGGAGCGCGGGGTACGTGCTCTTCCCGAGGGCGACGTCGCGCCCCGCGGTCTTGCCCAGGACGTCCGTCGTGGCGGTGACGTCGAGGACGTCGTCGGCGATCTGGAAGGCGAGGCCGAGCGAGGCGCCGTAGCGCTCGAGCGCCGTCAGGCGGTCGTCGGGCGCCGAGGCCGCGATCCCGCCGAGGATCGCGGACGCGGTGATGAGCGCCCCCGTCTTCGCGCGATGCACGGCCTCGAGCTCCTCGAGGCTCAGCGCGCGCCCCTCGCCCTCCAGGTCGAGGAGCTGCCCGCCGATCATGCCACCGGCGCCGGAGGCCTGCATGAGCGTGGCGACGATGCGCCCCGTCGCCTGCTCCGACAGCCCGAGCGTCCGCGCCCCCTGCACGGCGCATCGCGCGGCGAGCGGCACCATCGCGACGCCGGCGGCGGTCGCCGCGGGCACGCCGAAGACGCGGTGCACGGTGGGCCGGCCGCGGCGCATGTCGTCGTCGTCCATGCACGGGAGGTCGTCGTGGACGAGCGAGTAGGCGTGGACGACCTCGATCGCCGCGGCGAGCTCGGTGGCGTCGCCGCGCCCGCCGGCGGCCCGATAGGCGGCCAGGAAGAGGATGCCGCGGAAGCGCTTCCCCTCGCCGAGGAGGCCGTAGCGGATCGCGTCGCCGACCGGCGCGCCGAGCTCGGGGAGGAAGCGGTCGGCGAAGCCGGCGAGCGCCGCGTCGATGGCCGCGCGGTCGGCGGCGAAGAGCCCTCGCGTCGCCTCAGCCCCGGAGGTCATCGAGCTCGAACGAGCCGTCCTCGCGCTCGACGAGGCGCTGCACCTGCTCCTCGACGCGCCCCAGCTCCGTCGTCGCCGCGCGGAGGCACTCGACCCCCTCCTGGAACAGCTCGAGCGCGCGCGCGAGGGGCACGCCGTCGGATTCCAGCTCGGCGACGATCGCCTCGAGGCGCTCCAGGCGGGTTTCGAAGGAGGGAGAATCGGGCACGGAGGTCATCGGTCGGAGTCCGGAGTGGCGTCCACGCGCGAGCGCACCGTGCCGTCCCGCACGACGAGGTCGTAGCGCATCCCCGCCGTGAACTGGGCGACGCTCGCCAGCGTGGCACCGTCCACGCCGCGCGCGATGGCGTAGCCGCGGGCCATCGTCGCGAGCGGGCTGAGGGCGTCGAGCCGGCCGGCGAGGCCGTCCACCGACGCGCGGCGGCGCTCGACGCCGTGGCGCACGGCGAGGACGAAGTGCCGCTCGGTGCGGCGCAGGGTGAGCGCCGCCGAACGAGCGCGATTCTGCAGCGCGCTCGTCAGGCGGGCGGCGGTGCCGCGCAGCGCGGCGTACAGCTCCTCGGTCGAGCGCACGGCCGCCTCGGCGGCCGCCGACGGCGTCGGCGCGCGGAGGTCGGCGACGAGGTCGCAGATCGTGAGGTCGATCTCGTGGCCGACGGCGGAGATGGTGGGAACGGGGCAGGCCGCGACGGCGCGGGCGACGCGCTCGTCGTTGAACGCCCAGAGGTCCTCGCGCGCGCCGCCGCCGCGGCCGACGATCACGGTGTCGGCGCCGCCCCAGCGCGCGACGCGGGCGAGCGCCGCGCACAGCTCCCCCGGGGCGCTCTCCCCCTGGACCGCGGCGGGGACGACGACGAGGCGCACGCCCGGCGCGCGCCGCCGAACGACGGCGGCGATGTCGTGCAGCGCCGCGCCGTCCGGGCTCGTCACGACGGCGATGCAGCGCGGGAAGCGCGGGATCCCGCGCTTGCGCTCCGGCGCCAGCAGCCCGTCCGCCTCGAGCTTGAGGCGCGTCAGCTCCAGCGCCTTGCGCCAGAGCCCGTCCCCCTCCGCCTCCATGCGGCGGATGGTGAACTGCATCTCGCCGCGCGCCGGATAGACGGTGAGCTGCCCGAACGCCGCGACCTGCATCCCCTCGTCAGGCGGCGCGGGGATGCCGCGCGTGTCGCGCGCCCACACCACGCAGCGGAGCTGTGCGAGATCGTCGCGCAGGCTGAAGTACCAGTGCCCGTTGCGGTGCGCCTTGAACCCCGTGACCTCGCCGCGCACCCAGAGCGCCGGAAACGCGCCCTCGACGACGTCCTTCGCCGTCGCGGTGAGGGTGGAGATGGCGACGGCGCTGTTGGGGCTCGCCCCCGGGAAGAGGGAGCCGGTCTCCTCGTACAGGTCCTCGCCAGGGTCGAGGGTCGACGGTCGAGGGTCGAGGCCCACTTCAGGGGTGAGGGTCGAGGGGCGAGGGTCGAGATGCGTCCCGGCGTCCTTCTCGACCCTCGACACCCGACCCTCGACCCTCGCCGAGGAGGCCTGAGGCGAGAGGGACCCGGACGGGAACAGCTCCAGCTCGCCCGCCGACTGGGGCGTGCCTCGACGCCTCGCCATCTCAGCCCAGCGTCCGCGCCGCGGCGCGCACGGTGTTCTGCAGGAGCATCGCGATCGTCATCGGGCCCACGCCCCCCGGCACCGGCGTGATCAGCGACGCCAGCTCCTTCACCTCGTCGAAGGCGACGTCGCCCACGAGGCGATAGCCGTTCTTCGCGCTCGCGTCCTCGACGCGGTTGATCCCCACGTCGATCACCACGACCCCCGGCTTCACCATGTCCGCCGTGATGAAGCGCGGCTTGCCGATCGCCGCGATCACGATGTCGGCGCGCCGGGTGTGGTCGGCGAGGTTGCGGGTGCGGCTGTGGCAGACGGTCACCGTCGCGTCGCCGCGGGGCCCGGGCTGCATGAGCAGCGCCGCGACCGGCTTGCCGACGATGTTGCTGCGGCCGACGACCACCACCTCCGCCCCCTTCGTCTCCACCCCGTATTCCTGGAGCAGCACCTGGCAGCCGGCGGGGGTGCACGGCACGAACCCGTCCCTCTCGCCGATGAGCATCTTCCCGACGTTCACCGGATGGAAGCCGTCCACGTCCTTGTCGGGACGGATGCGCTTGATCACCGCGTCTGGCGCGATCTGCTTCGGCAGCGGCATCTGCACGAGGATGCCGTGCACCGTCGGGTCGGCGTTGAGCCGGTCGACGACGGCGAGGAGCTCGTCCTGGCTGGTCGTCGCGGGGAGCCGGATCGTGTCGCTCTTCATCCCCGCCTCGACGCACGCCTTGCCCTTCGAGCGCACGTAGACCGCGCTCGCCGGGTCCTCGCCCACCAGCACCACCGTGAGCCCCGGCTGGATGCCGCGCTGCACGAGCGCGGCGGTCTCCTCGGCCACGCGCGCGCGCACCTTCCGCGCGACGGCGGTGCCGTCGATGAGCGCCCCGCGCGTGGCGGGCGCCCCGATCATCTCAACGGGCAAATTCCACCGCCCTCGTCTCGCGAATGAGCACCACCTTGATCTGCCCCGGATACTGGAGCTCCGTCTCGATCCGGCGCGCGATCTCCTCCGACATCGTCGTCATGCGCACGTCGTCCACGTCGTCGGGCATGACGATGATGCGCACCTCGCGCCCGGCCTGGATGGCGTAGACCTTCTCCACGCCCTTGTAGCTCGACGCGATCTTCTCCAGCCCTTCCAGCCGCTTGACGTAGGTCTCGAACGCCTCGCGCCGCGCCCCCGGCCGCGAGCCGGAGATCGCGTCCGCCGCCTGGACCAGCACCGAGATCTCGCTCTCGTGCGGCACGTCGTCGTGGTGGGCGGCGATGCAGTTCACGACGAGCGGGTTCTCGCCGTACTTGGTCGCCACCTCCACGCCGAGCTGCACGTGCGTCCCCTCGTGCTCGTGCGTCAGCACCTTGCCGATGTCGTGGAGGAGCGCGCCGCGCTTGGCCATCGGCACGTCCAGCCCGAGCTCCGCCGCCATCATCCCCGCCAGCCACGCCACTTCCTTGGAATGCTGGAGGATGTTCTGGCCGTAGCTCGTGCGCCAGTGCATGCGCCCGACGAGCTTGACGAGCTCGGGATGCAGGCCGTGCACGCCGGTCTCGTACGCCGCCTGCTCGCCCATCTCGACGATGGCGGCGTCGACCTCCTTGCGCGCCTTGTTGACGACCTCCTCGATGCGCCCCGGGTGGATGCGCCCGTCGGACACCAGCTTCTCGAGCGCCAGCCGCGCGACCTCGCGACGGATCGGATCGAAGCACGACACGACCACGGTGTCCGGGGTGTCGTCGATGATCACGTCCACCCCCGTGGCGAGCTCGAAGGCGCGGATGTTCCGCCCCTCGCGGCCGATGATCCGCCCCTTCATCTCGTCGTTCGGCAGCGAGACGGCGGACACCGTCGATTCGGCGGTGTGCTCGGCGGCGATCCGCTGGATGGCGAGGGCGACGATCTTCTTGGCCTCGCGCTCCGCGTTGCGGCGGGCGGTCTCCCGGATCTCGCGGATCCGGTTGGCGGCGTCCGCCTGCGCCTCCTCCTCCATCCGGCGCATCAGCTCCGCCTTGGCGTCCTGCGCGCTCATCCCCGCCATCTGTTCGAGGCGGCGGCGCTCGTCGGCCACGAGCTTGTCGAGCTCCTCCTCCCGTTGCGCGACCAGCTTCTCCCGCCGGCCGAACTCGCTCGCGCGACGCCCCAGCTCCTTGTCGCGCTGCTCCAGCATCTCGAACTTCCGGTCGAGGATCGTGTCGCGCTCGCTGACCCGGCGCTCCTCGCGCTCGATCTCCTCGCGCCGCCCGCGGATCTCCGCCTCGAAGTTCTCGCGCAGCCGGATGAGCTCTTCCTTGCCGGTGAGCACCGCGCTCTTGCGGATGCCGTCCGCCTCACGCTCGGCGTCCGATACGATGCGCTTCGCGCTCTCCTCGGCGGTCGCCTTCGCCGCGCGCTGGCGCCGGAGCTCCGCGCTGCTCCCCATGCGGCGACCCAGAAACAAAAACGCCGGCGAGGCGATGATGAGCGTGCCCAGCGCGGCGATGATCGCGATCGCGTTCATTGAGATCTATGCTCCACCGCAGCGGGGCCGCGGAAACAGGTAGAACTTTCTCGTAGAGCGCAGCCCGGAAGCATCCAGTCGAGCCCGCGCCGGCGTAGGGCGCGAACTGGGCGAGCTAACTGCAAACCGCGCATGAACCTACGGGTCAGCCTGCCTACGGGAACCAAGGTACGTGCGCTGGCTTCGCCTGCGCAAGGGTCGAGGGTCGACGGTCGAGGGTCGAGATGGTGGGTCAGCGGCCTGGCAGGGGGAACGGCCGTTCTCGTTCCTACTCTCCTTTCTCACTACTTCCCGCTCCTTCTCGACCCTCGCCCGTCGACCCTCGCCCCTCCCAGCCCCCGCTAATCGCCGCCCTCACCCCTCTTGGCCGGCGGCAGCAGTCTCCGGATGTCCGCGCTCAGCGCATTCAGCGACTCCGTGATCTCTTCCGCCGCCGCACGGGCGTCGAAGAGCTCGGCGGTGATGCGCAGCGCGGCCAGGATGGAGGCCCTGCCGGACTCGACCACGTGCCCGCTCGCCATGACCTCCCGGATCGCGTTGTCCAGGTACTCGGCGACCGCTCGCGTCTGCTCCGGGGGGGTGTCGCTCCTGATCGTGTACTCCTCGTTCAGGATCGTGATGCGCACCGAGTGCTTCTTCCCGGTCGTCATCGCTCCTCTCCCTGGAGCTGCTGCCGCAGGAAATGCACGCGGTCGAGCATGGCCTGGGTGCGCGTGGTGGCACCCTCCAGCCGCGCCTGGAGGACGGCGTTCTCCTGTTCCAGCTCGGCGATCCGGTCCCGCAGCGAGCGATCCTCGGCGCCCGGGCTGCCCACCTCCTCCAGCTCCCGCACCCTGGCTTCGGCCACCAGGGCGCGGCGGCGGAAGCCCGCCAGCTCCTCGCTCAGGTTGCCGAGGAGGTACGCGAGCTCGTGCAGGGCGCGCAGCTCAGGTCGATCGTTGTCTGACATCGAGCTCCTGTTGGAGGACGGACAGGATCTTCGCGCGCCGCCCCTCGATCTCCTTGTCCCGTAGGGTGCGCTCCGGGTGCCGGAACGTCAACCGCCAGGCGAGGCTGCGCCGGTCGGCCGCCACTCCCTCGCCGACGTACAGGTCGAAGAGCTGGAGCTTCTCAAGTAGCTCCCCCGCCGCGCGCCGGATGACCGCCTCGACGTCGGCCGCGTCGAGCGCCGACGGCACGAGGAGCGCGAGGTCGAACTCGGCCGCCGGCGTCGTCGGCAGCGGGCGATACCGCTTCGGCGGATGGGCCGGCGGCGCCGCCTCCGGGGTGCGATGGGCGTTCTCCCCCGGCGGTGCCACCTGCGCCGAGGAGACCACGTCCAGCGAGAGCTCGACGCCGTACGCCGGCGCGGCCCAGACCGGCGCGTCCAGGGGGACGCGGCGCACCACACCCCGCGACTCGTCGTTCACGAGGATGTCCCACAGGACGTCGCCCCCCGCGGGCGCGAGCGTCACCGCCGCCCCGGGGTGGCTCTCGCGCGCCACCAGCTCGCCCAGCGCCCTGGCGTCCCACTCGTCGAAGACGGGCGGCTTGCCTTCCGTGAAGTGCGGCGGCCGGCGCTCGCCCATGGCCAGCAGCGCGACGTGCATCTCCTCGCGCGGCAGCGCCTCGCCGACCACCGGGCTGAAGGCCGAGCCGATCTCGAAGATACGGATGTTGCCCTGCATGTGGGCGAGGTTGTACTCGGCGCGCCGGGCGAGCGTGTCGAGCACTTCGCGGCGCAGGTACGCCTCATTCTCGGCGAGCGGATTGGCGACGCGCACGAAGCCCTGCTCCGCGCCGCGGACGAACGGCATCGGGCGGAGCTCCAGGAAGCCGGCGCCGACGAGCGCGTCGCGCACGCGCCGCGAGGTGAGCCAGAGCGGCGCGTCGGGCGAGTTGCCGGGGCGGAAGGCCCGGATCTCGTCGGGGAAGTTGTCGTAGCCCCAGAGCCGCGCGACCTCCTCGATCAGGTCGATCTCGGCGACGACGTCGCTGCGCCAGCTCGGCGGGAGGACGCGAACGTCCTCCCCGCCCTCTTCGGCGACGGCGTCGAAGCCGATGGCGCGCAGCAGCCCCGCGGCCGTCTCGGCGGGAATCGGCTCGCCGAGCACGCGCGCGACGCGGGAGGCGCGGAGGGTCAGGGGCGTGCGGGCGGGCTCGCCCGCGTACACGTCCACCGGCGGCGCCTCGACCCGTCCGCCGGCGAGGGCGATGATGAGCTGCGCCAGGCGCTCGAGGGCGCGCGGCGCGAGCGCCACGTCCACCCCGCGCTCGAACCGATAGCTCGCGTCGGTGCTGAGCCCGAGCCGGCGCCGCGCCGCGCGGATTCGGCGCGCGTTGAAGTTCGCCACCTCGAGGAAGACGTCCGTCGTGGCGTCGGTGACCTCGCTCTCCTGGCCGCCCATGATGCCGGCGATCGCCTGCGGCTTCACCGCGTCGGCGATCACGATCGTCTCCGGATCGAGCGCGCGCTCCGTGCCGTCGAGGGTCGTGATGCGCTCGCCGGGCCTGGCGCGCCTGACGACGATGCTCGCCTTCTCGAGCTTCGCCAGGTCGAAGGCGTGCGTGGGCTGGCCCAGCTCGTGGAGGATGTAGTTGCTGGCGTCGACGATGTTGTTGATCGAGCGCGAGCCGACCGACTCGAGCCGCTTCACCAGCCAGTCCGGGCTCGGGCCGACCTTCACGCCGCGGAGGACGACGCCCATGAAGCGGTTGACGAGCCCCTCCTCCTCGACGTGCACGGCGATGCCGCCGGCGTTTCCCGCCTTCCGGAAGCGCTTCGCTTCCGGGATGGGCGCCGTCGCCCCGTCCAGCGCGGGGAGCATCATCGGCCGGTCGACCGCGGCGGCGACCTCGCGGGCCACGCCGAGGTGCGAGAGCAGGTCCGGCCGGTTGGGGAGGACGTCGATGACGAGCCGCGTGTCGCCGAGGGGCAGCGCGCGCAGCAGCGGCGTGCCCGGAGGGACGTCGACGTCGAGCTCGAGGATGCCCTCGTGGTCCTCGCCGAGGCCGAGCTCGCGCGCCGAGCAGAGCATGCCGTTGGAGACGGCGCCGCGGATCTTCCGCCGCTCGATCTTCAGCCCGTTAGGCATGATCGTGCCGGTGGGCGCGAAGGGGTAGAGCTTCCCCGCCGCCACGTTCGGCGCGCCGCACACGACGTCGAGCAGCTCGCCCGTGCCCGCGTCCACCTTCGTGACGTGGAGGTGGTCGGAGTCCGGGTGCGGCCCCTCCTCGACGACGCGCGCGATGACGAAGGGCGCGAGGTCGCCGCGCAGCGGCAGCAGCTCGTCCACCGTCGCCACGCGCGCCGTGATGAGGTCGCGCAGCTGCGCCGGCGTCTCGTCCATCGGGACGAACGCGCGCAGCCACTCGTAGGAGACGTTCATGCGCCGGCTCCGTTCGCGCCGCCGCTCGCCGCCGGCTCGGCCATCTGCTCGAGGAATCTCACGTCGGAATCGTACAGGATGCGAATGTCGGGAATGCCGTAGCGACTGAGGGCGATGCGCGCCGGGCCCATCCCGAACGCCCATCCGGTGTACCGCTCGCTGTCCACCCCGGCCGCCTCGAGGACGGCGGGGTGCACCATCCCCGAGCCGAGGATCTCCACCCACCCCGTGCCCTTGCACGTCGGGCAGCCGGAGCCGCCGCACACGCCGCACTGCACGTCCATCTCGGCCGACGGCTCGGTGAACGGGAAGAAGCTCGGCCGGAAGCGCGTGGCGCGCGCGCCGAAGAACCGCTGCGCGAAGCGATTGAGCGTCGCCTTCAGGTCGACGAAGGAGATCCCCTCGTCGACGCACAGCCCCTCGATCTGGGCGAACGCCGGCGCGTGCGACGCGTCGAAGAAGTCGCGGCGATACACGTTGCCCGGGACGAGGATGCGGATCGGCGGCGCCCAGCGCTGGAGCGTGCGCACCTGGACGGGCGAGGTGTGCGTGCGGAGCAGCACGTCGTCGTGCAGGTACAGCGTGTCGTGCATGTCCATCGCCGGGTGGTCGGGCGGGAAGTTGAGCGCGCCGAAGTTGTACCACTCCGTCTCGGCCTCGGGGCCGAGGGCGACGGTGAAGCCCAACTCCCGGAAGATCGCCTCGATCTCCTCGATGACGAGGGTGACCGGGTGCTTGGCGCCGCGCCACGGGAACCGGGGCGGGAGCGTCAGGTCGGCGCGGGGGCCGAGGGACGAGGGACGCGTGGCGAGCGACTGCCGTCGCTCGTCGTGGAGCCCCTCGAGCAGCGTCTTCACCTCGTTGAAGCGCCGTCCGGCGGCGGGCTTGTCCTCCTTCGGCACGGCGCCGAGCTCGCGCTGGATCTTCTTCAGCCAGCCGCGCGTGTCGCCGAGGTAGCGGATGCGGAGCTCCTCGAGCGCCTCGGGCGTGTCGGCGCGCTGGAGCGCGGGAACGGCTTCGCGCTCCAGCTCCTCGACCTGGTCGAGGAAGGACTGGAGTGTGGCGGGAGTGGTCATGATCGCGATGGACGGATGCAGAACGGCGGCAGTGCGTGGAATCTCGCACTGCCGCCGCGAAGCTTCAACGCGCGGGCGCGCCGCGCGTCCCGCGTCCCGCGCTACGCGTTACGCCGCGTTCAGCGCGGAGCGCGCCTTCTCGGCGAGCGCGGTGAACGCCGAGGGATCATGCACCGCGAGATCGGCGAGGATCTTCCGGTTCACTTCGATGCCGGCGAGCTTCAGGCCGTTGATGAACGAGTTGTAGTTCAAGTCGTTCTCGTGGGCGGCGGCGTTGATGCGCGTGATCCAGAGGCGGCGGAAGTCGCGCTTCTTCGCCTTGCGGTCGCGGTACGCGTACTTCCAGCCGCGCTCCACGTTCTCCTTCGCGGCCTTCCACAGCTTGCTGCGTGCTCCGAAGCCGCCGCGGGCGGCCTTCATGATCTGCTTCTTCCGCTTCAGGCGCGGAACGTTCGATACGGCGCGAGGCATGGGTCTCTCTCCTTAGGCCTGCAGGAGGCGCTTGATTCGCTTCTGATCGCCCGCCGTCTGGATCGTGTCCGACTGGCGCAGGCGGCGCTTCCGCTTGGCGGTCTTCTTGGTGAGGATGTGGCTCTTGTACGCCCGGAAGCGCTTGACCTTGCCCGAACCGGTGGTCTTGAAGCGCTTCTTCGCGCCCTTGTGGGTCTTCATCTTCATGATGGGATCGCCCTCATTTCGGCGCCAGAATCATCGTCATGGATTTGCCCTCCAGCCGTCCCGCGGTCTCGACCTTGGAGACGTCGGCGAGCTCCGCCGCGACCCGATCGAGCACGGCCTGACCGAGCTCCGGGTGCGCGACCTGGCGACCACGGAACATCATGGTCACCTTGACCTTGTTCTTCTCTTCGAGGAAACGGCGCGCGTGCCGGGTCTTGGTGTCGAAGTCGTGCTGATCGATGCCTGGGCGGTACTTGACCTCCTTGAGCTCGATCACGTGCTGCTTCTTCTTCGCCTGCCGCGCCTGCTTCGCCATCTCGAACTTGTACTTGCCGTAGTCCATGATGCGGACGACGGGCGGGCGAGCGGTGGCCGCGACTTCGACCAGATCCAGTCCCTGCTCCTCGGCCATGCGGAGCGCGGCATCGACTTCGAGAATCCCGAGCTGCGAACCGTCCGAACCGATCACGCGGACCGGGCTGATGCGGATCTGTCGATTGACCCGCACGCGCTTTGTGGTGTCCTGAATACCGAAGTCCTCGTCGAGAGAGAAAAACGAAAGCGCGGACCCTCAGAGGAATCCGCGCGGGCGGCCGTCGATCCCGCACTACGGGCGGGCGGCCGTTCTGATCGAGGACTCCTGCAGCGCTCGTCGCTGGTGGGCGAGAGGCCAGAGGGTGGGAGCGGCATTCGCGCTCCACTTGGCATGTTGTTCGGCGAAAACTAGGCCAGCGGGGAGTGGGCGTCAAGCGGGAGGCGCTTGGCCGGCAACGGGTTAGCGGTGTGGGTGAGGGGACGAGAGACGCGCTGGCGCACGGGCGTCATTGGTCATTCGTGATTGGTTCTTGGCGAGCCGCTCGGGATGCTCCATGGAACTTCCCGACGCCGGCCAAGGACCAAGAACCAACTACGCTGTTCCGCTCAGGCGCGCACCGCGCTTCGCACCGCCAGTCTCACCCCTCGCGCCTCACCCCATACGACTTCCCATCGTGCACCACCCTCCCCCACGCCGTTTCCGCGTCGTGCTCGAAGACGACCAGCCAGTCCTCGTCGACGGCGCGGCGCAGGATGCGGCGCTTCGACTCGAGCGTGACGAGTGGCTCGACGTCGTAGCCCATGATCCAGGGGAGCGGCAGGTGGTGCGCGGTCGGGGCGAGGTCGGCGAGGTAGAAGGCCTTCTCGCCGTCGGACTCGAGGAGCAGGCCGTGGTGCCCCGGGGTGTGCCCGGGGGTGGGGATCGCGCGGATCCCGCTCACGATCTCCCGCTCCCCCTCGACGAAGTCGAAGCAGCCCGCCTCGTGGAGCGGCACGTAGTTGTGGTCGAAGTAGCTGGCGGCGGTGCGCTCGTTCGTATGGGTCGCCCATTCGTACTCGCCGCGCTGCACGACGTAGCGCGCGTTGGGGAACGCCGGCTTCAGCGTCCCGTCGGCATCGTGGAGCGTGTTGCCGCCCGCGTGGTCGAAGTGCAGGTGGCTGTTGATGACGAGGGCGACGTCCGCGGGCTGCACGCCGACCGCCCGGAGCCCCTCCTCGAGCCAGGTCGGCCCGGGCTCGGCGCGGTTCTCCACCCCGTAGATCTGGTAGAACTTGTCGTTCTCCTTGTTCCCCGCCCCCGTGTCGATGAGCACGGGGCCGACGTCGTGCTCGACGAGCAGGCAGCGCATGCCGAGCTGGATGCGGTTCTTCTCGTCGGCGGGGATGCGACGCTCCCAGAGCGGCTTGGGGACGACGCCGAACATGGCGCCGCCGTCGAGCTTCTGGCCGCCGGCCTGGATCGCGTGGATGCGCCATCGGCCGAGCTGCCGACTCTGCACGGTGGGCGAGAGGCTCATGCGGTGGTGTCCTTCGACACGGGTTGCGGGAGCGCCGACGGGCGGCGCGGGCGGCGCTTGCGCGCCGTCGCGCCGAGCAGCCGCTCGAGGTCGTCCCACGTCGCGCAGCCGCGGTCGCGGGCGTCGTCGAGGAGCCGGAGCAGGACGTGGGCCGTGGCGAGGGCATCGCCCCCGGCGCGGTGCCGCGCGCCGATGTCGATGGCGTAGTGCGCGGCGACGTAGTCGAGGGACCGGCGCCGGAGCTGCGGGAGGAGCTTGCGCGCGAGCTTCACCGTGCAGAGCCGCCGCCCGTCGAGCGCGCGCCCGGTGGCGCGCTCGACCTCCATGGACAGGAAACGCCAGTCGAACGCCGCGTTGTGCGCGACGAAGACGTGCCCCTCGAGGACCTCGAGGAGCCGGCCGCACACCGCGCGGAAGGGCGGCGCGTCCTTCACCATCTCCCACGAGATGTTCGTGAGCGCGGTGATGTAGCGCGGGATCGGGCGCTCCGGGTTGACGAGCGTGTCGAGCACGACCTCCGGCGGCGCGCCGTGCCTGACGAGCACCACCGCGACCTCGGTCACGCGGTCGCCCGCGTCCGAGCGGCCCCCCGTCGTCTCCACGTCGACGACGACGTACGAGAGCTCGCGCAGCGACGCGGCGTCGAGGTGGACGACGGCCGGGTGCCGCTCCTCGGCGAGGGCGAGGCGCCAGCGCCCGTCCGGCTCGCGCAGGAAGCGGCGGTCGCCGGCGAAGAGCGACGACGCGATGTGCTCGGCGACCGCCTGCGGCGCGCCGGGAAGCTGGCAGACGTGCGAGACGAGCGTCGCCGCGTCGGCGGGACCGGCGGCGAGGTAGTCGAGGGCGCGCGTGGTGAGGAGGGTCTCCGGCGCGGCGAGCGTCACGCCCGGAGGACCATCGTGCTGCGGCGGCATCAATCCCACGCGTCCTCGCGCTCGATCGGACAGGTCATGCACCGCGCGCCGCCGCCGCCGCGCACCAGCTCCGCGCCCTCGAAGGTGATCACCGCGCGGTCGCCCTCGGCGAGCCGCTCCTCGCCGGTGAGGAAGGCGACGGAGGAGACGACGCGGAAGCCCATGCGCTCCATCTCGCGCAGCGTGACCTCGTTGCGCTGATACTGCAGCACGACGCCGGGGCGCATCGCGGCGAAGTTGCAGCCGCTCGCCCACTGCTCGCGATCCTGCGTCGTGCGGCGGTCGCCGCCGCAGAAGATCGGCTCCATCGGCATGCCGCAGGTGCGGAGCGCGGCGAAGATGTCGGGGCACTCGCGGAGGGTGGCGTCCCCCTTGTGCCAGTGCAGGACCGGGAGCCGCTCGGGACCGACGAAGTACGGCGGGTAGACGACGCAGAGGTCGCGGTCCACCTGGGTGAAGATCATGTCGAGATGGATCGCGGTCGTGACCTTCGGCATCACGACGATGACCACGTCGGTGACCGGCGTGCGCTCGAAGAACTCGTGGGCGATCTGGTCGATCGCCGCGGGGCTCGACCGGTCGCTGAAGCCGAGGAGGACGAGGTCGCGCCGCAGCGGGTGGACGTCGCCCCCCTCGAGCGTGTAGTTGACGCGGCGCTCCGACGCGCCGTCGTAGAGGATGCCGCCGTTGGCGAGGCGCGGATGATACATGAAGAGCACCTTCATGATGATCGCCTCGGTCCAGCGGATCGCGTAGCGCATCGAGCCGACGAGCACGTGCTCGCCGGCGACGATGCAGCTGTCACGCGTGAAGAAGAGGTTCGGCAGCGGCGGCAGGACGTAGCCGCACTCGTTGAGCGCCTTGGCGACGGGACCGGGCGGCTCCTCGCGGCCCTCGATGAGCATCGAGGCGAGCGTCTGCGGATCGAGCTCGCCGATCTCGCGCGCGAGGGGCTCGTAGGGGACGATGTCCATCGCCTCGCGGATGAGGAGCGCGCGCGCCTCGGGGATGGCGAGCACCTCGCGAAGGAGGTCGCGAACCTGGTGGACGCGGGTGAAGCGCTCGAGGAGGGCGACGAAGCGCCGGTGCTCGCGCTGGGCGCTGTCGGCGTCGATGATGTCGTCGTACAGGAACTCGGCGCGATTGGCCGGGGTGACGGCGAGCAGCTCGGGGCCGGGGGAGTGCACGACGACGGCCCGGAGGCGCCCGATCTCGGACTCGACGTGGACAGCCATGCCCGAAGATAACGGGCATGAACGTCTGGTGCAGGCACGGTGGGGCCGTTACCTTGTGAATTCATTCACAAGCCCCGTCTGTCCCGTGAAACGCATTGCAGATTCCACGGTCCGGCGCCTGTCGGCCTACCTGCGATTCCTGGAAGACTTCGAAAGCCGCGGACTCTCCACGATCTCCAGCGAGGAACTGGCGCGTCACGGGGGCACGACGTCGGCCCAGGTGCGCAAGGACCTCTCCTTCTTCGGCTCGTTCGGCAAGCGTGGCCTCGGCTACTCCGTCCCGGAGCTCGCCGGCCGCCTCCGCGAGATCCTCGGCCTCGGCCGCGAGTGGCGCGTCATCATCATCGGCGCCGGCAAGATCGGGGCGGCGCTCGCCCAGTACCGCGGCTTCCGCCAGCGGGGCTTCTCCATCCTCGCCGCCTACGACTCCAACCCCGAGAAGGTCGGCCGCAAGCTCGAGGGCATCCCCGTGCGCGACATCGCGCAGCTGGAGCGCGACGCCCAGCGGGAGCACCCGGAGATCGCCGTCCTCACCGTCCCGGGCGACGCCGCGCAGAAGATGCTCGACCGCGTCGTGAAGGCGGGGATCAAGGCCGTCCTCAACTTCGCCCCCACCCAGCTCCAGGCGCCGACGGACGTCACGGTCAAGAACGTGAACATGGCGATGGAGCTCGAGGGGCTCAGCTACGCCCTGACCAACCGACACTAGCGCGCCGGGAGAAGCCGCAGCACGGCGGCGAACTGCGCGGACGCGAGCGTCTCCGGCCGCGCCGCGGGATCCACGCTCGCGTCCCGCAGGATCCGCTCGGCGTCGTCCGCACCCATCCCCGCGATCGAGCGCAGGACGCGCCGCATCTGCTTGCGCCGCATGCTGAACGCGTCCTGCACGAAGCGACGATACGCCGCTTCCTCGTCGGCCCTCACCACCGGATCCGCGCGCGGCGTGATGCGGACGACGGCGCTCTCCACCTTCGGCGGCGGGTGGAAGGCGCCGGCGGGGACGCGGAAGAGCTGCTCGGCCCGCGCGACGGCCTGCACGTTCACGGACAGCGCGCCGTACGCCTCCGCCCCGGGCGCCGCGGCGAGGCGCTCGGCGACCTCGCGCTGCACGAGGTAGACGGCGCGCGCCGGGCGCGGCGGCTCGAGGGCGTGGAAGAGGATCGGCGTCGTGATGTAGTAGGGCACGTTGCCGACGAGCACGAAGTCGCCGCCGGCGGCCTCGCCGAGCGGGGTCGCGAGGACGTCGGCCTCGACGACGCGCAGCTTCGGCTCGGACGCATAACGAGCGCGCAGGAGGGCGGCGAGGGCGCGGTCGTACTCGATCGCCACCACGCGTCCCGCGCGGGGCACGAGCAGGTCGGTGAGCGCGCCGCGGCCGGGGCCGATCTCCACCACCGTCTCGTCGCCGCGCAGCGCGAGCGCGTCGACGATGCGGCCGAGGATGCGTGGATCGGAGAGGAAGTGCTGGCCGAGGCTCTTCCGCGTCGGCGGATAGCGGCGCGGCGCGGGCGGAGGAGCGTGCCCGCCCTCGTCGTCGGGCACGGCGGTCAGCTCCGCAGCACGACGACGGTGAGGTCGTCACGGCGCGGCGTATCGCCGGTGTGCTGCTCGATCACGTCGAGGACGCGCTGGAGGATGTCGTCGGGCGCGTCGGCCCGATGCCGGCGCACCGTCTCCAGCACCTGCTCCTCGCCGAGGCGGTCGCCGGCGCGGTTGCGGGCATCGCTCACGCCATCGGTGAAGAGGACGAGGAGGTCGGTTCCGGCGACCCACTTCCGCTTGCGCGTCACCGGCTGCCCGTCGGCCATGCCGAGCGGGGGATCGCTCGCCGGCAGGCGCTCGCTGGTGCCGTCGCCGCCGACGACGAAGGCGTGCGGGTGCCCGGTGTTGGCCCACCGCAGCTCGCCGCGCTTCCGGTCCACCACGCCGTAGAACGCCGAGACGAACATCTCCGTCGTGGCGAGCTCCTCGCGCACCGTGGAGAGCAGCGCGTGGAGGGTCTCGCCCGGATCGGCCGTCGTCTGGGAGTGGATCGCGGAGGCGCTCATCATCAGCGCCATGATCAGCGCCGCCTGGTAGCCGTGCCCGGAGACGTCGCCGATCATGACGCCGGTGCGCTTCTCCCCGAGGCGGAAGAGGTTGTAGAAGTCGCCGCCGACGCTCTCCGCGGGGACGACGCGCGCGGCCACCATCGCGTCGGGCGCGACGACGGCGGCGCTGGGGAGGAGCTTCATCTGCAGGTCGTGCGCGAGCTGCATCTCCTGGTGCAGCCGCTGCTGGTTCAACGACTCGCGGACGAGGCGCGCGTTCTGGATGGCGGTGCCGATCTGGGTGGCGATGGCCGCGATGAGCTTCTGGTCGCCCGCGCTGAAGGGCTGGCCCGAGCGCCGATCCGAGAGGTTGACGACGCCGAGCGGCTCGGCGCCGCCCGGCGCCGTCCACATGATGGGCACGGAGAGCATCGCGCCATGGCGGTACGCCACCTCCTGCGGGCAGGTCCGCTCGCCCGGCTCGGCGATCACGGGGTGGCGCGTGCGGAAGACGTGGGCGCTCACGCTGCACTCGTCGTCGACCGCGATCGACGGCAGCTCCTCGGCGTCGGTGCCGAGCGAGGCGACGACGTGCAGGGCGTCGGTGGTGCGGTCGTGCACGAGGATCGACGCGCGCCGCGCGCCCACCGTCTCCGACACCTCGGTGAGGATGGTCGCCGCCGCCTCCTCCAGCGAGACGGTGCGGCCGAGGATCTCGCTGATCGTGTAGAGGAGGTTGATCTCCTCGTAGCGCTCGGCGAGCTCGTTGGCCGCGTGCTCCACCTCGAGGGCCGACTGGAGGTACTGCGTGACGACGGGGAGGACGAAGCGCAGGTAGCCCTCGAGATCGAAGTCCGGCACCGGGCACGGGCCGAGCGCGAGCCACGCGCGGCGCGGGCCGGGGACGGCGGCGACGAGCATGCGGCCGCGGTCGGTCTCGACGTGGCGCGGGGACCCGTATCCGCGCGGCAGGTCGTCGGGCGGCGTGACGTCGTCGGTGCTGGCCTCGGTGACGATCGAGGCGGCGGACGTCGCCTGCGACCACACGGCGGCCTCGCACCGCGTGGCCGCCTTGAAGGCCTCGAGCACCGCAGCGAGCTCGCTCATTCCTTCTCGAGGGTGAGGCGCACGACGTTGCCGTTCCCCGCCGCGTAGCGCTCGACGTGGTCCATCAGGTTGCGCATGAGGAAGAGCCCGCGGCCGTCCTCGCGCCCGACGTTCTCGGGCGTGGTCGGGTCGAGGGTGCAGGCGTCGATGTCGAAGCCCGCGCCCTGGTCCACGACCTCGACGACGAGCCGCCGCGTGTCCACCGTCGCGCGCACGTGCACGTGCTTCTCGGGATCGTCGCGGTTGCCGCGAAGGATGGCGTTGGAGAGCGCCTCGGTGAGCGCGACAGGGACGTTGAGCATCAGCTGTCGCGGCTTGAAGCTCATCACCTGGCACTCGTGGCGTACGAGCTCGACGACGCGCTCGATGTAGCGGACGTCGCTCGGGATGTCCACCTCGATCACGCGCACGTCGTCGGGGCGCAGGCCGTCGCCGTTGTCTAGCGAGGGAATCATTCGCGGGACAAAAGAGGACGGGCACGACGCGGCGGCCGGAGGGCCGCGCGCCGTGCCCGCTCAAGATGGAGCGAGGATCGGTCGGGAGGGATCAGAAGCTGTCGAGCGCGCGCTCACGCGTGTCGGCGATCTGGAAGAGCGTGTCCAGCTTCGTCAGCTCGAAGAGCGTCTTCAGGTCGTCGTTCAGGTTGGCGAGCCGCAGCTCCCCGCCCTGCTCGCGGATCTTCTTGGACAGCGAGACGAGCACGCCGAGGCCGGAGCTGTCGATGTAGCCCGTCTGGGAGAAGTCGATCAGGAACTTCTTCTCGCCGCGCTCCAGCTCGTCGAGCACTTTCTGCTTCAGCTCCTGCCGGTTGCCGACGATGAGTTGGCCTTCGACATCCACCACGACGACGTCACCCTCCTTCTTGATCGAGAAGCTCATGACGTTCTCTCCTGACGGGACTCGGTGATGCTCGGTTCCGGCGGGCCTTCCGCCTGAAGGGCGGTGATCGCCGCCACATTGATAATGTCATCGGCAACGGCCCCGCGCGAGAGATCGCTGCACGGTCGCCGCAGCCCCTGGATGATGGGACCGACGGCGCTCGCGCCGGCGAGCCGCTGCACCAGCTTGTACGCGATGTTCCCGGCATCCAGGGACGGGAACACCAGGACGTTCGCCCGTCCGGCGACGGGGCTGCCGGGCGCCTTGCGACCGGCCACAACCGGGACGAGCGCAGCATCCCCTTGCAATTCTCCGTCCACCGCGAGCCCCGGGGCGCGCGAGCGCAGCTCGTCGAGCGCGTGGTTCACGAGGTCGACGGAGGGACCGGCGGCGCTCCCGCGCGTGCTGAACGAGAGCAGCGCGACGCACGGCTCGTCGCCGACGATGCGCCGCCGGTCGGCCGCGGCGGCGATGGCGATGTCGGCGAGCTGCGATGCGTCGGGATACGGCACCACGGCGCAGTCGGTGAAGGTCAGCACCTCCACCTGCTCGGTGCCGCGGAAGGGGGGCACGACCATGTAGAACGAGCTGGAGACGGTGCGCACGCCGGGCGCGGGGCCGACGAGCCAGAGCGCGGCGCGGAGCACGTCCCCGGTCGTGTGCACGGCGCCGGCGACGCAGCCGTCCGCCTCCCCGTCGCGCACGAGGGCATCGGCGAAGAAGAGAGACGTCCCCGAGAGGCGGTCCGCCTCCTCCTCGGTCATGCCCTTGTGCCGGCGCGCGGCGAGGAGCGCCGCCGCGTGGGCGGCACGCCGCGAGCCGGCGGCCGGATCCACGACCTCCACGCCGAGCGCGCGCACCGCGGCGTGCGTCTCCGGCGCCGCGGGATCGAGAAGCGCGACCGGCTCGACGATCCGGTCGCGCGTGAGCGCGGCGATGGCGGTGCGGGTCCGCTCGTCGGCCGTCTCCGGGAACACGATGCGTCGTCGGCGGGCCGCGGCGCGCGAACGGACCTCCTCGAGGAAGGTCATTGCCCGTCGTACTTCCGCCGCAGGGCGCGCGCGACCGCGGGCGACACGAGGCCGGAGATGTCGCCGTGGTAGCGCGCGATCTCGCGCACGAGGCTCGCGCTGATGTAGGTCGTGTCGAGCGACGGGACCATGAACACCGTCTCGAGCTTCGGCGAGAGATGGCGGTTCATGAGGGCCATCTGGTACTCGTACTCGAAGTCGCTCACGGCGCGGAGCCCGCGGATGAGGAGCGAGGCCCCGGCGTCGCGGGCGAAGTCGACGAGCAGTCCGCTGAAGCTCCGGACCTCGATCGCCGGCTGGTCGGCGAGCGCCTCCCGGATCATCTCGACGCGCTCGTCCACCGTGAACAGCGGCTGCTTCGACGAGTTCACGGCGACGGCGACGACCAGCCGGTCCACGAACTGGAGGCTGCGCCGCATGAGGTCCTCGTGCCCGCGCGTGATCGGGTCGAAGCTGCCGGCGTAGATGGCGATCAAGAGGGGCGAGGGTCGAGGGTCGAGGGGCGAGAGGGGGACGCGGGACGGGGGACGCGTGGTGGCGCAACGGCGTTCGATGGCACACCTCGGCACGAGATGGATCGCGATCTCGCGTGGTCGGACGCGGCGCGCGTCCCGCGTCCCGCGCCCCTCATTCGACGCGATAGAAGGTAATCACGGTCGACCCATATTTCCGCCGCTCCCCTTCCCCCGGCAGCACCTCGTCCCGCCGGTGCTCGATCCCGAGGACGTCGGCGAAGGGGGTCGCGAGCCAGGCTTCGGCGAGGCGCGCGGCCATGCCGAGGCCGTAGGGCGGGTCGGCGAAGGCGACGTCGAAGGCGTGCGCCGGGAGCCCCTGCACGAAGCGCAGGGCGTCGGCTCGGTGAATCACCGCCGCGTCACCCGCGCCGAGCGCGTCGATGTTCGCGCTCAGGGCGGCGAGGCTCCTCGGCGAGAGGTCCACGAACTCGGCGACCGCGGCGCCGCGCGACAGCGCCTCGAGCCCGAGCGCACCCGAGCCGGCGAAGAGGTCGAGCACCTTCGCGCCGGGGAGGAGCGGGTTCACGATGCTCATCCAGGCTTCGCGCACGCGGTCGGCGGTGGGCCGCACCCGGTCGTCGTGCGGCGCCTCGATCCGGCGGCCCCGCCACTGCCCGGCGACGATGCGCATTCAGGCGCGGAAGTCCACCAGGCGCGCCTGCAGCCGGGATTCGCCGTTCCACTCGTCGCGCTCGAGCCGGAACGCCACGTCGAGCGTCTGGCCGACGGCGAGCTCGCGCCCCCGCGGCGCCATCCCCCAGCCGAGCGCCGGGAGGTCCACTCCGTCCCCCTGGAGCTGGAGCCGCAGCCCGTCCTTGCCCACGGTACGCGGCGCGGCGGCGAGGCGCACCCCGCGCGCGACGAGCACCGGCGACGGGTTCCCCATCCCGCACGGCTCGAGGTGGCGCAGCATCGCCTCGAGGTCGGGCGTGATGTCGCCGAGCGAGAGCTCGAGGTCGATGCGCAGGTCGGGGATGAGGTCCTCGGGCGTGAGGCGCTCGCGCGCGACGTCGTTGAAGCGCCGCGCGAACTCCGGGACTCGTTCGGCGGCGATGGTGATCCCCGCCGCCGAGCGGTGGCCGCCGAAGCGGATCAGCAGGTCACGGCAGCCGGCGAGCCCCGCGTGCAGGTCGAACGCGGAGATGGAGCGCCCGGAGCCCTTCCCCTCCCCGCCCTCCACGGCGACGAGGATCGTCGGCCGCCCGAACTCCTCGACGATGCGCGAGGCGACGATCCCGATCACGCCCGGGTGCCATCCCTCCTCGGCGAGGACGATGCCGAACGTCTCGTCGAGGTCGAGCCGCTGCACCAGCTCGCGAGCGCGCGCCAGCGTGGCGCGGTCGACCTCCTGCCGGCGCGCGTTGAGCTCCTCGAGCTCGCGCGCGATCGCGTTGGCCTCGTGCTCGGAGGTCGCCATGAGCAGCTCGACGCCGCGCAGCGCGTGGCCGAGACGGCCGACGGCGTTCAGCCGCGGCGCGAGGATGAAGCCGACGCGCCCCGCCGTCAGCGTCTTGCCGTCGAGTCCCGCGGCGCGAATGAGCGCGCGCAGCCCCAGGTTCTGCGTCTCGGCGAGCAGCTTGAGGCCGTAGCGGACGAAGACGCGGTTCTCGCCACGCAGCGGCGCGATGTCGGCGACCGTGGCCAGCGCCACGAGGTCGAGCATCGCGAAGACGGCGTTCTCGTTCCCGCCGAGCGCGCGGGTGAGGGCGAGCGAGAGCTTGAAGACGACCCCCACCGCCGCGAGGTCCTTGTCGAGCGACGGGCAGCCGGGACGCTTGGGGTTGAGCACCGCGTAGGCCGCGTCCGGGAGCGGCCCGCCGGGCAGGTGGTGGTCGGTGACGATGACGTCCACGCCGGCGTCGCGCAGCTCGGCGATCGGCGCGTGCGCGCTCGTGCCGCAGTCGCACGTGACGACGACCGTGGCGCCGGCCGCCAGCGCGGCCCCGACGCCCGCGGCGCCGAGGTCGTAGCCGTCGAGCAGCCGGCGCGGGATGAACGGCACGACGCGTCCGCCGAGCGCGCGCAGCGTCCGCGTGAGGATGGTCGTCGAGCACATCCCGTCGACGTCGTAGTCGCCGTGGACGAGGATCGTCTCGCCCCCGGAGATGGCGCGGGCGAGGCGCTCCACGGCGCGGTCGAGGTCGAGCAGCGTGTGCGGCTCGTGCAGGTGCTCGAGGCGCGGGCGGAGGTAGAGCTTCGCCGGGTCGGGGGCGCCGTAGCCGCGGATGGCGAGGAGCCGGCAGACCGCGCTCGGCAGGCGGAGCTCGGCCTCGAGGGCGGCGACGGCGGCCGGATCCGGAGGCTCCGCGACGGTCCAGCGGGACTGTGGACGGCGCGGCCCGGAGGCCTGCGCCGAGCGCAGCGACGGGAGTGCGGCGGAGGCGGTCACACGGGAAAGCTAGGGCGCGTCCGAGCGGTGAACAAGCATCATTCGGACGCGTACAGGAGCACGCCGCACCCCTCGCAGATCTCGGTCGCGCCGCTGCGCATCGCCGAGCGCCGCTGGAGCGGGAGCGTCGTGTCGCAGTGGCCGCAGGAGTGGCCGCGGAGGGGATAGATCGCGTGCACGTGGCGCCGCGCGATGCGGTCGTAGCGCGAGAGGAGGCTCCGCGGCACGCGGGCGGCCTTCTCGCCGCGGTCGCGCCGCTTCTCCGCGAGCTGCCGTTGGAGGTCGGCGCTGTCGGCGTCGAGCGAGGCGCGCGCCTGCTCCTGCGCCTGGCGCAGCTCCTCGATGGCCTGCTCGCGCGCGGCGACGGTGTGGCGCAGCTCGGCGAGGCGGGCGTTGCTGGCCTCGAGCTCCCGCTCGTCCTCGTCGATCATGCGCCGGGCCTGCTCGAGCTGGGCCATGGCGGCCGCCGCGCCGCGCGCATCGGTGATCGCGTTGAGCTGCGTCTGGTTGCGCTCCTGGAGCTGGCGGTGCTGGGTGATGCGGCCCTGGACCTCGCGGTGCCGCCGCTCCTCGGTCTCCACCGCCTTCCGTGCCTGCTCCAGCGAGGCGGCGGCCTGGTCGATCTCGTTCTGCATGGCGGCGATCCGGGGGGCGAGCTCGGCGAGCTTCGACTCCAGCTCGTGGATGACGACGTCGTCCTCCTGGACCGCCAACAGCGCTGCTACATCGGGGTGCACGTACCCTCCACGAGGTTCATGATCGCGATCTGCCAAACGACTTCCAGCGGGAGCGCCCGAGCGCCTGCATCTCGCCGAACAACCGGGCCTTCTCCCGGATCAGATCGTCCTTCTGGTCCTCCGAGGCGACCGGGAGGATCCGGTCGATCTCGGTCATGCGGTCGGCGATCTCGCGCGAGAGGAGCGCGTTGAGGCTCCCGGCGACGATCTCGTCGGCCCGTTCCAGCCCGCCGTGCTCGGCGAGCAGCGCCTGGAGGACGGCGACGCCGTCGGGGTCCAGCGCCCGGGCGAGCTCCTCGGCGCCCGCGTCGGGGCCGAGCGAGACGAGCTCGGTGAAGATGCGACGATAGGGCGGGTGCGTGAAGCCCTCCGCGCCGACGCGCTCCGCCACCGCCTCGACGAAGCGCCGCTCGTGCAGCAGCACGCGCAGGAGCTCGTGCTCGGCGCCGACCGAGCCGGCGTCGAAGTCGCGGCGCCGCTCGCGCCCGCGCCCGCGCGCCATGGCCGGCGCGGGGCGCTCGTCGTCCGGCGGCGGCTCGGGCGGGGGCGCGCCGTGCGCCGCCTGCCGCGCGGCGGCCTCGTCGCGCTCGAGCAGCTCGCGCTCGAGCAGCTCGCGCGAGATGCCGGCGACTTCCGCCGTCCGCGCGATGTACAGGTCGCGCAGCAGGAGGTCGGCGGTGGCGCGGATCGTCGGCAGCAGCTTGTCGAGCGCTTCACGCTTGCGTCGCAGGTCCGAGAACCAGCCCCCTCGCTGCAGGATCTGCACCTTGCGGTCGAAAACGTCGATCGCATCGTGGATCGCGCGCTCCAGCCCCGGCGCGCCCGCCTTCGCCACGAAGGTGTCCGGATCCTCGCCCTCCGGCAGCGTGATCACGCGCACGGAGACCCCGTTGCGGAGCAGCTCGTCACCGGCGCGGAAGGTCGCCTTCTGGCCGGCGAGGTCGCTGTCGTACAGCAGGAGCACGTTGCGCGTGTAGCGGCGGATGAGCGCCGCCTGCGCCTCCGTCATCGCCGTGCCGAGCGGCGCGACGACCTCCTCGATCCCGGCGAGCATGAGTCGGATGACGTCGAAGTAACCCTCGACGACGAGGAGGCGATCGGCCTTGCGGATGCTCTGCTTCGCCCAGTTCAGGCCGTAGAGCAGCTTGCGCTTGGCGAAGATCTCCGACTCGGCGGAGTTGAGGTACTTCGGCTCGCCCTCGCCGAGCACGCGGCCGCCGAAGCCGACGACGCGCCCCTGCACGTCGAGGATCGGGAACATCAGCCGATGGCGGAAGCGCGGCCGCAGCTCGCTCTCCCCTTCGCGCCGCAGGAGGAGCCCCGCCTCGACGAGGCGCTCGTCGTCGAAGCCGAGCGCCGCGAGGTGGTCGCGCAGCAGCGCCGCGTCGCGCGGGGCGAAGCCGAGCGAGAAGCGCGCCGCCTCGTCGAGGCCCATGCCGCGCGACTGGAGATACTCGCGGGCGACCGCGCCCTGCGGCGCGTCGCGGAGCTGCCGCTGGAAGAGCTCCGCCGCCGCGCCGTTCACCTCGAACAGCGGCGCGCGCGGGTCGGGCCCCTCGACGTGGCGCCGGACGTCGGTGACCTCGACGCCCGCCTTCGCCCCCACCCACTTCACCGCCTCGGTGAAGTCGAGCCCGAGCCGCTTCTCGACGAAGGTGAAGACGTCGCCCTTCTCGCCGCACACGAAGCAGATGTAGCCCCCCTTCGGCGAGACCGCGAAGTTGTCGTGCTTCCCCTGGTGGAAGGGGCACGGCCCGCGAAAGCCGGTGCCGACGCGCTTCAGGCGCACGAACTCGCCGACGATCTGCACGATGTCGGCCTCCTCGCGCACCCGCTCCACGATCTCGTCGGGGATCATCTAGAACTCCGCCACCGTGACGCCGGCGCCTCCCTCGTTCCAGGCTCCCAGCCGGAACTGCTTCACGCGACTGTCCTTCTTCAGCATCTCGGCCACGCGCTCGCGCAGCGCGCCCGTGCCCTTCCCATGAATGATACGCAGGCTGCGCAGGTCCGCGCGCACCGCGGCGTCGAGCGCCTGCATCACGATACTCTCCACCTCGTCGGCGCGCATCCCGCGCACGTCGATCTCGGTCGCGACGCGCTCCTCCGGCAGGTCGCCCGTCCAGGCGACCGCCTCCATCGCCGGCGCTTCCGTGGGCGCGAGGGCGCGCAGGGGCACCGTCATCTTGATCGCGCCGACCGCCACCAGCGCGTCGCCGTCGCGCAGCTCGAGGACGCGCCCCGTCTTGCCGGCGAGGGTGGAGATCTCGACGAAATCGCCGATGGCGAGGGACGCGGGACGCGCGACGCGGGACGCGTCCTTCGTCGCGGCGGCCGCCTCCCGCTTCGCCACGTTCGCCTCCTCGCGCTCCAGGCGATCGAGCTCCACGTTCTGCTTCTCGGCGAGCTGCTCGGCCCTGCGGCGCGCCTCGCGCGCGGCGGCATCGGCTTCCTCGGCCGTCTTCCGCTTCAGGTCCTTGATGACGCGGTCGATCTCGTGGCGGGCGTCGAGCAGGTAGCGGCGCGCCTCCTGGCGCGACTGCTTCTCGACGCCGCGCTCGCGCTCGCGCACGTTGCGCTCCCGCCGGGCGATGTCGGCGATGCGCTGCCGCGCGTCGTCGAGGATCGCGTTCGCCTCGCGCTCGCGCTCGGCCACCTGCTTCTCCTGCGCCTCGAGGCGCTCGATGAGCGCGGCGACGTCCCGCTCCTGCTGCGGGAGCCGCTCCTCGGCGCGCGCGACGACCGCTGGCGGGAGCGCGAGGCGGCGGGCGATGGCGATGCCATACGAGCGGCCGGGGATCCCCTTCACGAGGCGATACGTGGGCGCGAGCTCCACGGCGTCGAACTGGAGCGACGCGTTCACGACGCCAGGCACGGCGCCGGCGAGCTCCTTGAGCGTGCCGAGGTGCGTCGTCGCGATCGTCATCGTGCCGCGCGCCGTCAGCGCCTCGAGGATCGCCCAGCCGAGCGCCGCCCCCTCGGTGGGGTCCGTGCCCGACCCCAGCTCGTCCACGAGGACGAGCGAATCGCCCGTGGCGAGGCGCAGGATCTCGGAGAGGTTCCGCAGGTGCGCGCTGAACGTCGACAGGCTCGCCTCGATCGACTGCTCGTCGCCGA
>CAMLIT010000028.1 GCA_946480295.1 uncultured Gemmatimonadota bacterium
CGGTGGGCGTGGCGGCGGCCCGGGCGGCGATCGCGGCGGTGACCGCGGCGGGCGCGGCGAGGGCCGGGGCGGCCCGCGCGGCGACGAGCGGTCGCGCGAAGGCAGTGAGCTGATCGAGAACGTCATCGCGATCAACCGCGTGGCGAAGGTCGTCAAGGGCGGCCGGCGCTTCTCCTTCAACGCGCTCGTCGCCGTCGGCGACGGTCAGGGGAAGGTGGGCTTCGCCACCGGCAAGGCGAACGAGGTCTCGGAGGCGGTGCGCAAGGCCGTCGAGGCGGCGCGCCGCAAGATGGTCGCCGTCCCCCTCACCGGGGCGACGATCCCGCACGAGATCGTCGGCGAGCACGGTGCCGGCCGCGTCCTGATGAAGCCGGCCGCCCCGGGCGCCGGCGTCATCGCCGGCGGCGCGGTGCGCGCGATCATGGAGTGCGCGGGGATCTCCGACATCCTCACCAAGAGCCTGGGCTCGACCAACCCGCACAACATGGTGCGGGCGGCGATGAACGGGCTGCAGCAGCTGACCACCGTCGAGCAGGTGGCGCGCGAGCGCGGCGTCGAGCCGACCGCGCTGCCGTACCGCTCGCGGGCGAAGGGGAAGGAGGCGGTCTGATGCCACGCACATTCGTTTGGCACCCGTCCCGTGGACCGGCGAAGGCGCGCGAGTTCGCGCTGCCGGAGGGGGGCAAGGTGCGGATCAAGCAGGTGAAGAGCGGGATCGGGCAGACGTGGCGCATGCGCGCCGCCCTCGAGGCGCTCGGCCTGAAGCACCATCAGGCCGAGGTCGTCCAGGCGGTCACGCCGTCGCTGCGCGGGCAACTCAAGGTGGTGCGTCATCTGGTCGAAGTGACGCCGGTCGAGGAGTGATACGTGGCTAACAACGAGAAGCTGGGTCTGCACAACCTGACCCCCGCGCCGGCCTCGCACCGGGATCGCAAGCGCCTGGGCCGCGGCCCGGGCTCGGGGACGGGCAAGACCTCGGGCAAGGGACACAAGGGCAGCATGGCCCGCGCGGGCCACGGCGGCCCGGGCGGCGGCAAGCCGGGGTTCGAGGGCGGTCAGATGCCGCTCACGCGCCGGCTGCCGAAGCGCGGCTTCACCAATCCGTTCCGGCAGGAAGCGCAGATCGTGCGGCTGGACGACCTCCAGAAGGTCGCCGGCGGCGAGGTCACGCCGGAGTCGCTGGCCGCGGCGGGGCTCGTCCAGGCGTCGAAGCCGGTCAAGGTCCTCGCCAACGGCGAGATCACACAGGCAGTCACGGTGCGCGGCGTCAAGGTCAGCGCCGGGGCCCGCGAGAAGATTGTCGCGGCGGGTGGCCGCGTCGAGGAGTAGACGGCTCTCATGGCCCAGTCCAATGCGGCTGCGGCGGTCCAGAACATCTTCCGGACCCCCGAGCTGAAGGAAAAGATCCTCTGGACGCTTCTGTGCCTGCTGATCTACCGGGTCGGCGCGCACATCACGACGCCGGGGGTCAACCCGCTGGCGCTCCAGGATTTCTTCGCGAACCAGAGCAACGGCGGCGGACTCCTCGGGCTGTACGACCTGTTCACCGGCGGCGGGCTCTCGCGCGCCACGGTGTTCGCCCTCGGCATCATGCCGTACATCTCGGCCAGCATCTTCATCCAGATCGCCCAGGCGGTGCTGCCGCAGGTCGACAAGATGCAGAAGGACGAGGAGGGGCGGAAAAAGCTCGAGCAGTACACGCGCTACATCACCGTGGCCCTTGCCGCGGTGCAGGCGTGGGGCTTCGCGCTCTTCACCGAGTCCATGCAGGGCGTGGTGGACGCGCCGGGCTTCGCCTTCCGCCTCCAGATGACCTTCTTCCTCACCACGGGCGCGATCTTCGTCATGTGGCTGGGCGAGGTGATCACGGCGAAGGGGCTGGGCAACGGCGCGAGCCTCATGATCTTCTTCTCGATCGTCGAGCGCATCTGGCCCGGGCTGTTCTCCACCTTCTCGTTCGTCAGCACGGGCGCGATCGGCAGCTTCTCGCTCCTCGTGCTCGCGGTGGTCATGATCGCCGTGGTCGCGGCGATCGTGCTCGTGACGATCGCGGCGCGGCGGGTGCTCATCCAGATCCCGCAGCGGACGATGGCGCGCGGACGGCAGCGCGAGGCCTCGCGCAGCTTCATCCCGCTCCGCCTCATCGCGGCGGGCGTGATGCCGATCGTCTTCGCGCAGTCGGTGATCGTCGTGCCGGGCGCCATCGCCACCTTCTCGGGGAACCCCGCGCTCAAGGACCTGGCGGACAAGTTCAACCCGGGCACGTGGGAGTACTACGTCACCTTCGCGGTCCTGAACATCTTCTTCACCTACTTCTACACGTCGATCATCTTCAACCCGATCGACCTGGCGGAGAACCTGAAGAAGCAGGGCGGCTTCATCCCGGGCGTGAAGCCGGGCGCGCGGACGGCCGAGTACATCGACGACGTCGTGTCGAAGATCACCTTCCCCGGCGCGATCTTCCTGACGCTCATCGCCCTCCTGCCGATCTGGATCTCGGAGGCGGTGAACGTGCCCTTCATTTTCGGCGGCACGTCGCTGCTCATCGTGGTCGGCGTCGCGCTGGACACGCTGCAACAGGCGCAGCAGCACCTGCTCCTGCGGAAGTACGACGGCTTCATGAAGAAGGGGCGCGTCCGGTTCCGGGGGCAGCAGTCCCCGATGGGCGGCTTCTGACGCCAGCCCGCGCCGCCTGAACGGCGTCGGGTGCGCACGATCCGAACGACCCCGGTGAGAGGCTGGTCCTCGCGCCGGGGTCGTTCGGCATTCAACTCCCCGGCATCGCACCGCGCCGCGTCGCATCGTCCGGCGGACCGCCGACGGCGGCAGCGGCCATCCCGGCTATATTTCGCACCATGATCATCGTCCTGTTCGGCAAGCCAGGCTCGGGGAAGGGGACGCAGGCGCCGCGCATCGCGGAGGCGCTCGGCGTGCCCACGCTCTCCACGGGCAACGTCCTGCGCGACGCGCTGCGGGAGGGCACCCCGCTCGGCCGCGAAGCGAAGGCATTCATGGATCGCGGCGACCTCGTGCCCGACGCGGTCATCCTCGGCATCGTCGGCGAGGAGCTTGAGCGGCCGCAGTACGCGAAGGGGGTGATCCTCGACGGCGTCGTGCGCACGGTGCCGCAGGCCGAAGGACTGGAGAAGGTGCTCGACGGCGCGGGGCGCAGCGTGGACGCGGTCGTGCGCCTCGACGTGCCCGACGAGGAGATCGTGCGGCGCATGGGCCTCCGCACCGTGTGCGGGAAGTGCCAGACGCCCTTCGCCGATCGCAAGCCGGGCGAGGCCTGCCCGAACTGCGGCGGCACGCTCGTCCGCCGCGCCGACGACGAGCCGGAGGCGGTGCTCAACCGCCTGCGCGTGTACGAGGCGCAGACGGCGCCCGTGTTCGACTGGTACCAGCGCCACGGCACGAAGGTGGCGGTGGTCGAGGCCACCGGTTCCGTGAACGACATCACGACGCGCGTCCTGCGCGCCCTCGGCCAGTGATCCAGCTCAAGTCCACCCGCGAGATCGACATCATGGCGCAGGGAGGGAAGATCCTCGCCGCCACCATCGAGATGCTGCGCCAGTCGGTGCGCGCGGGGATGTCCACCGCGGACCTCGACCGGCTCGCCGAGGACTTCATCCGCAGCCACGAGGGCGCGACGCCCGCGTTCAAGGGGCTGTACGGCTTCCCCGGCAGCGTCTGCACCTCGATCAACAACGAGATCGTGCACGGCATTCCGTCGAAGAAGCGGATCCTCCAGGAGGGGGACCTCGTCTCGATCGACGTCGGCGTCGGCTACAAGGGCTACTTCACCGACAGCGCGGTGACGGTGGCCGTGGGGAAGATCGATGCCGAGTCGCAGCGGCTGCTCGACGTGACGCAGGAGTCGCTGGCGGCGGGGATCGACGCGGCGCGGCTCGGGAACCACATCGGCGACATCGGCGCGGCGGTGCAGGCGGTGGTGGAGAAGGCCGGCTTCAGCGTCGTGCGCGACCTCGTCGGCCACGGCATCGGCACGGAGTTCCACGAGGACCCGCAGGTGCCGAACTATGGCAAGCCGAAGCGGCGCGAGAAGCTGATGCAGGGGCTGACGATCGCGATCGAGCCGATGGTGAACATCGGCAGCCCCGGCACGCGCACGCTCCCCGACCGGTGGACGATCGTGACGGTGGATGGGAAGCGCTCGGCGCACTTCGAGCACACGATCGCGATCACGGAAGACGGGCCACGGGTGCTGACGGCGCTCTGAGGGGGACGCGGGACGCGGAACGCGCGGCGCGTTCGGGCTGGATTCGTCGCGCCGTGCGCGTGATTCCGTGATCGGGCCGGCATCACACGGTGGGCAACGCGGATCATCGCGAATGAACTGCCGAATCCGTGCGAATCGCTCCGCCAGGCGCGACGGCTCCCCTCGCCGCGGCCGGTCCGGGTCCCGGCCGCCCCAGCACTGACCCCATCCGCGCCGATTCGCACGATGTCCGTTCAATTCGCGCCTGTTCTCTGGAAGCTGGCTGTATAGAGGGGCGAGCGGTGGTGGGAGCATCCCAGTCGCTCCGTGTGGCGCGATGGTGTCTCGCGCCGATGCGGCGTATGTCGAGCAGAGCGAAGCATCCTGCCGCGGCGCGCCAGGGCCAGATCCTTCGCCTGCGGCTCAGGATGGCAAGCGGTGACCGCTCCACGGCGCCCATCCATCAGATCCGTGCTCTCCGTGGCATCCGCGTCCAATCGGCGTTGATGGCGGACGAGTAGAGGGCCCCGCCCAAGGCGGAAGTGGCCAGCCCGGTCGCCTCCCGCCTCCCGCCTCCCTCCCCTGTCCCCGCGTCCCCCCACGCACTAGGATCAGCCAACCCCTCCCCCCGCCCGCCCCCCCCGAGGAGGCTCGGATGCTCAGGACCCGTGTACCCTGGCGCGCCGCCCTGCTGCCGCTCGCCTTCGCCGCCACCGTCGCGCAGGCGCAGGGGCACGTCACCACGCCCAGGGAACAGTTCGGCCACGACATCGGCGACGATTACTGGCTCGCCACCTACGACCAGTTCTCCGCCTACTGGCATCGGCTCGCCGGCGAGTCGGACCGGATGAAGCTGGTCGACATCGGGAAGACCGCCGAGGGGCGTCCGCAGCTCATGGCGATCATCTCGTCGCCCGAGAACATCCGGCACCTCGGCCGCTACCGCACCATCTCGAGCACGCTGGCGCACGCGGAGATCGGCGACGCCCAGGCGCGCGCCCTCGCCCGCGAGGGGAAGGTGGTCGTGTGGATCGACGGCGGGCTGCACGCGACCGAGGTGCTCGGCGCGCACCAGCTCATGGAGACCGTCTACCAGCTCCTCAGCCGCGACGATCCGGAGACGCGGCGCATCCTCGACGACT
Source organism: uncultured Gemmatimonadota bacterium (assembly GCA_946480295.1). The sequence goes on from CAMLIT010000028.1 coordinate 5,362, forward strand.
GCATCATCCTCGCGGTGCACGCGAACCCGGACGGGATGCAGCTCGTGTCGAGCTGGTACATGAGCGAGCCCGACACCCTCGGGCGCAACCTGAACATTCCTCGGCTCTACCAGAAGTACGTGGGACACGACGACAACCGCGACTTCTACATGTCGAACCAGGCCGAGACGAAGAACATGAACCACGTCATGTACTGGGACTGGTTCCCCCAGATCGTCTACAACCATCACCAGACCGGGCCGGCGGGCACGGTGATGTTCGCGCCGCCCTTCCGCGACCCGTTCAACTACAACTTCGACCCGATGATCCCCGCCGAGCTCGATCTGATCGGCGCGGCGATGCAGAACCGGTTCATGCAGGAGCACAAGCCGGGGGTGACCATCCGCTCGGGGTCGAACTACTCGACGTGGTGGAACGGCGGGCTGCGCACGACGGTCTACTTCCACAACATGATCGGGCTGCTCACCGAGACCATCGGCAACCCGACGCCGCAGCGGATCCCGTTCGTGCCGCAGAACGAGCTGCCGCGGGCGGACCTCATGTACCCGATCCCGCCGCAGTCGGTGTGGCACTTCCGGCAGTCGATCGACTACGAGGTCACGGCGAACTACGCCGTGCTGGACCTCGCCTCGCGGCTGAAGGACGAGTTCCTCTATCACGCGTACGAGATGGGTCGGAACTCGATCGAGAACGGCAGCCACGATCACTGGACGACGACGCCGAGCGCGATCGAGCGCGTGACGGCGCTGGCGTCGCAGGAGCAGGCCGAGTCGGCGCAGCTCGCCGGCGAGCAGCGTCCGGCGCGCGGTGCGGGGGCCGGGGCGGCGGGGGCGGCGGGAGCCGGCGCGGTGGGCGATCCGATCGCGCAGTTCGGCCGCGGCGTGGACGCACGGCTCTTCGACCAGGTCCTGCGCGACCCGGCGAAGCGTGACGCGCGCGGCTACATCATCCCGGCCGACCAGCCGGACTTCCCGACGGCGACGAAGTTCGTGAACACGCTGCGCCACGCCGGCATCGACGTGCTGCGCGCGACGCGCGACTTCACGGTGAACGGGAAGCGGTATCCCGCCGGCTCGTACGTGGTGAAGACGGCGCAGGCGTTCCGGCCGTACGTGCTCGACATGTTCGAGCCGCAGGACCACCCGAACGATTTCGCCTATCCGGGCGGGCCGCCGAAGCGGCCGTACGACAACACCGGGTGGACGCTGGCGTACCTGATGAACGTCCACTTCGATCGCGTGCTCGACGGCTTCGACGGGCCGTTCGAGAAGATCGAGGGGCTCGCCACGCCGCCCGCCGGCACCATCGCCGATGCGGACGGCGCGGCGGGGTTCCTCTTCTCGCACGCGCAGAACGACGCGTTCACGGTGGTGAACCGGCTCCTGAAGCACGGCGAGGATGTCTACGTGCTCGGCGCGCCGTCGCGCGTCGGCGCCCTCACCTACCCGGCGGGCACGTTCTACGTCGCCGCGCGGAGCGGCATCCTACCCCTGCTGCGCCAGTCGGCGACGGACCTCGGCGTGAGCTTCGCGGGGACCACGGCGCGTCCGGGCGCCGGCGCGCGCAAGCTCCGCCTGCCGCGAATCGCGCTCTGGGACACCTACGGCGGGTCGATGCCCTCGGGGCAGACGCGCTGGCTGCTCGAGCAGTTCGAGTTCCCGTACACGGTGGTCTACTCGCAGGATCTCGACGCGGGCAACCTCCGGGCGAAGTACGACGCCATCATCCTGCCGAGCGGCGCCGTCGGGCAGGGGGGGCGATACGCGATGCAGCAGGGCCGCGCCGTCCCCGCGCCGTACGCGCACATGGTCGGCCGCATCACGGCGGAGCGGACGATCCCGCAGCTCCGCCGCTTCCTGGACGACGGCGGCGACCTGGTGGCGGTCGGCACGTCGGTGCAGGTCGGCTACCTGCTCGGCCTGCCGATGGAGAATGCCCTCATGGAGCGCACGCCGACGGGTGTGGTGCGGCCGCTGCCGGCGGAGAAGTTCTACGTCCCCGGCTCCGTGCTGCGCGTCGCCGTGGACACGACCGATCCCGCGGCGGCCGGCGAGCCGGGGCAGCTCGACGTGTTCTACGACAACAGCCCCGCCTTCCACCTCCTGCCCAACGCGCAGCGTGCGGGGATGCGGCCTGTGGCCTGGTTCGACAGCGACCATCCGCTACGCAGCGGCTGGGCGTGGGGGCAGGGCTACCTCGACGGCGCGGTGACGATGGCCGACGCCGCGATCGGCCGCGGGAAGCTCTACCTGTTCGGCCCGGAGATCACCTTCCGCGCGCAGCCGCACGGGACGTTCAAGTTGCTGTTCAATGGGGTCTACGGCCTGTAGGCTCTCCCCGAACTGAAAACGTCGTTGGTCGTTGGTGATTCGTTGTTGGCGAGCCGCTCGGGACGCTCCACGTGGAGAATCCCGAGCGGCTCGCCAATTACGAAGGACCAAGAACCAACTACGTCTTTCGGCTCACGCGCCGATGGCCTTCTCCACGGCATCGACGGCCTGTTGGAGAGACGCCGCCGTCTTCGCCAGCAGCTGCTTCGCCTCCTCGACCAGCCCCGCGCCGCGCGCGCGGTCGGCGAGCGACGCGACGTTGATGCGCACGTTGTACACGGCGCCGCGGCAGCCCGCCTCGGCGAGGAGCGCGGCGACGCCGGCGTCGGAGACCGCGTTCGCGTTCCCCTTCGTCGCGACGAGCGCCGCCAGCTCCGCGACCTCGGCGCAGGCGCGCGCCGTCTCCAGCGGCACCTCGGCGGCACCGAGGAGCGCGCTGGTGATCGCCTCCTGGCGCTTCGCCACGGCGTCGTCGCCCTCGCTCGGCAGCTTGTACGCGTTCGACACGGCGGTGTACGCGGCGGCGTCGCGCTCGGCGAGGGCGGAGAGCCTGTTCGTCAGCGCGGCGGCGCGGAGCGCGACGTCCTTCATCTCCGCGTCCACGGCGGCGTACTTCTTCCGGCCGGCGGTGAGGCCGGCGACCATCTGCGCCAGCGCGGCGCCGAGCGCGCCGGCGTGCGCCGACACGCTCCCGCCGCCCGGCGAGGGCGTGGGCGCGGCGACGGAGGCGACGAAGCCCGTGAGCGACTCGCCCCCCGAGACGGCCTGTCGCACTCGGCGCTCGAGCACCATGTCCGGCGTGAACCGGGCGAGCTGCACGTGGCGCGCGGCGGTGGCGAAGAGGACGTGCTCGGGGACGAGGCCGACGATCTCACTCCACGTCGGGTGCACGCCGTGCGCGGCGGCTTCCATCCGCACCATCTCGAACGCGCGGTAGAGGGGCGTGCCCTCGGTGTCCACGAGGTTCATGGAGACCTGCGCCTGACCGTCCACCTCGAGGCCGAGCGCCTTCACGTAGCGCAGGCCGCCTGACGAGTGCCGCACCGCCTTCGCCACCTCCTTCGCGACGGGGAGGTTGGCCGCCGGGCCGAGATAGACGTTGTAGGCGACGAGGAAGGGGCGCGCGCCGATGGCGACCGCGCCCGCCGTCGGGTGGATGCGGTTCGGGCCGTGATCGGGGACCCGGTTCGGGTCGCGCCCGATCTGCTCGCGCAGCCCCTCGAACTCGCCGCGGCGGACGTCGGCGAGGTTCTCGCGGTCCGGCCGCGTCGCGGCGCGCTCGTAGAGGAAGACCGGGATCTCGAGCTCGCGGCCGACGCGCTCGCCGAGCTGGCGGGCGAGGACGATGCAGTCCTCCATCGTCGTCCCCTCGAGGGGGATGAAGGGGACGACGTCGGCCGCGCCCATGCGCGGATGCTCGCCGGTATGATGATTGAGGTCGATGTGCTCGCGCGCCGCGGCGATCGCCGTGAACGCCGCGTCCACCGCGTGCTCGACGGGGACGACGAAGGTGATGACGGTGCGGTTGTGCGAAATGTCGGAGGAGACGTCGAGCACGGCGACGCCCTCGACGGCGGCGACGGCGTCACGGAGCCGCTGCACCACCTCCGGCCGCCGGCCCTCGGAGAAGTTGGGGACGCACTCGACGAGTTTCATGGAGGGGCGAGGGACGAGGGACGAGTCGGGACGCGGGACGGGGGACGCGCGACGCGCGCGCACCCGCATGGAGTCTAGGGCGCGTCGGGGCTCGCTGCCAAACGCGAGGGGGCGGGGGGCCGGCCCCTCGCGCCGTGCGTCGCGCTCCGCCGTTGGGTCGCATCGCACGGTTGGAACACGGATTGGACGGATGAACCGCACCGATGAACGCGGATCGCTCCGTGTGGCGCGACGGGTCCTCGTGCCAAGACGAGCGCCGGCCCCCGGCGCCCATCCGGGGCATCCGTGACCTCCGTGTCCAATCGGCGCTGCTGCCAGTTTGGGCCGGGGCCCAGCGCACGGCGGATGTGGCCTGCCCGGACGCGTCCCGCGTCCCTACGTCGCCCCAGCCCCCGCCTCCCGCACCACCCCCATCACCCACCCGTGCATCCCCGGGTTCCCGGCCACGATCCCCGTGTGCCCGACGCGCGCCGGCCGGCCTTCGAGATCGGTGACGATGCCGCCCGCCTCGCGGACGAGCAGGATCCCGGCGGCGATGTCCCACGGAGCGAGCATCGGCTCCCAGAACGCCTCGTAGCGCCCGCACGCGACGTCGCAGAGGTCGAGCGCGGCGGAGCCGGCGCGGCGGATCCCCGAGGTCTGGCGCATGATCGGCGGCAGCATGCGCATGTACGGCTCGATCCTGTCCGGATGCTTGAAGGGCATCCCGGTGCCGACGAGGGCGCGAACCGGCTCCGTGATCGTCGAGACGGCGATCGGCTGGCCGTTTCGCCGCGCGCCGCCGCCGGCGGCGGCGGTGAACAGCTCGCCCGTCGGCACGTTGACGATCGCCCCCGCGGCCACCTCGCCGTCGAGGACCGCGGCCACGGAGACCGCGTACCACGGGAAGCCGTGGAGGAAGTTCGTCGTGCCGTCGAGCGGATCGGCGATGAAGACGAGCCCGTGGAGGTCGAGCTCCGGCGTCAGCTCCTCACCGATGATGCGCGCGTCGGGGTGCCGCTCGCGCACGATCGCCGCGATCGTCTCCTCGGAGGCGCGGTCGGCGCCGCTCACGAAATCGGCGTGCGCCTTCACCTCCCACCGCACGCTGTCGCGCTTCTGCGACCACTCGCGAATCACCTCCGCGCCCTTCACGGCGCAGGCGACGCAGGTGGCGAGGAGGGCGCGGAGCTCGTGCGGCGACGCGGCCGGCGCGGCGCCCGGGGTCGTTGCTTGCGACTGCTGCGGCGCGTTCATACCTTGCGCAGATGTCCCGGATATTCAGTGGAATCCAGCCGTCGGGGGAGTTGCACATCGGCAACTACCTCGGTGCGGTGAAGAACTGGGTGCAGTTGCAGCACCGCTTCGAGTCGATCTTCTGCATCGTGGATTACCACGCGATCACGGTGCCGTACGACCCCGACGTGCTGCGGGCGCGGCGGCGCGAGATGGCGGTGTCGCTCCTCGCGGCCGGGATCGACCCCGAGACGGCGACGCTCTTCGTGCAGTCCGCGGTTCCGGAACATACCGAGCTGGCCTGGATCTTCAACACCATCACGCCCCTCGGGGAGCTGGAGCGCCAGACGCAGTTCAAGGACAAGGCGCAGCGCCAGGAGAGCGTGAACGCCGGCCTCCTCAACTATCCGGTGCTCCAGGCCGCCGACATCCTGCTCTATCGGGCGGATTCCGTGCCCGTGGGCGAGGATCAGCTCCAGCACCTGGAGCTCTCGCGCGTCGTCGCGCGCCGGTGGAACGGCCAGTTCGGCCGCCCGACCGGGGCGACGCTCGAGGACGGGAGCCCGGAGCGGGAGGCGTTCTTCCCCGAGCCGCAGGCCGTCCTCACGCCGACGCGTCGCATCATGGGGCTCGACGGGCAGGCGAAGATGTCGAAGTCGATGGGCAACACCATCGGCCTGCTCGAGGCGCCGGAGCAGATCTGGGCGAAGCTGCGTCCGGCGGTCACGGACCCCAAGCGGATCAAGCGCACGGATCCGGGCACGCCCGAGGTCTGCAACATCTATCACCTGCACAAGGCGTTCAGCCCACCGGAGACGGTGGAGCACGTCGCGCTGCAGTGCAGCACGGCCGGGTGGGGATGCATCGACTGCAAGAAGGTGCTCTTCGAGTCGATGGAGCAGGAGCTGGTGCCGATCCGGCGTCGCGCCGAGGAGCTGCGCGCGGCGCCGCAGCGGGTGGACGAGGCGCTCGACGCCGGCGCGGCGCGCTGCTCGGCGCTGGCGAAGGAGACGATGGCGGCGGTGCGCGAGCGGATGGGGCTGGATTGATGCGCGCCGTCGGCGGGGGGGAATCGTCGTCGGCACACGCCGTGCATTTTTCCGGGGCGGTCTCCTCGCCCCCGGTATCGCGGCCGCGCAATGCCGGCGAGCGCTCTCGGTACCGCGGCCGGTTCCCCCACGCCCATGCAGTTCATCCGCCGACTGATCGCTCGTCTCCGCCACCATCCGCTGTTCGATCGGCGCGCGCCGCGTGCCGCGAACATCCCGCTGATCGTCGACCTGCCGCCGACGCTGCACCGCGACATCACGCCGACCGGCATCCGCGTCTACAGCCTCTGCGGGAGCTGCGGCGCCCGGCTCGAGGCGAGCGCGACGCTCTGTCAGGAGTGCGCACGGGGGCGGAGCCGATCGACGCCGCCATACTGAGTTGAGTGAACTGCTAGCTGCCCTCCAGCACCTCACCGGGCTGGACGAGCCACGCACGCGCTGGCTCCTCGACGTCCTTGCCCTGGTCCTTCCCTGGATCCTGCTGCCGGTCGTGGATCGCCTGGCGCGGCGGCGGCATTAGAAGCCGATGTACGCCGGTCACGCCGCCCTCGCGCTCTACACGAAGGCCCGCCGATCGCGGCTCCCCCTCCTGCTGCTCGTCGTCGTCGCCTACGCCCCCGACTGGATCGAGTGGCTCGTCGAAGCCGCCCGCCCGCTGCACGGGATCTCGGCGATGATCTCGCACTCCATCCCCTCGGTCCTCGTCGGGAGCACGGTCGTCGCCCTCCTCGCGCTCCTCTTCCGCGCCGACCGGGCCGACGCGATCGCCCTCTGGCTGCTCTACGTCTCGCACTGGCTGGCGGACTTCGTCACGGGGCTCAAGCCGACGTGGCCGGGCGGCCCGATGCTGGGGCTGCACTTCTACGACCATCCGTTCTGGGACTTCCTGATCGAGGCGGTGGTCGTCGCCCTGGCGTGGATCGCGTACCGCCGCTCCCTCCCGCCGACCCCGCGCCGCGGCGTGGCCGTGCTCATCCCCGCCGGCCTCCTCGTCTTCCAGATCGGCTTCCTCGTCGTGATGAAGGCGATGCAGTGAGCGGTCGCGGGCGCCCGCCGGCGGGCGCCCCGCGCGACTGGCGAAAGCCCGTCCACGCTTTCATCTTCCTGCGGGCCGCTTCGGCGGCCTCTGCAGGGTAGCCGGACGACCGCGGGCCTCCCGCCGCATGCCTCTTGCACTGCCTCGCCGCGGATCCTCAACGGCGAGAGCGACATGGCGGAGCGCGGCGGGCCCATCGGCATGGTGACCCTGGTCTGTCTGACCTGCGGCAACGAGAAGTTCTACGACAAAGCGGTGCCGGACACCGTCACCTGCGAGCGGTGCGGCGGGACCGTGTTCCGGAACTTCGCCACCCCCACCGAGCCCGACGACGCCGCCATCGCGCAGTTGGAGGAGCAGGCGCGGAGCATGTCGTACGGCGATTCGTCGCCGGACACGACCCCCGACGACCTGCGCGACCTCGATTCGCGCTAGCGCTCGCGGGCGGGAGTCCGCCCCATCCCCGCCTTCATCCCCGCCGCCGATGTGCCGTCGCTCGAAGCCCTGACGAGCGCGCTGCGGCTCACGCTGCTCTTCAAGCTGATGCTCGCCACGCTGCTCGGCGGGGCGATCGGCCTCGAGCGCGAGATCGCGGGCAAGCCCGCCGGGCTGCGCACGAACATCCTCATCTGCGTCGGCGCCGCGCTGTTCATGCACCTCTCGATCTCCGTCGCGGAGATCGGCTTCTCGTCCGACGGGCACCCGTACGGCGACACGACCCGCATCGCCGCGCAGATCGTCTCGGGGATCGGCTTCCTGGGCGCGGGGGCGATCCTCCACGCGCAGGGCGCCGTCGTGGGCCTCACGACGGCCGCCACGATCTGGGTGGTGGCCGCGGTGGGCGCGGCGGTCGGGGCGGGAGCGTACATCGAGGCCGCGGGGACCACGGTCCTCATGATGCTCGTCCTCGTGGGGCTGCGGCCGGTGGAGCACCGCCTCCTCGCCAAGCGCCGGCACGTGCACGGGACGCTGCGCGTCGTGCCAAACGCGGGCTTCGACGAGTTCGCCGAGGCGATCCGGGCCACCGGCGCGCACGTCGTCGGGCGACAGACCTACGATCACGACACCGACCGCGCCTTCGAGCTGGAGCTCGTCGGCACGACGCGACAGCTCGACGTGCTCATCGAGGTGCTGCGACGACGCAAGGACGTGATCAGCATCACACTCGACTGACATGGAACGGCTCCTCGTCGCCGATCTCGCGGCGGCCTCGCGCAACTGGGCGCTGACCCCGGAAGGGGAGCGTCGCCTCCTCGCCGAGGCGCCCCACGGCTGGCGCGTGCACGTCGTCCGCGCCCAGACCAGCTCCGACGGCGACGGCCCGAAGGACCCGAGCCCCGAGGTCATGCAGGCGGTCGCCGACGCGGAGGTCTACTTCGGCTTCGGCGTCCCGCGTCCGCTCTTCCTCGCCGGCAAGCGATTGCGCTGGGTGCACTCCGCCGCGGCGGGGGTCGGCAGCGCGCTCTATCCCGAGATGATGCAGAGCGACGTGCTCTTCACCAACTCGGCCGGCGTGCACGCCATCCCGATCGCCGAATACGTCGTCGCCGGCGTGCTTCACTTCCTCCGCGGCCTCGACATCGCCATCGACCAGCAGCGGCGCGGCGTGTGGGACAAGAAGCCGTTCGTCGCGCTCGACGCGCCGCTGCGCGAGATGGACGAGCTCCACGCGGTGATCGTCGGCGCGGGCGGGATCGGCGCCGAGACGGCGAAGCGGCTGACGGCGCTCGGCGTCCACTGCACCGCGGTGCGGCGACGTCCCGAGCTCGGGCCGCCGCTCGGCTTCGATCGCGTGGCCGGCCCCGGCGAGCTCGATCAGCTCCTGCCCACGGCCGACGTGCTGATCGTCGCCGCGCCGCTCACCGGCGAGACGCGCGGCCTCGTCACCGCCGAGCGGCTCGACCGCCTCCCTCGTTCGGCGATCGTCGTCAACGTCGCGCGCGGCGCGCTCGTCGACGAGGCCGCCCTCGCGACGCGGCTCGCCGACGGACGGTTGCGCGGCGCGGTGCTGGACGTCTTCCAACATGAGCCACTGGCGGCGGATAGCCCACTGTGGCAGCTTCGGTCGGCCGTCGTGACACCGCACGTCTCTCCGGTCTCGCCGGGCCGGTTCTGGCCGCGGCAGCTCGACCTCTTCCTGGACAACTGGCGGCGCTACGTGGACGGTCGTCCACTGCGCAACCTGGTCGACAAGCACGCGGGTTACTGACGGCATGGAGAAGATCATCAAGGCGGCGGTGGACCGGGGGGCGTCGGACCTGCACATCAAGGCGGGCGACGTCTTCCGGGCGCGGGTGAACGGGAAGCTGGTGCCGCTCACCAAGCAGTCGCTCACCCCCGAGCAGACGCGCGCCATCGCCCTGCACCTGATGAGCAACGAGGACGACAAGGCGCGCCTCGACAAGCTCACCGACTACGACTGCTCCTGGGCGGCGCCGGGGATCGGGCGCTTCCGGGTCAACATCATGAAGCAGCGCTCGAGCTTCATGATCGTGATGCGCGTGATCCCGTTCAACGTGCCGACGTTCGATTCGCTGCGGCTGCCGCCGGTGCTGGCGAAGATCGCCGAGGCGGAGCGCGGGATGATCCTCGTCACCGGGGTCACCGGCTCGGGGAAGTCGAGCACGATGGCGGCGATGATCAACTACATGAACGACCACGCCAGCCGCCACATCCTCACGCTGGAGAACCCGATCGAGTTCCTGCACAAGGACCGCACCTCGTCCATCACGCAGCGCGAGATCGGGTCGGACACGACGGACTTCAAGACGGGGCTCCGCGCCGCGCTGCGGCAGGACCCGGACGTGATCATGATCGGCGAGATGCGCGACGCCGAGACGATCGACACGGCGATGAAGGCGGCGGAGACCGGGCACCTCGTCTTCTCGACGCTGCACACCGCCGACGCGCAGAGCACGATCCTGCGCATCATGGCGATGTTCCCGCCCGAGGAGCAGGAAGTGGTGCGCATCCGCCTCAGCGAGACGCTGCACGCCGTGGTGTCGCAGCGCCTGCTGCCCCGCGCCAGCGGGCAGGGGCGCGCGGTGGCGGCGGAGATCCTCATCGTCACGCCGGCGGTGCGCGACATGATCGCCGACGGCAAGCGCATCGGCGAGATCCGCGACTACATCGCCGACGGGCGCGAGCAGTACGGGATGCAGACCTTCGACCAGCACCTGGCCGAGCTGGTGCAGTCGAAGGAAGTGACCTTCGAGACGGCGATGGCGGCGGCGAGCAATCCGTCGGACTTCGAGCTCAAGCTGCGCATGTTCTCCCGCGTCTCGCAGGGGGTGAACGCGTCGGAGGTGGACGGGGCGGAGGCGGGGGCGGGGGCGGGGGCGGAGGCGCCGGCTGCGCCGGCGGGGCAGCTCGAGGGGATGCAGGGCGGCGGCTTCGACTTCCTCGGCCAATGACACTCCAGCTTCGTGGACTCCTCGGTCCCGCCGTGACGCCCTTCCGCGGCGACGGCGAGGTCGACCTCGCCGCCTTCGCGGCGAACCTGAAGGCGCACCTCGCGGCCGGCCTGGACGGGATCGTCGTCGGCGGCTCGACCGGCGAGGCGCCGCTCCTCGACGAGGCCGAGCGCGGCGCGCTCGTCGAGGCCGCGCGGCGGACCATGCCCGACGACCGGGTCCTGCTCGTGGGAACGGGCGCCGAGTCCACGCGCGCCTGCCTGCGCCTCACGCGGCAGGCGGCCGAGCGGGGCGCGGATGCGGTGCTCGTCGTCGCGCCGCACTACTACGGGCCGGCGATGACCTTCGATGCCCTCGTTCGGCACTACCGCGCGGTGGCCGACGCGAGCCCGGTCCCGGTGGTCCTCTACAACATCCCGAAGTACATGCACTTCTCGCTCGCGCCGGCCGTCGTGCAGGAGCTGGCCTCGCACGAGAACATCGTCGGGATCAAGGACAGCTCCGGCAACTTCGAGCTGCTCGCCGCCTACCTGAACGCGCCGGCGCGGAACAGCTTCGCCGTGCTCACCGGCAACGGCTCGACGCTCGAGCGCGCCCTCCACATGGGAGCGCGCGGCGGGATCCTCGCCGTCGGGCTCTTCGCCGCCCCGCTCGCCGTCGCGGTGCTGCGCGCCGTGCAGTCGGGCGACGCGGCCACCGCCGCGGCGGCGCAGCAGCGCCTGACGAAGCTCAACGCGCGGATCGTCGGCGAGTTGGGGATCGCCGGCATCAAGGCGGCGCTCGAGCTGGTGGGGCTGCACGGCGGTCCCCTGCGCTCGCCGCTGCGGCCGCTCTCGGCGACGGAGCGCGCCGACGTCGGCGAGCTGCTGCGGCAGGCGGACCTCTCACAGGCGGCCTGACGGCGGATCTCGCGCGCGCGCACCTGCGCCAGCTCGCCTCGGGGCCGCGGCGCACCGGATCGGCGGCGGCCGGCGCGGCGCGCGCCTACTGCGCCCACGTGCTGCGCGACGCCGGCTTCGCCGTCGCCGAGGAGCCGTTCGACTACTCGCAGTTCCCCGGACGCTTCGGGACGCCGGCCGCCGGCGTGTGGAGCACGTGCGTCCTCGTGGCGGCGGCGTGGGCGGGAGCGGCGGGCCGCGGCGTGCTCGCGCTCGTCCTCGCCGTGGGCGCACTGGCGCTGCTCGCCGCCGCCGGCGCCTGGCTGGCGCGTGCCGGCGTGCTCCGCGCGCCATGGCTCCGCGCGCGGGGCGTGAACCTCGTCGCGCGGCGTCCCGGCCCGCCGCCCACCGTCTGGCTCGTCGCCCACGTCGACTCGAAATCGCAGCCGGTGCCGATGCTCCTGCGCGCCGGCGGCATCACGGCGCTCGGCATCGTCTGGCTCGCCGCGATCGCCCTCGCGATCGCGCAGCTCGCCGGCGGCGGCGTCGCCGCGCTCTGGCCGGCGGTGGGGATCCTCGGCGTCCTCGCGTCGCTGCCGGTGATGGCGACGCTCGTCGGCGACCGGTCGGCGGGGGCGGTGGACAACGCCTCCGGGGTGGCGGTGGTGCTCCTCGCGGCGGCGGCGATGCCAAACGAGTGCCAGGTGGGGGTGGTGCTCACGGACGCGGAAGAGCTCGGCCTCGCCGGCGCGCGCGCCTGGAGCCGCTACCGGAGCGGGAACATCGCACTCAACTGTGATGGCGTGGATGATGCCGGTACCCTCGTCGCCATGTTCTCGGGACGACGACCCCTGCGCCTTCTCGACGTCGCGCGCCGCGCCGCCGCGGAGGCGGGCGAGCCGCTGCGCGTGCGCCGCCTCATCCCCGGCGTGCTCGTGGACGCCGTGGCGCTGCACGACGCGGGCTTCGAGGCGATCACCTTCAGCCGCGGCGATGCGCGCACCCTGCGACGCATCCACACCGCGGCGGACGACCTCGCGCACCTGCGCGGCGACGGGATCGCCGGCGCGGCGCGCGTCATGGCGCGCACGGCGCGGGAGCTCTGCTGATGGCGGTTCTCATACTCGTCGCCGTCCTGCTGCTGGCGCTGTTCATGATCCCGCTCGGCATGCCGGGCACGCTGGTCATGGTCGCGGCGGCGCTCGGCTACCTGCTCCTGGTCCCCGCCGGGGGCGTGGGGTGGGTGACGGTGATCGGCACGGCGGTGCTCGCGTTCATCGCCGAGGCGCTCGAGTGGTCGCTCTCGGCGCGCTACGCGCGCAAGTACGGCGGCTCGCGGCGCGCCGAGTGGGGCGCGATCATCGGCGGGATAGTGGGTGCATTCGTCGGCGTGCCGGTGCCGATCGTCGGCCCGATCCTCGGCGCGTTCGCCGGCGCGTTCGTCGGCGCGTTCCTCGCGGAGCTGAGCCGCAGTCGCCACGGCGTGACGGCGACGCGCGTCGCGACCGGTGCGCTCATCGGCCGCATCGTGGCCGCCGCGGTGAAGGTGGCCATCGGCGTCGTGATCGCCACGTGGATCGTGGTGGCGGCGCTCGCCGGCGCGAGTTGACTCCCACAGGGGGTACCGTAGATTCGAACAACGCCCCGTGTCAGGACGGGGCGTCTTTTTTTTGCTGTCCAGTCAGCCAAGCCGAATCGCGAGATCATGTTCAATCAGCAGCAGCGCACGGTGGTCGTCGTCGGCGCGCAGTGGGGTGACGAGGGGAAGGGCAAGCTCGTCGACGTGCTCGCCGAGCGTGCCGATTGGGTGGTGCGCTACCAGGGGGGCGCGAACGCCGGCCACACCGTGGACCTCGGCGACAGCCACTTCGTGCTCCACCAGATCCCGAGCGGCATCCTGCACCCCGGTGTGCGCTGCGCGATCGGCAACGGCGTCGTCCTCGACCCCGACACGCTCTTCCAGGAGATCGACGGGCTGGTGAAGGACGGGGTGGACGTCGAGGGGCGGCTGTACGTGAGCGACCGCGCGCACCTCGTGCTCCCCTATCACAAGCTCGTGGACCAGGAGAGCTCGGCGAGCCAGGCGATCGGCACGACGGGGCGCGGGATCGGGCCGGCGTACGAGGACAAGATCGCGCGCCGCGGCGTGCGGGTGACCGACCTGCGGCATCGCGACCGGCTGCGCCAGCTCGTGGAGAAGGGGGCCGAGCACGCGAACGCGCTGCTCGAGCACTTCGGGAGCGGCAAGCGCGCGAGCTGCCAGGAGACGCTCGACCTCCTCGAGGGGCTGGCCGAGCGGCTGCTCCCGCTGGCGGAGGACGTGAGCCTCGTCGTGCATCGCGCGATCCGGAGCGGCGCCGCGGTGCTGCTGGAGGGCGCCCAGGGCTCGCTGCTCGACATCGACCACGGCACGTACCCGTTCGTGACGTCGAGCAACACGACGTCGGGGGGCGCGGCGACGGGGGCCGGGATCGCGCCGACGGACATCGACGCGGTGCTCGGCGTCGTGAAGGCGTACACGACGCGCGTCGGCGCCGGCCCGCTCCCGACGGAGCTCGAGGGCCCGCTCGCCGACGAGGTGCGGCGGCTCGGCAACGAGTACGGCGCGACGACCGGGCGTCCCCGGCGCTGCGGCTGGTTCGACGCCGTGGTCGTTCGTTATGCGGCGCGGATCAACGGCCTCACCGACCTCGCCGTGACGAAGCTCGACGTGCTCGACACCCTCGACCGCCTCGCCGTCTGCACCGGCTACGAGTTCGAGGGCGAGCTGCACACGGAGTTCCCCGCCGACCTCACCGCGCTCGAGCGGCTCGTGCCGCGCTACGAGTGGTTCGAGGGGTGGAAGCAGCCGACGGCCGGCGCGCGGAAGGTCGAGGACCTGCCCGCGGCGGCGCGCCGGTACCTGGACCGGATCGAGGAGATCGTCGACACGCGCATGACGTACGTGAGCGTCGGCACGCGTCGCGACCAGATCATCGGCCTGGAGTGAGATGGCCACCGCGCTGACCGCCACCGAGGTCGACCTGCTCGTCGTCGGCGCCGGCCCCTGCGGGCTGGCGTGCGCCGTCTCCGCCCTGCGCGCGGGCATGCGCGTCGTCGTGCTCGACGGCCACGTCGTGGCGAGCACGATCCTGCACTATCCCACGTACGTGCACTTCTTCTCGACGGCGGAGAAGCTGGGGATCGGCGGGCTGCCCTTCATCATCCCGGAGGCGAAGCCGACGCGGCGCGACGCGCTGGCGTACTACCGCGGCGCGGTGTCGCACTTCGGGATCCCCGTGCGGCAGTACGAGCGCGTGACGGCGATCGAGGGGAGCGAGGGCGGCTTCGTCGTGCGCTCGGTGAAGCGCAGCGGGGAGGAGCGGGTGACGCGGGCGGGCGCGGTCGTCGTCGCCACCGGCTACTTCGGCTCGCCGAACCGGCTGGGCGTGCCGGGGGAGATGCTGCCGCACGTGAGCCACGTCTTCACGGAAGGGCACGTCGCCTTCCAGCAGGACGTGGTCGTCGTCGGCGGCGGCAACTCCGCCGCGGAAGCGGCGCTCGAGCTCTACCGCGCGGGGGGCCGCGTGACCCTCGTGCACTTCGGCCCGACGTTCGACAAGCGCATCAAGCCGTGGATCCTTCCCGACATCGAGAACCGGATCAGGGAGGGGAGCATCGCCGTGCGGTGGAACAGCCGCGTGGCGGCGATCGAGCCGGAGCGGGTCGTGATCCGGACGGAGGAGCCGGGCGGCGCGCCCCGGGACGAGCAGCTCCCGGCGCAGCTCGTCTTCGTGATGACGGGGTTCGCGCCGAACACCGACCTCCTGCGCGAGGCCGGCGTGCCGATCGACCCGGTGACGGGCGTGCCGGCGCACGATCCGGAGACGCTGGAGACGAGCGTCCCCGGGCTGTTCATCGCCGGGGTGGTCGTGGCCGGGTACGACGCCAACAAGGTGTTCATCGAGAACGGGCGCTATCACGGCGACCGGATCGTCGCCCGCCTGCTCGGCCGCGCCGCCCCGCCGCCGCCGAAATTGAGTCTGGAGCTGGATACGTAGTAGCTTTCCAGGAGTGGGAGCGTGCCCGCGCTCCCATGCGCTCTCCGCTCTCCGCCCTCGGCCCTCCGCGGACCCCGGGAGGCCACGAGCGCCGCGTCCCGAACGGCCGGCGGAGAGCGGAACGCGGAAAGCGGAAGGCGGCGAGCGCCATTCGAGTCACGTTCCACGACACCCATGTCCACAACCAGCACCTACCCCGACGTCATGGAGAAGCTCGTGTCGCTGTGCAAGCGGCGCGGCTTCATCTTCCAGTCCTCCGAGATCTACGGCGGCACCGGCTCGGTGTGGGATTACGGCCCGCTCGGCGTGGAGCTGAAGAAGAACGTCAAGGACCGCTGGTGGAAGACGATGGTCCGCGAGCGGCAGGACATCGAGGGGATCGACGCGGCCATCCTCATGCACCCGCGCGTGTGGGAGGCGAGCGGCCACGTCGCCGGCTTCACCGACCCGCTCATCGACTGCACGAACTGCAAGCGCCGCTTCCGCGCCGACGACGACCGCATCAAGGGCACGCCGGGCACCCCCGACGCGCAGTGCCCGGTGTGCGGCGCGAAGGGGACGCTCACCGCGCCGCGCATGTTCAACCTCATGTTCAAGACGTTCATGGGGCCGGTGGAGGACAGCGCGAGCGTGGTGTACCTGCGCCCGGAGACGGCGCAGGGGATCTACGTCAACTTTCTCAACGTGCAGCAGGCGACGCGCCAGAAGGTGCCGTTCGGCATCGCGCAGATCGGCAAGGCGTTTCGCAACGAGATCACGCCGGGGAACTTCATCTTCCGCACGCGCGAGTTCGAGCAGATGGAGATGCAGTTCTTCGTCGAGCCGGGGACGGACATGCAGTGGTTCGACTACTGGAAGCAGCAGCGGATGGAGTGGCACCGCTCGCTCGGCCTCCAGGAGGACCGGCTGCAGTTCCATCAGCACACGAAGGAGGAGCTGGCGCACTACGCGCGCGCGGCGTTCGACATCCAGTTCGACTTCGGCGGCACGCTCGGCTTCCAGGAGATCGAGGGGGTGCACAACCGCGGGGACTTCGACCTGTCGCAGCACCAGCAGTACTCGGGGAAGAAGCTCGAGTACTTCGACCAGCCGAACAACCGCCGGTACGTGCCGTACGTCGTCGAGACCTCGGTGGGCGCGGACCGCACGACGCTGGCGCTGCTCGTCAACGCGTATCGCGAGGAGGCGGTGCCCGGGGAGGAGGAGGGGCGCACGCTGCTCGCGTTCAAGCCGGCGCTGGCGCCGGTGAAGGCGGGGGTCTTCCCGCTGGTGAAGAAGGACGGGATGCCGGAGTTCGCGGAGAAGCTGACGGCCGAGCTGCGGAAGCGCTTCCCCGTGTTCTACGACGAGTCGGGGGCGATCGGCCGGCGCTATCGGCGGCAGGACGAGATCGGCACGCCCTTCTGCCTGACGGTGGACGGGCAGACGAACGAGGACGGCACGGTCACGGTGCGCGACCGCGACACGCTGGCGCAGGAGCGCGTGGCGGCCGACCGCGTCGGCGACTACATCAGCGAGCGCCTGGCCGAATGACCGCGGGCGCCTCCTCGGTGACGCTGGAGCGCCTGCGCCGCGAGGGCGAGGCGTTCATGGAGGAGATGTCGCGCGAGTACTACCAGGCGCACTCGGGGCTGAAGCCGGCCGCCGAGCTGCAGCCGATCTTCGCGCGGCACGCGGCGATCGTCGGCCCGGACTCGCTCGCCGTGGCGCGCGAGGCGTTCCAGGAGGCCGCCGAGGGGAGCGAGGAGCGCCGGTCGACGCGGCTGCTCCTCGACTGGCAGGCGGAGGCGCAGAGCTCGCGCGAGCTCGCCCCCCTGGACGAGCGGGAGATCGCCTGGGAGGCATCGGCGCTCGTGCGGCTCCCCGACGGCCGCGGCCTCCCCTACCAGCGCACGGCGATCGAGCTGGCGAACACCACCGACCGCGAGGAGCGGCTGGCGATCGACGCGGCGCGGGCGCGGCTCGTGGCGGCGGAGCTGGCGCCGCTGCGGCAGGAGCGCTTCCAGCGCGAGCGCGACCTCACCGAGCGGCTGGAGCTCGCGCCGGGCTACAACGCGACGTTCGAGCTGCTGAGCGGTGTCTCGTTAGGTGGCCTGCGCGCCGAGTGCGAGCAGTTCCTCCGCGACACGCAGGCGATCTGGGACGAGGTCTTCCCCGAGTTCGTGAAGCGCGTGCTCGGCATCGACCCGAAGACGGCGACCCGCGCCGACGCCCTCGCCCTCTTCCGCGCCCGCGAGTTCGACCGCTACTTCCCGTCGGCGACGATGGAGGCGAACGTCACCCGCCAGGTGCGCGAGATGGGGATCGATCCCCTCGCCGCCGGGCGCGTCATCCTCGACACGGGGGAGCGGGAGGGGAAGCGCTCGCGCGCCTTCTGCGCCCCCGTGCGCGTGCCGTCGGAGGTGTACCTCGTGCTGCGGCCGCACGGGGGACAGAGCGACTGGAACACCTTCCTCCACGAGCTCGGGCACGCGCTGCACTTCGCCTACATGCGCCCCGACCTCCCGTTCGAGTTCCGCTGGCTCGGCGACAACTCGATCACGGAAGGATACGCGATGCTGTTCGACCACCTGACGCAGGACGGCGGGTGGCTGGAGCGCTACACCGAGCTGACGAAGGCGGCGACGCCCGCGTTCCTGCGCACCGCCGGCTTCGAGGAGCTTCACTTCCTCCGCCGCTACAGCGCGAAGCTGATCTACGAGACGCAGCTCTACGGCGGCGACGTGCGCTGGGAGGCGCTCCCCGACCTCTTCGTCGAGCAGCTGACGGCGGCGACGTCGTTCCGGTACGACCGGGCCGACGCCTTCGTGGACGTGGACCCCCGCTACTACGCCGCGCGCTATCTCCGGGCGTGGCAGCTCCAGGCGCTGCTCACCGAGACCCTCGTCGAGCGCTACGACGTGGACTGGTGGCGGAACCCGCGCGCCGGCCCGTGGATCGTCGCCGCGCTGTTCGGGGAGGGGCAGCGGGAGCTGGCGGGCGAGCAGGCGGAGCGCGTGGCCGGGAAGGCGCTGTCGTTCGGGCCGCTGGTGAGGGCGGTGGAGAGGCTGCTGGGGTGAGGACGGCAGGGTCGAGGGTCCCCTTGCTCCCCCTCGCCCCTCGCTGCATGCTCTCCGCATGCGAAGCTCCTTCCGCCGCGCCGATCTCGCGGCCCCGTCCATCGTCGTGCTCCTGGGCCTCGCCGCCGCGGGGTGCGGCGGCGACTCCACCGCCCCCAGGCCGCCGGGCGGGCCGCTGACGATCGTCGCGGGCGCCGACGTCAGCGATACCGTGCAGGCGCAACCCATCCAGGCGCTCGTCGTCCAGGTCCGTGAGTCGAACGGCGCGCCGGCGCGCGGGGTGGTCGTGCGCTTCGAGCCGCAGTCGGTCCAGGCGAGCCCGTACGGCTACGTGCCGTCGATCTACGTGTCGTCGCTCACGAGCACCAACTTCTCCAACTTCGTCGCCGACCAGACCGACTCCTCCGGCCGCGCCGCGGTGCTCGTCCAGCTCGGGACGTACGCCGGTCCGGCGGGGATCGTCGTGAAGGTGCCGGAGCTGGGGCTCGTCGACACGGCGCGCTATACGGTGAAGCCGGGGAACGCCGCGCGCCTCGTCATGCACGTCCGCGACACGGTGCTGTACGTCGGCGGCCAGTACTCCATCGGCGGCACGGCGACGGACCGGTTCGGGAATCCACGGCCGGGCGATGCGGTCGGCTATACCGCGGTGAGCAGCAACGTCTCCGTGAGCGCCGCCGGCGTGGTCACCACGGCCGCCGAGGGACGCGCGGCCATCGCGGTGAAGGCGGGCACGGCGACCGACACGGCGCGCGTCAGCGTCGTGCCGCACGGGACCATCGTCTACATCCAGAGCAACCCACGCGGCGTCGCGATCGTGAACCTCGACGGCAGCGGGCACAGGTTCCTGTATCCGGCCTCCTACGACAGCTACTTCCCGCAGTGGTCGTTCGACGGCAAGTCGATCGTCCTGTGGGAGGGCAGCGCGGGCTCCGACTCGCGCCTGACGATGGTCGGGATCGACAGCACCTCCCGCACGGTGATGCAGATCCCGCACGACACGCTGGTCGGCATGGCGTGGCCGCGCTTCGCGCCGGACGGCAGCATCTTCTTCGGCGGCATCACCTCCGGCACGGGCCAGATCGTCTGGCAGGTCCACGCCGACGGGACGGGGCTGGCCGAGATCGCGGGGTCCAACGGCAACGGGAACTTCCAGCATCCGGCGGTCTCGCCCGACGGTCGCACGCTGCTCTTCGACGAGGCGCAGTCCGCGGGAGGCGGGCTCGCCGCGATGGATCTCGCCACCGGCACGACGACCTCCGTCGGCATGGGTGCCTGGCCGTCCTATTCCCCCGACGGATCGAAGATCGCGTACCTCGCCAACTACAAAGTCATGGTCGCCGACGCGAACGGCGCCAATGCGCGCCCGATCACGCCGCCGGGGGTGTACGTCCAGGAGTACAGCGCGCCAAGCTGGAGCGCGGACGGTGCCTGGGTCTTCATCCCCGGCGCTCCGTCGGTGCTCGTGCGGGTGAGCGACGGGAGCAGCATGCCGCTCCCGTTCACCAACGGATTCTCGGAGCCGGCGTTGCGGTGAGGGACGCGGGACGAGGTGCGAACAACGACGTGATTGGTCGTTGGTTCTTGGTGGTTGGCGAGCCGCTCGGGACGGTCCGCTGGCGTCCCGCGGCCTGCCAATGACCAACGACCAATCACGTCGTTGCGCCTCCCGCCTCCCGCCTCCCGCCTCCCGCCTCCCGCCTTCCGCCCCATGCGCCCCTCTCGCTCCCCCCACGCCCTCCTCGCCGCGTCGCTGCTCCTCGCCGCGTGCGGCGGTGACAGCACCGCGCCGAAGGCATCGCAGCCCCTGTCGATCGTGGCCGGAGCCGACGTCTCCGACACCGTCGAAGCCGCACTGATCCAGGCGCTGGTCGTCGAGGTGCGCGACGACAACGGCGCGCCGCTGCCCGGCGCCGTCGTGCGCTTCGAGCCGCAGGCGAGCACCGACTCCCTGCACCAGGGCTACCCGACGGTGGCGCTCGCAACGCTGACCTCCAACTACTACGGGAGCTATCCGGCCATCGACACGACCGACGACGGCGGCCGCGCGGCGGTGATGGTGCGCTTCGGCGAGATCGCCGGCCCCGCGGCGATCGTGGTGACGGTCCCGACGCTGGGGCTCGCGGACACGGCGCACTACACCGTGAAGGCCGGCAACGCCGCGCGGATCGTCATCGGCATCCGCGACACCGCGCTGTACGCGGGCGGCCAGTACACCATCGGCGCGGCCGCCACGGACCGCTTCGGCAACGCGCGCCCGGGGGACGCGATCACCTATGCGGCGCTCGCCCCCAACGTCTCCGTGAGCAATGCCGGCGTCGTCACCGCGAGCAGCGAGGGTCGCGCGGCCATCGCCGTCCACGCGGGCGCGGCCAGCGACACCGCGCACGTGAGCGTCGTCCCGCACGGCACGCTCGTGTACGTCCAGAGCAGTCCCTACGGGATCGCCACCATCAACCTGGATCGCAGCGGGTACCACTTCCTGCACACGATCAGCGATGCCTCGGTGTATCCCCAGTGGTCGCCCGACGGCCAGTCGGTGGCGTACTACGAGGGGAATCCGTGGGGCGGCACGCGCCTGTCGCTCACCGGAATGGACGGCAGCTACCGTGTGGTGGTCCAGACCCCGCTCGACACGCTCGACGGCCTGGGCTTCGGACGCTTCGCCCCCGACGGGACGATCTATTTCGGCGGCTACAACGCGTCGGGCATGCTGGCCATCTGGCAGGTGCACGCCGACGGCTCCGGCCTTCGCGAGATCCCGAACACGAAGGGCACCGATTTCCAGCAGCCGGCGGTCTCGCCGGACGGCCGCACGCTGCTCTACGATCACGGCCCGAACAACACGATCGTCGCCCTCGACCTGGCGAGCGGCACGACGACGACCATCGGGACGGGCACCTATCCCGTGTACTCACCCGACGGGACGAAGATCGCGTATCTCAGCAATGGCAGCGTGATGGTCGCCGACCCCTCCGGCGCGAACCCGCACGCCGTCACCCCGTCGATGTCCGTGCAGGACTGGTCGGGGCCGAGCTGGACGTCCGACGGGAAGTGGGTGCTCGTCCCGAGCGACCCGCTGATACTCGTCCGTGTGAGCGACGGACAGCTCATGCCGCTGCCGTTTCATGGGACGTATCAGGCGGTGCTTCGGTAGCAGGGTCGAGGGTCGAGGGTCGAGGGTCGAGGGTCGAGATCGGGACGCGGGATGCGGGACGCGCGACGCGGGACGCGGGACGCGGGACGCGCGACGCGCGACGCGTGCGTGGCGTCCAGGCGTCGCGTGACCTGGATGCGTCTCGCCCCTCGCCCCTCGCCCCTCGCCCCTCGCCACTCGCCACTCGCCACTCGCCACTCCCTCGACCCTCGACCCTCGACCCTCGACCCTCGACCCTCGACCCTCGACCCTCGACCCCAACGTGTCGCCCCATCCCGACCCCCAGGACACCATCCGCCACCTCCAGGCGCTCATCCGCATCGACACGGTGAACCCGCCGGGGAACGAGCTCCGGACGGCGCGCTACCTCGAGGAGGTGCTGCGGGGCGAAGGGATCGAGACGCGCGTGTTCGAGAGCGCCCCTGGGCGCGCGAACGTCGTCGCGCGGCTGCGCGGGAACGGCGCGGCGCGGCCGATCATGCTCCTCGCCCACATGGACGTCGTCGGCGTCGAGCGTGAGAAGTGGTCCACCGACCCGTTTGGCGGCGAGATCCGCGACGGCTACCTGTACGGCCGCGGCGCGATCGACGACAAGGGGATGCTCGCCGTGAACCTCGTGACGATGCTCCAGCTCCGGCGCGACGTCGCCGCCGGCGCCGTGCTCGCGCGGGACGTCGTCCTCGTCGCCGCAGCGGACGAGGAGGCGGGGGGCGACGCGGGGGTCGGCTGGCTCGTGGAGAACCAGCGCGAGCTGCTCGACGCGGAGTTCGTGATCAACGAGGGAGGGCGCGTCCGCGTCGTGGACGGCCACCCTCTCTACGCGGCGGTGCAGACGGCGGAGAAGGTGTCGCACGCGGTCACCGTCACCGCGCGCGGCCCGGGGGGCCACTCGTCGGTCCCCCTCGAGGGCAACGCCGTCTTCCGCCTCGGCCGCGCCCTCGCCGCGATCTCGCGGTACCGGAGCCCCGTGCACCTCCTTCCCACCACGCGGCGGTTCTTCGAGGTCCTCGGCGACGTCTGGCCCGAGGCCGCCGAGCGGGCGGCGATGGCCGATCTCGCCTCCGGCCACGAGGGTCGCATCGCGCGCGGCGCCGCCGTGCTGGCCGGCATCCCCGTGCTCGATGCCGTGCTCCGCACCGGCATCTCGGCCGTGCTCGTCGCGGGCGGCATTCGCGGAAACGTCATCCCGACGGAGGCCGCGGCCACCCTCGACGTCCGGACGCTCCCCGGGCAGTCGGTGGACGACGTCGTGGCGGCGCTCGCGCGTGTCGTGGACGACCCGCAGGTCGAGATCGCCGTTGCCAGACGAGGCGAGGATGCGCCCGCGTCGGACTTCGCCACGCCGGCGTTCGAGGCGCTCGCCGCCACGGCGCGCGAGCTCGACCCGCGCCTCGCCGTCGCGCCCTACCTGAGCACCGGCGGCACCGACAGCGCGCGCCTCCGTCGGCTCGGGATGCAGGCGTACGGCATCCTCCCCTTTCCGATGCCGCCGGAGGACGAAGGGCGGATGCACGGCCACGACGAGCGCGTCTCCATCGCGGCGCTCGAGTTCGGGACGAGGCTGATCTACGGCACCGTGCGGCGGGTCGCCGCGGGCTGAGCGGGACTTCCGCGCGTGGCGGGGGTTGAACGGCGCGCCGGGATCGAGTTCCATACGGCTGCATCCCCGACCGCCATCCCCGTCGCCGAAGGAGGAGGAGCATGCCCACCGCCGTCGTCACCGGAGCGTCCAGAGGGATCGGGCGCGCCATCTCGCTGCGCCTCGCGCGGGACTACGAGATCGTCGCCGCGGCGCGGTCGCGCGAGGAGCTCGACGCGCTCGCGCGGGACATCGAGCGCGCGGGCGGCAGGTGCCGCACGGTGGCCGTGGACCTGCGCGACGAGTGCGCGCCGGCGGAGGCGTTCAAGGGGATCGACGCGGACGTCCTGATCAACAACGCCGGGGTCGGCTTCATCAGGCCGTTCATGGAGCTCACCGCCGACGAGTGGCACACGATGGTCGACGTCAACGTGAATGCGCTCTACCACGTGACGCGCGTCTTCCTCCCCGGGATGCTCGAGCGCCGGCGCGGCCACGTCGTAATGATCGGCTCCGTCGCCGCGCGCAGCTCGTCCGGCGGCCTGACCTGCTACGGCGCAACGAAGCGCTTCGTCCAGGGGTTCGCCGAGTCGCTGATGCTCGAGGTGCGCGACCGCGACGTGAAGGTCAGCGTCGTGAACCCCGCCTCGGTGGGGACGGGGTTCTTCAGCGAGGCGAAGGACTGGATGCTGAAGCCCGAGGACGTGGCCGACGCGGTGGCGTACGTGCTCTCGACGCCGCAGCATGCGCTGATCCACAGCGTGGAGGTCCGGGCGACCACACCGCGGAAGTGACCGCGGTCACCCGGCGCCGGCCGCGCCGGTGCGTCGGGTTGCATGGCGGCCTGAACGTCTGGCCACCTCCGTGCACGGGGGATACATTTGCCCCGTGAGCAGGACTCCCTCCCCCCACCTGACTCTCGAGCAGCGGCGGTTCTCCGACGACGGCGTGGACGCCGGCGTGCGTGGGCTCATGGCCGTGCGCGAGATCGTGCACGCCTTCCTCACCGCGGACCGGCCGGAGGAGGTGTTCCAGTTCGCGCTCGATCGCGTCAGTCCCCTCGTCGGCGCGACCTTCGCCTGCGTCTACCTCGTGGACGGCGCGTCGGAGCTGATGCGGCTCGTCGCCGCGTACAACTGGCCCGAGCGCTTCGCTCCCTTCCTCGGCGACATGCGCGTGCGCGTCGGCTTCGGACCGAGCGGCCAGGCCGCGGGGGAGCGCCGCGTCGTCGAGGTGCCCGACGTCTTCGCCGACCCCTCGCTCGAGGACTGGCAGGAGGTGGCGAACGAGATGGGCTTCCGCTCGATCGTCGCGCTCCCGCTCCAGACGGGGCAGCTCGTCCTCGGCACGGTCACCTTCTACTTCGTCGCGGCCAACGGGCTGGGCGAGGAGAAGCGGCAGCTCCTGCGCATGGTCGCCGACCAGATGGCGGCGACGGCGGAGAAGGCGCGACTCATCACCGATCTCCGTCGCGCCAACGCGGCGCTCCAGGACTCCAACGCGGAGCTCGAGCGGCAGTACTCCGCGCTGCTCGAGGCGCGTCGGATCAAGGACGAGTTCCTCGCCAACATCTCCCACGAGCTGCGCACGCCGCTCACCGCGGTCATCGGCTACATCGCGCTCATGCAGGAGGGGGTCGCCGGCCCACTCAACGACGAGCAGCGGACGACCCTCGGCCAGGTGAAGACGGCGAGCGAGCACCTGCTCTCGCTCATCATCGACCTCCTCGAGCTCACGACGCTGAAGCGCGGTGGGCTCGAGGTCGATGCGGAGCGCTTCGACCCGCGCGACGCCCTCCATGACGCCCTCGCCGCGGTGCCGGTCCAGTCAGGCGGCGTGCGCCTCGTCGTGAACGAGCCCGACGAGCCGGCGGCGATGTACAGCGACCGCCGGAAGATCGCCAAGATCCTCGTCAGCCTGCTGCGGAACGCGTTCAAGTTCACCCACGCCGGCGAGGTGCGCGTGTCGGTGCAGGTGCGCGACGATCGCGTGCAGTACGCGGTGGACGACACGGGGATCGGCATCCCCGCCGAGGCGCAGCGGTACGTCTTCGAGGAATTCCGGCAGGTGGACGGGTCGCCCACGCGCCGCTACGGCGGCTCGGGGCTCGGCCTCTCCCTTGCACGTCGCTTGGCGCAACTCCTGGGGGGAGATATCCTTCTAGTCTCCCAGCCCGGTGCAGGCTCGTCCTTCCGGGTGGAGCTGCCGCTCGTGTACGTCCCGCCGGAGTGAGACCGGGGCGGGGGAGCGGCCGACAGAGGCTTCGTCATCCGCAACGGACCCATCGCCCTATGAAGCAACCGCAACGGACGCTGCAGGAATACCGGACGACGCTCCCGCCGCAGGACGTCCTTGCGCGCGCGAAGGAGTTCTTCGCCCGCCACATCAACATCTACGCGACCTTCCTCGACAAGGAAGGGCCGAACTACGTCACCTTCCGCGGCCAGGGGATCGAGGAGATCGTGATCGGCGTGACCCCGGTCGAGGGGGGCACGCAGGTGCGCGGCTCGACGTACCTGTTCGATCCGCAGGTGGCGCGCTTCCTCTCCACGCTGCCGCCCTTCGAGCTCGATGAGACGCTGCGGCCGCTGACCCCCGCGGAGGCCGCCCAGTGACGACGCCCTTCGTGACGCAGCTCCGGCGGCGCAAGACGCCGATCCGGCTCGCCCCGGAGGGCGCGCCGGCGATCGACATCCGCATCGAGATGCCCGAGGTCTGGGATACGGTCCTCATGACCGTCGCGCCGAACGAGCCGGTGCTCACGGTGAAGACGCGGGCGCTCGAGGCGCTGTTCCCGCAGGCGGACTTCCACGAGGACTTCGTGCTCAAGCTCCGCGGCTGGGAGATCCTCGACGAGGGAGCGCCGCTCTCCGACGTCGGCGTGGTGGATGGCTCGATCCTGCTGCTGACGCACCGGAGACGGCGGCCGGTCCGCTGAGCGTCGCGCTCGTCTCGCACTCCGACTGCGGCCGGCACGACACGGGGTGGGGGCACCCCGAGCACGTCGGCCGGCTGCGGGCGATCCCGCATGCTCTGCGCGAGGATCCGGAGCTCTACATGGCGCTCGAGCACGTGGACGGGCGCCATGCGACCGAGGACGAGCTCGCGCTCATCCACGACCCAGCCTACGTCGCGCGCGTCCGGGCGTTCGTCGAGCAGGGCGGCGGCCATCTCGACCCCGACACGGTCGTCAGCGAGGGCTCATGGGACGCGGCCACCGCGTCGGCCGGATGCGCCCTCGACGCGGTCGACATGGCGTTCGACGGACGCGCGGTGCGGAGCTTCTGCGCCGTCCGCCCGCCGGGTCACCACGCGCTCGCCGCGCGCGCGATGGGCTTCTGCCTCTTCGGGAACGTCGCCCTCGCCGCGCACTACGCCCGTCGGCGCCACGGCGCCGAGCGGGTGCTGATCGTGGACTGGGACGTCCACCACGGCAACGGCACGCAGGCGCTGGTCGAGGACGCGCCCGACATCCACTTCGTGTCCATGCACCAGTGGCCCTGGTATCCGGGCACCGGTGCCGCGCACGACCGCGGCCCGCACGGGAGCGTCTGGAACGTCCCCAGGCCCGCCGGCCTGCCGCCGCAGGAGTACGCCGACTCCCTGCGCCGCGCGGTGGACGCGGCGACCGACGGCTTCACCCCCGACCTCGTCCTCGTCTCCGCCGGTTTCGATTCGATGCGCGGCGACCCCCTCGGCGGCTTCACCCTCGACTACGAGGACTTCGAGGCGCTGACGCGCTTCGTCGTGGAGCGCGCCGAGAGCTGGTGCGGCGGGCGCGTGGTGAGCGTGCTGGAAGGGGGGTACGTGCCGGAGCGGCTGGGGGAGGTGGTGGTGAGGCATGTGAGGGAACTGGTGGGAGGGGGGCGGGGGGCGTAGGGAGGCGGGAGGCGGGAGGGACGAGGGAGGCGGTAAGCGTCGTTGGTTCTTCGTACTTGGTCATTGGCCAGCCGCTCGGGATGCCGCCGGTGGCGTCCAGAGGTTCGCCAAGGACCAACGACCAACGACCAATCACGTCGTTCCGCGTCCCTCGTCCCTCGTCCCACCCGGGCTCCCGCCTCCCGCCTCCCTCCTCCCGCCTCCGGCGCGTATCTTCCTCCCTGCCCCACACCCCATGCCTCACACTCTCCATCCCCCTCCCGTTCCCGCCGTGCTCCGTCTCGTGCAGACGATGGTGCACGGGCGCTGGCGTGCGACGGGGGAGGACCTGTACCGGGAGGTGGCGCGGCTCACGGAGGCGGCGCCGGGGCTGGACCTGCTGGTCGCCGCCTCCGGCGACGGCATCTCCGCCGAGTGGCTGGCGGCGCGCACCGGGGCGCAGGTCGTCGCCGTGGACGCCGACCGTGCGCCGGTGGAGCGCGCCGAGCGGCGGATGCGCACCTCGCGCAGCGTGCTGCCCCTGAGCTTCGAGACGGGGGCGCTCGACGACCTGCCGCTCGAATCCGACGTCTTCGACGCGGCCGTGGGCGAGCCCACGCTCGCCGCGGCGGCCGATCCGGCGCGCGCCGTGGCCGAGGTGGTGCGCGTGACGAAGCCCATGGGGCACGTCGTCCTTGTGCAGGCGACATGGAGCTCCGAGATCGCGCCCGCCACGCGTGAGCTCGTGGTCGAGCGGCTCGGGCTCCGCCCTCATCTCCTCGTGGAATGGAAGCAGATGCTGCGCGACGCCGGCGTCGTGGACATCCAGGTGCAGGACTGGAGCGACGGCAGCCCGTTCGGGCGCACGTCGGCCGCGCGGCTGACCGCGATCCCGCGCCTCGCCTGGCACCAGAAGATGCACATCGTCGGCCGCACGTGGAGCCGCTGGGGGTGGCGCGAGGCGCGCGGCGCGGTGGCGCGCGAGACGTCCATCCTCCGCGATCTCTCGCGCGAGCGCGCGCTCGGCCTGCACCTGCTCAGCGGCGTGAAGTGGCCGCGCGAGCGGCGCGACTGATGGGACTTCGCCTCTACGCGGTGACCCTGCTCGAGGGTCACGGCAAGCAGTCCAGCGACGGCGTGGAGCTCGTGCCGTTCCGCGACGTGGCGGCGGTGGTGGCCGAGGCGCCATACGAGGCGGCGGAGCCGGGCGGCCCCGACGTCGACACGTACCAGCGCGTGCTCGGCGAGCTGGCGCTCCAGCGCCCCGTCCTGCCCGCGCCGGTCGGCACCGTGTTCCGGTCGCGCGAGACGCTGACGCGCTGGCTCGAGCTGCACTACGTCGCGCTGAGCGACGCGCTCGCCTACGTCGAGGATCGCGACGAGGCGCGCGTGCACATCTCGCGCGTCACGGGCGACGCGGCCGAGCGGGAGGTCGGCGCCGACCTCGCCGCGAAGGCCGCGGAGACCTTCCGCGCCATGCGTCGCGGCGCCGTGGCGTCGGTTCCGCTGAAGACCGAGCACCTCACCGGCATCGTCCTCAGCGCCGGCTTCCTCGTGGACAAGGAGCTCTGGAAGAGCTTCGTCGAGATCGTGGAGCAGGAGCGCGAGAGCCGCCCCGACCTGCACATCGAGCTCACGGGTCCGTGGCCGCCGTACGATTTCGTCCGCATGCAGTTCGGAGGGTAGGATGTTCTGTCCCGAGTGTGGCACCTGGAACCGCACGTCCGCCGCCGAATGCACCCGGTGCAACGTCGCGCTGCCGGAGGTCGAGGCGGCGCCGTTCGAGCGCCCCGACGAGGAGATCAGCCGGCTGCGTCGCGCGGCGGGGAGCCGCTATCGCGTGCTGCGGCGGCTCGGCGGCGGCGGCATGGCCGACGTCTACCTCGCCGAGCAGGCGCTGCTCGCCCGTCGCGTCGTCATCAAGGTGCTCCATCCGCACCTGGCGAAGGACGGGGAGATCGTCGAGCGCTTCCGGCGCGAGGCGGAGTCCTCGGCGCAGCTCGTCCATCCGCACATCTGCCCCATCGTCGACATCGGCGACGTCGAGCAGATGGTGTTCACGGTGATGCCCTTCCTCGCCGGCGGCTCCCTCGCCGACCTCGTGCAGCGCGACCGCGGCGTCGACCCGGCGATCGCCGCCGCCGTCGCGGCGCAGGTGGCGTGCGGCCTCGACTATGCGCACCGCCGCGGCATCGTCCACCGCGACGTGAAGCCGGACAATATCCTCTTCGACGAGGACGGGAACGCGCTCATCACCGACTTCGGGATCGCCACCGCGCGCTTCCACGGCCGGCTGACGGCGACCGGGCGCGCGATGGGCACGCCGCACTACATGTCGCCGGAGCAGGCGATGGGGAAGCTCATCGACGGCCGCAGCGACATCTACGCCCTCGGCGTCGTGCTCTACGAGGCGCTCGTCGGCTTCCCGCCCTTCGACGGCGCGGATTCCTTCTCCGTCGGCTACAAGCAGGTGCACGAGCAGCCCGTGCCCCCCGACCAGGTGAACTCGCGCGTCCCCGCCGGGATCGCGGCGATCACGATGCGCTGCCTCCAGAAGAGCCCCGCCGATCGTTATGCGCGCGGCTTCGACCTCGCCGACGCCCTCATCGGCTTCCTCGCGTCCGGCGGCGGGTCCGCCGATACCTACCGCGCCGCCGTCGGGGCGCGCCGCTCGGGAGCGACGACGAGCCCATGAAGCTCTCGTACGAGTTCACGACGGTCCACACGAAGCGGCCGTTCGTCATCGCGCGCGGCAGCACGAGCGAGTACCGGCTCGTCCGCGTCCGCCTCACCGACGACGCGGGCAACGAGGGCTGGGGCGAGGCGGCGCCGAGTCGCTTCTACGGCGAGACGCCGGAGAGCGTCGCCGCCGCGCTCGACCGCTTCGCGCCCGTGGTCGAGCCGCTCGACCCGTTCCAGCTCGAGGACCTCGAGCCGGCGATGAACCGCGTCATGCGCTTCAATGGGTCCGCGAAATCCGCGGTGAGCGCCGCCGCGCACGACCTCGTCGGCAAGCGCCTCGGCATCCCGCTCTACCGGCTGTGGGGGCTCGACCCGGCCAAGGCCCCGCTCTCCAGCTACACGATCAGCATCGCCGCCAGCGAGGCGGAGACGATCGCGCGCGTGGAGGAGGCGGCCGCCTTCCCGGTGCTCAAGGTCAAGCTGGGGAGCGACCGCGATGCGGATATCATCCGCGCCGTCCGCCTCGCCGCGCCCGACAAGGTCCTGCGCGTCGACGCCAACGCCGCGTGGACGGCGAAGCACGCGCTGGCAATGATCGAGCTGCTGCTCGACTACGACGTCGAGTTCGTGGAGCAGCCGCTCCCACCGCACGACCTCGAGGGGCTGCGCTTCGTGCGCGAGCGCTCGCCGCTCCCCATCATCGCCGACGAGTCGTGCCTCGTCGCGTCGGACATCCCGCGGCTCGCCGGCGTGGTGGACGGCATCAACATCAAGCTCTCGAAGTGCGGCGGGCTGCGCGAGGCGCTGAAGATGATCGCCACCGCGCGCGCGCACGGCATGCTCGTGATGATGGGGTGCATGGTGGAGACGAGCCTCGGCATCACCGCCGCCGCCCACCTGTCGCCGCTGCTCGACTACGCCGACCTCGACGGCGCGGAGCTGCTGGCGGATGATCCGTTCGAGGGGGCGAGCATTTCGAACGGGCGGATCCAGTTGCCAGGGGGGCCGGGGCTGGGGGTGTCAGGGGGAGGGGCGAGGGTATAGGGTCCAGGGTCGAGAGGGCAGTTGCGAGGGAATGGGAGCGAGGAACGAGAAAGGGCGTGACTCGTTCCTCGTTGCCATCCCACCAATCACTCTCTCGACCCTCGACCCTCGACCCTCGACCCTCGACCGTCGACCCTCGACCCTCGACCCTCGACCCTCGACCCTCGACCCTCCCGCACCCCTGACCACACAGTGCTCATCTCCGTCGCCCTCCCCGTCCCCCTCTTCCGCACCTTCACCTACGAGGCGGATGATGCGGCGGCGGTCGTGGCCGGGACGCGCGTCGTCGTGCCCTTCCGGAACCGGAAGGAGGTCGGGATCGTCGTCGGGCCGGGGAGCGAGCTGCCGGGGATCACGCCCAAGCGCGTGCTCGCGATCCCCGACGCGCGCCCCGTCGTCGACCAGGGGCTGCTCGAGCTCTGCCGCTGGATCGGCGAGTACTACGTCGTGCCGTTCGGCATCGTGCTGCGCACGGCGCTCCCCGCGCTCCTCAGCGGCGCCGCCGAGCCGGTGCCCGCGCAGAAGACGCGACGCGTCGCCAGCCTCGCGCGCGAGCTGCCGTCGCTCATGCGCCGCGACAACATCTTCGCCCGCGCGCCGCAGCAGCGTGCCCTCTTCGAGCTCATCGAGTCGCTCGGCGGCCGCGCCGCGGTGGACCACCTCCTCGAGCACCTGCGCTTCTCCCCCTCCGTGCTCAAGGGGCTCGTCGCGCGCGGGCTCGTCGTGGTCGAGGCGGAGGTCGTCGCCCGTGACCCCTTCTCGAGCCGCGCCGCGCCGTCCGCGCCGGCGCTCGTGCCCTCGCCGGCGCAGCAGGAGGCGATCGACGCCCTCGCCGGCGCCGCCCCGGGCGAGGTCTTCCTCCTCCACGGCATCACGGGGAGCGGCAAGACCCTCGTCTACATCGAGCTGCTGAAGCACGTCGTGCACACGCGCGGGCGGACGGCGATCGTGCTCGTCCCGGAGATCGCGCTCACGCCGCAGACGGTCGACCGCTTCCGCGCCGTCTTCGGCGACCAGGTCGCCGTGCTGCACAGCGCGCTCAGCGACGGCGAGCGCTACGACGCCTGGCTCGCCCTCCAGCGCGGCGAGAAGCGCATCGCCGTCGGCGCACGCTCGGCGATCTTCGCGCCCCTGCCGGACCTTGGCGCGATCATCGTCGACGAGGAGCACGAGTCGAGCTACAAGCAGGGCGAGTCGCCGCGCTATCACGCGCGCGAGGTCGCGATCGGCCGCGCCCGCGCCCTCGGCGCCACCGTCGTCCTCGGCAGCGCGACGCCGAGCCTGGAGAGCTGGGCGAACGCGATGACGGGGAAGTACCGGCTGCTGAAGCTCCCCGATCGGGTGGGCGGCGGGGCGCTGCCGAGGGTGGAGGTGGTGGACATGCGGGAGGCGCGGAGGGACGCGGGACGCGGGACGGGTGGTGGCGCGACGGCGTTCGACGCAACGGCCCGGCATGAGGTCGGGCGCGATCTCGAACGGTCGAACGCGTCGCGCTTCCCGCGTCCCGCGTCCCGCGAGTACGACCCTTTTCGCTACGTCGTCTCCGAGCCCCTCGAGGACGCCCTGCGTGCGACGATCAGGGATGGGAACCAGTCCATCCTCCTCCTCAACCGCCGCGGCTACGCGTCGTTCGTGCAGTGCGGCGCGTGCGGCGACGTGGCGAGCTGTCCCAACTGCTCGATCAGCCTCACCTATCACCGCACCCCCGAAGGGCTCGTCTGCCACTACTGCCAGCACGCGGAGGCAATGCGCGTGCAGTGTCCCCGCTGTGGCGGCAGCGTCCTGCGCCAGCGCGGCCTCGGCACCCAGCAGGTCGAGCGGCTTCTCGCCGAGCGCTTCCCGTCGGCGCGGATCGCCCGCATGGACGTCGACACGACCAGCGGGAAGTGGGCGCATGCCGAGATCCTCGACCGCGTCGGTCGCGGCGAAGTGGACATCCTCCTCGGCACGCAGATGATCGCCAAGGGGCTCGACTTCCCCAACGTGACCCTCGTCGGCGTGGTCGATGCCGACGTCGGCATCAACCTCCCCGACTTCCGCGCGTCGGAGCGCTGCTTCCAGCTCCTCAGCCAGGTCGCCGGCCGTGCCGGCCGTGGCCCGAAGGGGGGACGCGTCATCATCCAGACGCGCGTGCCCGACCACCACGCGGTGCGCTGCGCGGTGGAGCACGACTACGTGCGCTTCGTGCGCGAGGAGCTCGCCGGCCGGGACGAGCCGCCCTATCCGCCGAACGTGCGCATCGCCAACGTGGTCTTCAGCGGCACGACCGAGCTGGCGACGGAGCAGGTGGCGAGCGAGGCGACGAGCTGGCTGCACGCCCTCGTGCGGAAGCGCGGGGCGCATGGGGTCACGATCGTGGGGCCGGCGCCGTGCCCCGTGGAGCGCATCAAGAACCGGTGGCGCTGGCACTGCCTGCTCAAGGCCGAGCATCCTGCGGAGCTGACGCGCGTCGGCCGGTACTTCCTCGAGCGGTTCGAGGTGCCCCGGGCGGCGCAGCTGCGCATCGCCTTCGACCGCGATCCGGTATCCCTGATGTAGCGCGCGAGGCGGGCGCCCCGCCGCGCCAGAGCCCACGCCCCCTCCCGCGCCACCGGCAGCCCCACGATCTTTCCAATCGTGCCTACCTTCTCCCCTCCCGACTTCTCCCGGCCCGAGCTCGCCGGGGCGCCGGACGCCCGCTTCGCGCCGGCCCCCGCCAACGGCGTGCTCCCCGACGGCTTCTTCTCGACGAGCAACCTGCCCACCTACGTGAAGGTGCAGGGCGGGTGGCGCATGCCGAACGAGCCGCGAATGGACGCGGCGATCGTGCTCGAGCCCGACGGTTCGCTCTGGGTGAAGGAGGGGCGGCGGCTGCGCGAGGGCGAGCTCGTCGCCGTCGGCGAGGCCGAGGACGGAAGCGAGGGCATCTTCGTCCACACCGCCGTCTTCCTCGGCGAATCCGCCGAGCGCGGCGAGTTCAGCTTCATGAGCAGCGAGGTCTCGCGCGAGAAGCCGATCGACTACGCGCTCATGGCGCGGCTGCTCATCGAGGAGCGCGAGCGGGGCGGGTACCCGATCTGGGTCACGGGGCCGGCGCTCGTGCACTCGCGCGCGCGCAACGACATGAGCTGGTTCGTCGCCAACGGCTTCGTCGGCGCGCTCCTCGCCGGCAACGCCGTCGCGGTGCACGACATCGAGACGTCGATCTACGGGACGACGCTCGGCATGACGCGCACGGGCGAGGTGGCCGAAGGCGGCCACGGGCTGCACATGCGCGCGATCAACCAGGTGCGCGCCGCCGGCTCCATCGCC
>CAMLIT010000029.1 GCA_946480295.1 uncultured Gemmatimonadota bacterium
CGCGCGCGAATCCGCGGCAGCTCGCCGAGCGAGTCCGGGCGGCCCTGGCGTTCGAAGGCGTCGATCCCCTCCAGCAGCGCCGCGCGCGCGCGGTCGGGCTGTCCGGCGAGCATGAACAGGTCCGCGGCACGATCGAACGCCCAGCGCTTCTCCAGTCGCGTCTCGGCGGCGCCTTCCCACGTGGACACGCGCTCGAGCCACGCCTGGCCGGGACCCAGGATGCCGTCGCGCAGCGCCGCCATCTCGGCCGCGTCCTCGGCGGTGTTGCGGAGCTGAATGCGCCGCGCCGCCGGACCGCGCGGCCAGCGTGGGATGTTCCAGTCGGCGCTGTCCGCGAGGAGATCGTAGCCGGGCGACTCGCCCCATGTCGCCGCGCTCCAACGGGCGTACTCCCGCGACGTCACGCTCCACATGGTCCAGAGCTCGACATCGTCTTCGCCGTCGTGGCGGTTCGAGGAGACCTCGATGAGCTGGCGGACGGGGCCGAGCGTGCGGGAGAAGCGCGGGCCCGAGGCGGCGAAGCGAAAGCCGGCGGCGGCGAGCGGCTCGACGAGGTGCTCGCGCAGGCGGAGCAGCAGGAGGTCTCTCGGTTTCATCGTGGGAGTCCCATTCCGCGAAGAGGACGTGAGGGGTGGGAGCGCGGTCACGCGGTGGCCAGGCGTCGCACGCGGCGACGCCGCGGCTCGGGGGCCGCCCGACTTGCGCCGCGCCTCCGGCATCCCATCATGTGGCGGTCGCGTCGAGGATCCGGCCCCACCGTCAGGGAGGGAGCACATGAGCGTCTCCGCGAGGTTGCTGGAGGAGCGGTCCCGCCGGCTGGGCGCACCGCACCGGATCGCCCGCGCCGCCGTGCGCGCGGCGGCGGTGGGTGCCGCGGTGCTGGCGATCGGAAGCTGCGGCGGATCGGATGCGACGGCGCCGCGCTCGGGCACGCGGTTCTGGCTGAAGTTCTGCGAGGGGCCGGTGCCGAGCTTCGCGGCGTACCAGAGCGACGGCGGCGCCTGGACGCGCGCGACCGTGCAGGGCAAGGCGCTGTCGTTCACCGCGACGGGGACGAAGATCGGCCTGGCGCTCGCGTACGCCTCGGGCGACGAGGAGGCCCACGTGGTGGTGATGTACACGACGGCCGCGGAGCTGCCGAGCGGCGCCGAAGGCGCCTGTGCGCCCGCGCCTCGCAGGGACACGCTCACGGTCGCGGTCCGTGGGATCGGGGCGCAATCGGCGATGGTGGCCCTGGGCACCGCGTTCGTCGTCGCCGACAGCGACGCCGCATATCAGCTCGAGGGGGTGGACGAGGGCGCGCGCGATCTCCTGGCGCTTCGGAGCACCTACATGGGCACGCCGGATCTGGCGATCGTGCGTCGTGGCCTGAACGTCGCCGCCGGCAGCACGGTGGCCGCGGTGGATTTCGGGAGCGGCGAGGCGCAGCCCATCGCCACGGCCGCGATCACCGTCGCCGGCATCGGCGCGGACGTGGGGAACGAGCAGTCGCTGCTGCGCACCACCAACGGCACGATGCTGCCGCTCAGCGGCACGTTGGTGGAGCCCGGCGCCGGCACGCTGTACGGCCTGCCGACATCCGCGCAGAGCAGCACGGACCGGTACTACACGCTCGTCTACGTGTGGAGCGCGGCGGGGAAGCTGCGCCAGGTGTCGCGGGTGGCCGCGCGATTCGGGGACGTGGCCGTGACGCTCGGGCCGACGATGCCGGACCCGGACGTGCGCGTCGTCGCGACCGCGCCCTACGTGCGCGTGCGGGCACGGGTGCCGCGACAGGCGGAGTATGGCTCGTACGCCGTCGTGAACTTCTTCGAGTTTCCGTCCGCGGGCGCCCGCAGCTTCGAGGTCACCATGTCGGCGGCGTATCTCGGCTCGGGGTCGACGTGGGACCTGACGATCCCGGACCTGAGTGGCGTCGCCGGGTGGGACAATGCGTGGGGGATCGCGCGGGCCGACGAGACCGGGTGGTCGGCGTATGTGGTGAGCAGCCCGCTGGAAGGCGGTTCTTCGGATCCGCAGGCCCCGTCGACCGTCATCGCGGCGGGAACGACCAGTCAGGCGGCGCTGACGGTCGCGCAGCGGACCCTCCGTCGCGCGCTCCTGGCCTCGGCGCTCGCCGGGCCGAGAGGCGTACCGTCGTTCGGCAGCGCCGCACCGGGGCTGCGCTTGCAGGTGAGCTTCCGCCCGCGCTGATCGGCGAGCGGGCTGAATCGGCGCGGACGCCGCGTGTCACCCCGGCCCGATCACGCCCCCCGGCGACGGTCCCGTGCTGCGCGCGGCTGGCCTCGCCGGTCGCGCGCGGCTCGGCGGTCGACCGCCGGCAGATCCGACTCCACGGCCGCCTGCTCGGCGGCGCGCGACGGAAAGAGAGCCGCCCGAAGCGCCGTCAGGACCGTGCGGCCGGTCGAGCGGAATGGGGCGGCGCGCTTCGACCGCGAAAATGACACCGCGAGCGAGTCGGTCGACTCCGCATCGTCGCGAATCTCGAGAGGCATGGTTGCCCTGCTGCGTGAAGGGGACGAAGGCGACGCGCGCGTCGCGGCGCTCGTCGTCGTGGACCGGGGCCATGGTGGGCCCGTGTGATCCGGATCACGAAATTTTCACGCCACCGCGGTTCGCCCACGCCAAACGGCGCGGACGCGCTGCTCGCGACGCGAGAGCTACGGTTCTCGCAGCAGCGCGTCCACCTCGTCCCCGAGGACGGGCCGTCGCCCGGGCGGCCGGCGTCCCGGATCGCCGAAGACATCTCTTGACCTCCCGGTCGGCGCCGGCATCTTGTCGCAACCGTCTGGAAGGGCAGCCGCGGTCATGTCCGTCATCGCGTCCGGAGGCCCACGGTCATGCGATCCCGCACCCCCGTCGTCTTCAGCGCGCTCGTCGCCGCCCTCGGTGGCCTGCTCTTCGGCTTCGACACGGCCGTCATCTCCGGCACCACCGACGCGCTCCAGCGCGTCTTCTCCCTCCACGAGTTCGGCCTCGGGTTCGCGGTCACGTCCGCGCTGATCGGGACGATCGTCGGCGCCTTCACGTCGGGGAAGCCGGCGGAGGTGTTGGGCCGCCGGCGCGTGCTGTTCGTCCTCGCCGGCTTCTACTTCTTCTCGGCGCTCGGCAGCGCGCTCGCCGTCGACCTGGAGATGTTCGTCGGCTTCCGCTTCCTGGGCGGCCTCGCCGTCGGCGGCGCATCCGTCGTGTCGCCGCTCTACATCGCCGAGATCGCGCCCGCGCAGCTCCGCGGCCGCCTCGTCGCGCTCAATCAGCTGAACGTCGTCACCGGCATCCTCCTCGCGTTCCTCTCGAACTTCTTCATCTCGCGGAGCGTCGCGCCCGCCCTGGCGTGGCGATGGATGCTCGGCGTGCAGGTGGTTCCGTCCGCGCTCTTCTTCGTCCTCCTCTTCTTCATCCCGGAGAGCCCGCGCTGGCTCGTCAAGCGGAGCCGGATCGCCGAGGCGCGCGCGGTGCTCGAGCGCCTGGACGAGGGCGACGTGGAGCGGGAGCTCGGCGAGATCATCGCCTCGCTGCGCGCCGAGACCGGCCACCGCGAGGCGCGGCTCTTCCAGCGCCGATACGCGCTGCCGATCTTCCTCGCCTGGACCGTCGCGATGCTCAATCAGCTCTCGGGCATCAACGCGCTGATGTACTACGCGCCGCGGATCTTCCAGTCCGCGGGCGCGGCGGCGAACGATGCGCTGCTGCAATCGGTGGCCGTGGGCGGCACGAACCTCGTCTTCACCGCACTGGCGCTGCTCATCATCGACCGCTTCGGGCGGCGGATCCTGCTCGGCGTCGGTGGGCTGGGGGCGGCGCTCTCGCTGGCGCTGACGGCCGAGGGTTTCCATCGCGGCGGATCGACGGGGCACCTGGTGCTCATCGGGCTGCTCGGCTTCATCGCCTTCCACGCGATCGGCCAGGGCGCCGTCATCTGGGTGTTCATCTCCGAGATCTTCCCGAACACCGTGCGCGAGAAGGGACAGGCGCTGGGCAGCTTCACGCACTGGTTCATGGCGGCCGTCGTCTCGTGGACGTTCCCCGTCGTCGCGCAGGCGTACGGCGGACGTGCCTTCTCGTTCTTCGCCGCGATGATGCTGATCCAGTTCCTCTTCGCCTGGCGCATCATGCCGGAGACGAAGGGCCTGTCGCTCGAGGCGCTGCAGCGCAGGCTCCACCTGCCGCTGGGCGCGGACCTGGAGCCGGAAGCCACCGCCGTCGCCACCCCGTGAGCCCCGATCCCCAACGGACATGTCGATCCACGACTCGACCCTCATCCGACGATTCGCGGCGCTCGCCGCGCTGCTCGCGACCGTCCCGGCCGCGCGACTCGTCGCGCAGACGGACACCGGGCCCGGGAGCGCGGCAGCTCGGGCGCCGCGGCCGCCGCTGATCGTGCCGCCGCCGGTGCCGGGGGCCGCGCCGGTCACGGTCGAGCGCATCACGGTCCACGGCGCGTCGCTCGAGGGCAATCTGGAGGGCGATTCGCCCGATCGTGAGGTCATCGTCTACCTGCCGCCGAGCTACGCCCGGGACACCACGCGGCGGTATCCGGTGCTCTATGCCCTGCACGGCTACTCGATCAGCAACGAGCGGTGGGCCACGGAGATCCGCACGCCGCAGACGATCGAGGGCGCATTCGCGACCGGCACGAGGGAGATGATCGTCGTCATCGCGAACGCGCAGACGCTGCACAACGGCTCGATGTACTCGAACTCGGCGACGACGGGCAACTGGGAGGACTTCATCGCCCACGACCTCGTCGCGTACGTCGACGCGCACTACCGCACGATCGCCGACCGCGCGAGCCGCGGCATCGCCGGACACTCGATGGGCGGGTACGGCACCGTCCGCATCGCGATGCGGCACCCGGACGTCTTCTCCGCGTTCTACGCGATGAGCCCCTGCTGCATGTCGGCGCGCGGCGCGCCCCCCGCCGCGGTCGCGAGGAAGATCGAGGCCGTGGTGAGCGCCGGGGACAAGCGCGCGCTCGCGTCGCTCGACTTCATGACGCGCGCGACGCTCGCCTCGGCCGCGGCGTGGTCCCCCGACCCGAAGGCGCCGCCGTTCTACCTCGATCTCCCCACCATGGACGGCGTGCCGCAGCCGGATGTGCTCGCCCGCTGGGCCGCGAACGCGCCGCTCGCCATGATGGATCAGTACGTCGCGAACCTCCGCCGGTACACGGCGATCGCGCTGGACGTCGGCGACATGGACGGACTGCGCTTCGATACCGCCGAGCTGCACCGGATCCTCGACAGCTACGGGATCGCCAACAGCTTCGAGCTGTATCACGGCGATCACGTCAGCGCCGTCGCCGACCGGCTGCAGAAGCACGTCCTGCCGTTCTTCAGCCGGAACCTGTCGGCATCGGTTGCCGCGCCTCGTCGGTGAGCCGGCGAGACTTCCACCGGTCACATGCCAGACGAAGCAGGCGACGCCGCCCGCTCGGAGCCTCTGCCCCCCGACATCGCGCGCGCGCTGCGCGAGAGCGAGGCCCGCTTCGACGCGACGTTCGAGGTCGCGGCGGTGGGGCTCGCGCACCTGACGCTCGACGGACGCTGGCTCCGCGCCAACCGTCGCCTCTGCGCGATCACGGGCTACACGCGTGCGGAGCTGCTCGGTCGCACGCTCGAGGAGCTCGTGGATCCCGCCGATCGGGAACGGGATCGCGCGCATCTCCGGCGGCTCCTCGCCGGCGAGATCGCGGACTACGCCGTCGACGAGCGCTGGCGGCGCCGGGACGGCTCGCCGGTCTGGGTGCACGCGACCCTGTCGCTCGTTCGGCACGACGACGGCGCACCGGCCTGGTTCATCGCCGTCGTCGAGGACCTCTCGGTGCGACGCGCGGCGGAGCAGGCGGAGCGGCTGCTCGCCGCGATCGTCACCTCCTCCGAGGACGCGATCTTCGGCAAGACGCTCGACAACGTCATCGTCTCCTGGAACAACGGCGCCGAGCAGCTCTACGGCTATGCGGCCGACGAGATCATCGGTCGTCCGGTGTCGGTCCTCCTCCCCCCGGGCCACGCCGCGGAGCCGGTGGAGATCGTGACGGAGGTGCGTCAGGGACAGGTCGTGCGGCGGCACGAGACGGTCCGGCGACGGAAGGACGGCAGCCTGGTGGACGTGGCGCTCACGGTCTCGCCGGTCCGCGACGAGGTGGGGGCGATCATCGGCGCGTCGGTCATCGCGCGGGACATCACGGAGCGGCGACGGGCGGAGCGCGAGCGGGAGCGGCTGCTGGAGATGGAGGCGGAGCTGCGCCGGATCGCCGAGGAGGCGGCGGTGGAGGCCGAATCCGCCGCCGAGCAGGCGCAGCGCGCGGCGATGGAGGCGGAAGCGGCGCGCGACGAGGCGGCGGCGCTCGCGCGATCGCTCGAGAAGGTGAATCACGAGCTCGTCGCCCTCGCCGCCACGGCCGAAGCGGCGAACCGCTCCAAGGGGGAGTTCCTCGCGGTGATGAGCCACGAGCTCCGCACACCGCTGAACGCGATCCAGGGCTATGCGCAGCTCCTGGAGATGGGTCTCTTCGGGCCGATGTCGGACGCGCAGCTCGCGCAGCTCGCGCGCATCCAGGACAGCCAGCGCCACCTGCTGGAGATCATCGAAGGGGTGCTCGCGTTCACCAAGGTCGAGGTCGGGCAGCTCCGCTACGACCTCCAGCCGGTGACGGTACGGGAGGCACTCGTCGGCGTCGACCTCCTCGTCGCCCCGCAGGCGGCGCGAAAGGAGATCCGCGTCGAGACGGATCTCGCGGGCTGTGCCCAGCCGGTGCTGGCCGATCGCGACAAGCTCCGGCAGATCATCGTCAACCTGCTCTCGAACGCGGTGAAGTTCACGCCCGCGCGGGGCCGCGTCCGGCTCGACTGCATCGAGCGCGCGGACGAGACGGTGGTCCGCGTGCGCGACACGGGTGTCGGCATCCCCGCCGAGAAGCTCGAATCCATCTTCGACCCGTTCGTCCAGCTGCAGATGGGGCTCACGCGCGAGCACGGCGGGACGGGGCTCGGCCTCGCGATCGCGCGCGAGTTCGCGCGCGGCATGGGCGGGGAGCTGAGCGCGATGAGCGTGGTGGGCGAAGGCTCCACGTTCAGCCTGCGCCTGCCACGCGTCGACGCCGACTCCGCCGCCGAGCGCGACGTGGATACGCGCTGATCACGCGACCGGATCGCGCCCGCGGATACGTGCCGCCAGCGTCTCCGGCATGCGCACCGCCACGAGCACCCCGGACGCCGCGGTGACGACGCCGATCGCCCCGATCGCGACGGGCATGGAGAAGGCGTCGGCGAGCACGCCCGCCAGGAGTGCGCCCACCGTGTAGCCCGAGTCGCGCCACAGGCGGTAGATGCCCACCGCCGAGCCTCGCCACGACGGGTGCGCGACGTCGCCGACCGCGGCGAGCAGCGTCGGGTACACCATCGCCGTGCCGATGCCGAGCAGGACGCCGGTCGCGAGCCACGGCGCGAAGCCGCGTACGACGGTCATCGCGAGCAGCGCGACGCCCTGGAGGAGCATGCCACCGACGATGAGCCGCTTGCGGCCGACGCGGTCGGAGAGGGCGCCGGTCCAGAGCTGCACCACGCCCCAAGTGGCGGGATACACGAACGCGAGCACGCCGATCCGCGCGACGGAGAGTCCCGCCGCGGCGAAGAAGAGCGGGAAGAGCCCCCACGCGAGGCCGTCGTTGAGGTTGTTGACGAGCCCCGCCTGGCTCACGCTGGAGAGCGCGGGATCGCGCCAGCTCACCCGCGCGAACAGCTCGCGCAGGCTCGGCGCCTGGGGCGCATCGCCGCGGGCCGCCGGGTGCAGCGATGCCTCGTGCCTGACGTGCGCCATCGTGTCGCGGACGAGGAGCTGGGAGAGCGCCAGTCCGACGACGGCGAAGGCGACGCCGAGGTAGAAGGGCGCGGGGCGCAGCCCGTATCGGCTCGCGATCTCGCCCGTGGCGAGCGCGGAGAGCGCGACGGCGACGTAGCCGGCGAACTCGTTCAGCCCCATGGCGAGCCCGCGGCGCGCCGGGCCGACGAGGTCGATCTTCATGATCACCGTCGTGGACCAGGTGAGCCCCTGGTTCACGCCGAGGAGCACGTTCGCCGCCACGATCCACGACCACGCCGGCGCCCACATCACGAGCAGCGGCACCGGCACGCCGACGACCCAGCCGGCAACGAGGAGATGTTTGCGGCCGAGACGATCGCCGAGCCGGCCGGCGAGGAAGTTGGTGAGCGCCTTGACGACGCCGAAGGTCGCGATGAAGGAGAGCGCCGCGCTCGTCGAGGCGAGCCCGAAATCGTGCCCGGCGACGAAGGGGAGCACGGAGCGCTCGAGCCCCACCATCGCGCCGACGAAGGCGTTCACGAGCACGAGCAGCCAGAACTGGCGCCAGTTCGCGCCCAGCCCGAGGCGCGGGGCGCCGCCGTCGGGGTTCCCCGGACCGTGTCCGCTCGCTCGGCCGGCGAGGCCGGCACTCTCGAGAACCTTCACGTGCGTGCTCGTGTTTTGCAATACTGCGCCGCCTCGCCCGCGGTGCAAGCGCGCGCGATGATCAGCGCGCGCGGTCGGCGAGCACGCGTGGCGTGGGCGTGCGCGGGTCTCCGGAGCGACGGATGGACGACGGGATGGAGGACGTGGGATCGCTCGGCGCGCCGACGCGCGAGGCGCGCGGCAGGACGCTCGGTGGCCGGCTCCGGTCGCTCGCCCACCGCATCCTCTCGCTTCCCTTGCGGTACGGCATCGCGGGGACGCGGTCGCTGTACCTCGCGTATCAGCCGGACTCGTATGCGGTCTTCGGCCGCCACGCGTCGTACGACGCATTGCTGCCGCGCTTCGTGGCGCACAACCGGCGGAACAACGCGGGCGACGTGGCGCGGCTCTGGGCGCTGCTCCTCAACCTGGAGCAGATCGAGGCCGAGGGCGTGCGGGGCGACTTCGCGGAGCTGGGCGTGTGGCGCGGCAACACCGCGGCCGTGCTCGCGCACTTCGCGGCGCGGAGCGGCCGGCGGGTGTACCTCTTCGACACCTTCGCCGGATTCGACGCGCGCGACCTGGTCGGCACGGATGCGCCGAACCGGCGCGAGTTCGGCGACACGTCGCTGGAGCTGGTGCGCGGCGTCATCGGCCCCGACGCCGCGTATTGCGAGCTCGTGCCGGGGTTCTTCCCGCGCTCCCTCACCGCGGCGCACGAGCGGGCGCGCTACGCGGCGGTGAACCTGGACTGCGACCTGTACGAGCCGATGAAGGCCGGGCTCGCGTTCTTCTATCCGCGGCTCGCGCCAGGCGGGGTGCTGATCCTGCACGACTACTCCAACCCGCGCTGGGAAGGGGTGAAGCGCGCCGTGGACGAGTTCTGCCGGGCGAGCGCGCAGCGCGTCGTGCTCATGCCCGACAAGTCGGGGAGCGCGATCCTGCGGCGGATGGGGTGACGACGGGGCGCGGGGGGCGGCGAGATATGTCTTGACAGGAATATACCCGTCACGGCATATTCGCGCCGTGCAATCCGCCTTCGACATCCTCGCCGAGCCGAACCGCCGCGCGATCCTGAGCCTGCTCGCCTCGTCGGAGCGATCCGTCGGCGATATCGAGCAGCAGCTCCGGATGCCGCAGCCCTCGGTGTCCAAGCACCTGCGTGTCCTGCGCGACGCCGGCTTCGTCGAGGCCCGCGTCGACGCGCAGCGCCGGGTCTACCGCATCCGCCCCGAGCCGCTCATGGCGGTGGACGCCTGGCTGGCTCCCTTCCGGCGCTTCTGGTCCGCCCACGTCGACGCCCTCGAACGCCACCTCGATCGGATGGAGCCGGCGCCCCGAAAGAAAGGGAGGAGACGATGAGCAGTCGCGACAGGTACGTCCCTGGCGCCCCGGCGGGCGCCGAGGTCCGCAAGGATGGAGAGCGGTGGACGCTCGTCCTCGTCCGCGACCTCCGCCATCCGCCGGCGAAGGTCTGGAAGGCGCTCACGGATCCGGAGCAGCTCCGCGAGTGGGCGCCGTTCGACGCGGACCGGAGCCTCGGCACGGTCGGCCCGGCGAAGCTCACGACGGTGGGCGCGCCGACGCCGCAGGTGACCGAGACGA
Source organism: uncultured Gemmatimonadota bacterium (assembly GCA_946480295.1). The sequence continues at coordinate 10,054 of CAMLIT010000029.1, forward strand.
CGGTGAAGCGCGCCGACGTGCCGAGGGTGCTCGAGTTCGACTGGGGCGGACAGGACATCCGCTGGGAGCTCGAGCCCCTGCCGGGGGGCGGCACCCGGCTCACGCTCTGGCACAACATCGACCGCCGCTTCATCGCGATGGGCGCGGCGGGGTGGCACGTCTGCCTCGACGTGCTCGATCGCGCGCTCGCGGGCGAGCCGATCGGGCGCATCGTCGGGGTGGACGCGATGAAGTTCGACGGCTGGCACCGACTCCACGCCGAGTACGCGCAGCAGTTCGGCGTGGAGACGCCGGGCCAGCCCTCGCAGCGGACCTGAACCTCGTCACGACGATGAACGCACTCCTGTGGGTCCTGCAGCTCCTGCTCGCGCTGCACACCGTCATGGGCGCGGTGTGGAAGTTCGGCAACTCCGCGCAGTCGGTGCCGTCGCTCGGCGCGATACCCCGTGGCCTGTGGCTGACGTTGAGCATCCTCGAGCTGCTCTGCGCCGCGGGGCTGATCCTCCCCGCGTTCAGGCGTCGATTCGCGATGCTCGCCCCGCCGGCGGCGCTCGTCATCGCCGGCGAGATGCTGCTCTTCTGCGGATTGCATCTGTGGTCCGGGGACCGGGATCACGGCGAGTTGGTCTACTGGCTGGTGGTGGCCGCGGTGTGCGGGTTCGTGGCGTGGGGGAGGATCGGTGCGGCGGGCGGCGTCGGGCGGCGATCGCTGGTGACGGATGCGGCGCGGCGTGCGTAGAGGAACACGGATTCGACGGAGGTCACGGATGCCACGGATCGCTCCGCGTGGCGGGAAAGGCCCGCGCGCCCCGGGCTGCTTCGGCGCCCGGAGCTCGGCGCCCTCGCCCCGTTCGCGCCATTCGCACGATGTCCGATCAATTCGCGTCAGCCCTTTGAAGCCGGCTGGTTAGAGCGGCCAGCGGCGGCGACGAGAAGCCAGGCGCGCCGTGCGCTGCGTTCCTCGCTGGAGCCGGTATCACACGGTGGGAGACGCGAATGATCACGAATGAACTGCCGAATCGTGCGAATCGCTCCGCGTGGCGGGAAAGCTCGCCGCGCCCCGGCCAGCCCGGGACCCGGTCCCCTCCCGCCTCATCCCATCCGTGTCGATCCGCCGTTCCCGTGGCATCCGTGTCGAGTCGTTCGGAGACGGCTCGGTAGAGGGGCCAGCCGCGGCGCTCGGAACCCGCAGCGGCATGAAGCGGCGGCCCCCCGGATCACTGCGACGCCCGCCACTCCCCCGTCGAGATGATCCGCACGCTGTCCTCGGGCGCGTCGAGCACCTCGGCCACCATCGCCGCCAGCTCGTCGTAGCCGAACGGCTTCTCGAGGAAGCGGAAGCCGTCCACGCCGACGAGCGCCTCGAAGGCGGGCAGGTGCCGGGCCGCGTCGACGTCATAGCCCGACATGAGGATCACCCGGAGCGGCGCCATGCGGCTCTGCAGCGCGTCGAACACGGCGGGGCTGCCCGGCTCCGGGAGCACCAGGTCGACGATCGCGAGGTCGATCTGCAGGTCGCTCTCCAGGACGAGCCGGATCGCCTCGTCCGCGCTGGCGGCGCCGACGGCTTCGTAGCCCTGGCGCGAGAGCATGCGGCTCATCGCCGATCGCAGGGCGTCGTGGTCTTCGACGACGAGGATGGTGGGAGCACGGGACATGAAGCTTCTTGCGCGGCGGCTCGACTGGCGCTCACCCGCGGTGTCGACGGCGTAGTGTTCTCGGGTGCGCGGCCTAACGCTCGCACGTGCACGCCACATGAGCAACTTCTTAGCGTTTCTTCGGCGGCTGTGCGGGAAGCGAACCGGTCCGCCCTCGCCGCGCCCGCATCACGCCGCGCCACTTCCCACCAGCCGCTCGATCGCGCGCAGCCCCGCCTCGCCGACGTCGAGGGTGTGCCGGTTGACGTACAGCCGGATGTGCGACGCGCACACCTCCTCCGACATCTCCTGCGCGTGCGCGCGCACGTACTCGCGGCTCGCCTCGGGATGGTCGAACGCGTACTGGACCGACGCGCGGATCGCGCGCTCGGCCGCGGCGATGGTGGCGTCGTCGAGATCGGCGCGCGCGCAGATGCCGGCCAGCGGAACCGGGAGCCCCGTCTCGTGCTCCCACCAGTCGCCGAGGTCCGCCGCCTTCGCGAGGCCGTGCTCGTGGTACGTGAAGCGGCTCTCGTGGATGATGAGCCCCGCGTCGGCCTCGCCGTCGGCGACCGCGCGCAGGATGCGGTCGTAGCGCATCTCGACGACGTCGGCGAGCGCGGGCGCGGCGAGCCGCAGCAGTCGGAAGGCCGTCGTCTCGCGGCCGGGGATCGCCATCCGGCCGCGTGCCGCCTCGGCGAGGGACATCGGCGTGCGCGTCACGACGAGCGGCCCGACGCCCTCGCCGAGCGCGGCGCCGCTGCGCAGCAGGCGGTAGCTGTCGCCGACGGCGGCGAAGGCGCCGACGCTCAGCTTCGTCAGGTCGAACTCACCGGCGTGGGCGCGGCGATTCAGCTCCTCGATGTCGAGCAGGACGGGTCGGACGCGGAAGGGCGCGTCCACGAGCCCGTGGGTGAGGGCGTGGAAGGCGAAGATGTCGTTGGGGCAGGGGGAGTAGCCGAAGGTCAGCTCACGCACGACAGGAGCTCCGGGACGAGTCGGGGGGTGATGGCGACGATCGCGGCGAAGGCGGCGTCGAGGTGCCAGCGCGCGCGGTCGTCCTCCTCGACGTCGTTGGAGATCGCGCGCACCTCGACGGCGGGGACGCCGGCGAGCTGCGCGGCGCGGAGGACGCCGAAGCCCTCCATCGCCTCGACGTCGCACCCGGACGTGGCGCCGACGCGCGCGCTCGTGCCGATGCTCAGGGCGACGGCGTCGGGCAGCGCGCGCCGCACGGCGGCGACGAGCGACGGGGTGGCGGGAACCACGCGCGGTGCCCAGTGCGGCGGGATCGCCTCGGCGAGGTCGCAGTAGCGCGCCTCGGTGCCGACGACGATCGTCGCCGGCGGGAGCGCGTGCCGCCGCCGGACGCCGGCGACGCCGACGTGCAGGATGGCCGCGGGGCGGTGCGCCGTGATCGCCGCGGCGGTGGACGCGGCGGCCTCCACGGGCCCGACGCCGCAGCACAGCGTCGTCCACCCGTCGGCCGGCGCGAGCTCGCGCGCCGTCGCCGCGATCACGAGGATCCGTCCACGTTCGCTCATCGGGCGCGGAATCTACGGGGCAGGGGTCCGGCGTGCGATCGGCGCGTACGCGCCGCGGGAGAGGCGCACGAGGTCCGCCGGCGCGAGCGCGATCTGCAGCCCGCGCCGTCCCGCGCTCACGTAGATGCGCGGCAGCGCCTCGGCGCTCGCGTCGACGATGGTGCGCAGCGCGCGCCGCTGCCCCAGCGGACTGATGCCGCCGACGACGTACCCGGTCACTCGCTCGGCGGCGGCGGCGTCGGCGAGCGCCGCCTTCTTCGCGCCCACGGCGTCGGCCATCGCCTTGAGGTCGAGCGACGCGCTCACCGGGACGAGCCCCACGGCGAACTGGCCGCGATCGGTCTGCACGACGAGGGTCTTGAAGACGTGCGCGGGGTCGACGCCGAGCGCGTGGGCGGCCTCCAGCCCGTACGACTCGGCGGCCGGGTCGTGGGTGTAATCGAGGATCTCGAAGGGTACGCGCGCCCGCTCGGCGGCGCGGATGGCGGGGGTCATGCGACGAAAGCTACTCGCGCCGGCGGTGGTCCGGGTGCTATGATGGCGCGCCGCAGCGCCGTGATCCCCGTCGACCATCGGACCACATCCCATGCGCCGTCCCGCCCTGCTGGTCCTCGCGCTCGCCCTGCCCGCCCCGGTCCTCGCCCAGACGCCGACAGCGCCGCGGGCACCGAAGGCCGTCATGGCTGCCTTCGCGACCTTCGCCGACATCTTCGGCAGCCGGCTCGTCGCCGCGTTCGACTCGATCCCCGCGGCGCGGTACGACTACCGCCCCACGCCGTCGCAGCAGACCATCGGCTACATCGGCCAGCATCTGGAGAACGCCAACTACGAGCTGTGCGAGCGTGTGGGAACGCTGAAGCACCCGCGGACGGCGAAGGACTCGCTGGCGGACAGCGTCAAGGCGCGCTGGCCGAAGGACACGCTCGTCGCGCGGCTGCGCGCGTCGGTCCGCTTCTGCGACACGGTCCTCGATCGCGCGGCGCCGCCCGAGACGGAATCGCAGACGCGCGTCCTGCTGGCGTTCGAGACCGAGCTGGCGGAGCACTACCGCCAGCTCGCCGTCTACATGCGGCTGCTCGGGCTGGTGCCGCCGTCGGCGCTGCCGCCGACGGCGCACACGGCGATCGCGCTGCCGGCGTCGGCGCTGGCGCCGTACGCCGGCGTCTACGAGCTGTCGCCCGACATGCGCCTCGACGTCCGACACGCGGGCGATTCGCTCTACATCAGCTCCAGGGAGGGCGGCCCGGTGCGGCTGTGGCCCGAGAGCGCGACGGAGTTCTTCCTGAAGGACGTGGACGCGCAGGTCACCTTCGTGCGCGACGCGGGCGGCGCGGTGACGGGGCTCGTGCTGCACCAGTTCGGCCGCGACCGGGCGGCGCGGAAGATTCGTTAGGCGCGGACCGCCTCGTGCGGCGCCCGCGAAGTCGTCGGAACCGACCAGGGGACGACGGGAACCAGCAACGGGAGTGATGCCGATGCAGAAGACCGCGGACGAGACGACGACGCTGACCCCCGTGCCGACCGGGCCGGGGCCCCTCCCCGCGCTCGCGCGCGGGGTCGGCACGCGGCGCGGCTGGCGCGCCGGCGTGATGGGCGAGTGCCTGGCCGAATTCCTCGGCACGCTCGTGCTGATCGCGTTCGGCACGGGGGTGGTGGCGACGGCGGTCGCGGCGCTCAACCAGTCGGGGCGCGGCGCGATCCCCTTCGCGGCGAGCGGCGACTGGCTGCTCATCACCTGCGGGTGGGCGGCGGCGGTCACGCTCGGCATCTACGTCGCCGGCGGCGTGAGCGGGGCGCACCTCAACCCGGCGCTCACCGTGGCGCTCGCGCTGCGGCGGAAGTTCCCGTGGTCGCGCGTCGTGCCGTACACCATCGCGCAGACGGTGGGGGCGTTCGTCGGCGCGGCGCTCGTCTACGTCGACTACGCCGCCGCGATCCGCGCCTACGAGCGGAGCCAGGGGATCGTGCGCGGCGCCGCGGCATCCGCGGCGACGGCGGGGATCTTCATGACGGGGCCGGCACCGTACTTCGGCGGCTCGCTCACCGGGCCGTTCGTGGACCAGGTGATCGGCACGGCGCTGCTCGTGCTCGTCGTCTTCGCGCTCACCGACGCGCGCAACCAGCCGCCGAAGGAGAACCTCGCGCCCCTCGTCGTCGGCCTCCTCGTCGCGGCGATCGGCATGTCGTTCGGCGCGGACGCGGGGTACGCGATCAACCCGGCGCGCGACTTCGGCCCGCGGATGCTCGCCGCGCTCGCCGGGTGGGGCGCGGTGGCCTTCCCGGGGGCGGACGGGTACTTCTGGGTCCCGATCCTCGGCCCGCTCGTCGGCGGCGTGCTCGGCGCGCTCGTGTACGACTGGGGGATCGGCACCGTGCTCGTCGCGCGCGGCGAGATCGCGACGGCGGACGTGGAGACGGCGGGGAGCGTGGTGAAGGAGGAGCCGGTGGTGGGGTGAGGGGCGCGGGGGGGGGGGGACGCGCGTCCGACTCGTCAGGCGGCGCCTTGTGACCGCGCCGGGATCGGCGTATCGTCCCGCGCGTCCGCTCCCATCCGCTCACCGTCACCAGGAGCTCCGATCGTGCCGCGTCCGTCCGTCCGCCTCTCGACCCCCGTCGCCCCTCGCGCGCGCGCCGCGACCGCCGTCGCGCTCCTCGCCCTGCTGACCGTCGCCTGCGCGGGACACGACAAGAAGGATGACGACACGGCCGCGGGCGCGGCCGGCGCCGGTGCTGCCACCTCAGCGTCGAACGGCGACGAGCGCGGGAGCGTCCATCTCGAGGTGGTCGGCGGTCCACACGCCGGCAGCTACGACGAGAAGATGATCGGCTCCGGGTGCAGCTACGGCCTGGCGGGCACCGGCGCGTGGGGCAACCAGTACTCGATCGACACCAACGACCCGAAGCGGTTCAGCAGCCTGCAGCTCGTCGTCCCCGACGCGAAGGGCGCGGCGAGCGGCACCTCCACCTTCCAGATGACGGTGTCCTTCGGGCCGCTCTTCGGGACGGGGAGCACGAGCTACGACGTCAACACGCGGCCGAACGCGTCGAAGACCGGGAGCGGTCGCGTGACCGTGGAGGACCACGGGAAGACGGGGCGCGTGACCTTCGACGCCAAGACCGCGCAGGGGGTCGAGCTGAAGGGGACGATCGACTGCACCGACGTCATGCGAGCGGGGCAGAGCTGAGTGGGGCAGGGCGGCTGACGATCGACGATCGTTTGGCGGGGCCGAGCCGGGGTGCTGCCGCGCGGCGCCTCAGCGCGGCAGCTCGATCCGCGCCGGGATGGAGTCCAGCGAGTAGTAGCGGTGCACGAGGGTGTCGCGCGTGACGATCACGACGCGGAACCCCGACGGGTCGCTGCCCAACGGCCGCCCGACCGCGCTCGTCGTCACCATCTCCAGGTCGCCATCGCGCGCGATCGCGTTCCGGTGATAGTGGCCGGCGAAGACCTCGCGCACGCCGGCGGCCCGGAACGCGTCGAGCGTGGCGCGCCGCTTCGCCACCGGCAGGTCGAAGTACTGCTCCGGCTCGTCCACGCGCTCCAGGAACCACGGGTGGTGCTGGAAGACGAGGACCCGCGTCCCGGGCTCGTGGCGCGCGCTGTCGAGCACCGCGGCGAGCCACCGCTCCTGCGCCGCGGCATCGGCGGAGTCGCCGCTCGGGTCCTTGATCAGCGACGAGTTCAGCACGACCCCGAGCACGCCGTTCCGACGGAAGGTGTAGTGGTCCGGACCGAACACGCGCCGCCAGGCCGCGATGCTCGCCGGCGTCGGCGTGTTGCCGACGTCGTGATTGCCGGGGACCTCGTAGAGCGGGATCGACGGATCGAGCATCGCCGCGATGCGTCGGTACTCGGCGATCTCCGCGGCGTCGCCGGTGCGGTTCGTGAGGTCGCCGCAGACGACGACGAACGCGGGGTGCAGCCGGTTCGCCGCCTCGATGGCGCGCGTGAAGTTCGCCGTCTCCCGCGAGAAGTCGTCCCCCTCGGAGAAGAAGCCGAACTGCGGGTCCGCCATCTGGACGAAGAAGAACGCCGGCTCCGGCGCGGGTGCCGCGGTCGGGCGGCACCCGGCGCCGAGGGCGAGGAGCGCGGCGAGCGCCGCGCCCAGCCAACCGCGACGCACGCCTGCTACAGCTCGCGCCGGTTGAGCGCCCGCACGGCGTAGTCCACGGCGCGCGCCGTGAGCGCCATGTAGGTGATGCTCGGGTTCTGGTTCGCCGTCGACGTCATGCACGCGCCGTCGGTGACGAAGACGTTGGGCACGTCCCACATCTGGTTGTGCGGGTTGAGCACCGACGTCTTCGGGTCGCGCCCCATGCGCGCCGTGCCGGTCTCGTGGATCACGAGCCCCGGCGGGAGGTGCTCCTCGATCGGCCGGATGTCGGTCGCGCCCATCGCCTCGAACATCTCCGTCGCGGCCACCGCCATGTCGTGGAGCATGTTCTTCTCGTTGTCGCTGTACGCGCAGTTCACGCGCAGCGCGGGGATGCCCCACGCGTCGACGAGGTGCGGATCGAGCGAGATGGTGTTCTCGTGCCGCGGCAGCATCTCGCCGAAGCCGTACAGCCGCATCTTCCATGGCCCGAGGTCGCCGGTGAGCGACTTCTTGAAGTCCGCGCCGAAGCCCGGCATCCCCGCGCCGCGCGACCAGCCGTCGCGCCACGCGCGCCCCTCGTAGCCGTAGCCGCGCAGGAAGTCCGGGCGGCGGGTCTTCGCGTTCAGGTTGCGGAAGCGCGGGACGTAGATGGCGTCGGGGCGGTTGCCGACCTCGCGCCGGTCGCGCGCCCACGGCAGCGTCGCCTCCGCGCCGCCGCCCATGATGTGGTCCATCACGTTGTGCCCCAGCTCCCCGCTCGAGTTGCCGAGCCCCGTCGGGAACTCCTCGGTCGCCGAGTTGAGGAGGATGCGCGCCGACTCGAGCGCGGAGGCGCAGAGGAAGACGACCTTCGCGTGGACGTCGAACATCTGCTTCGTGTTCGCGTCCACGACGCGCACGCCCTTCGCGCGGCGGGTCTTCGGGTCGAAGATCACGCTGTGCACCACGCTGAACGGGCGCAGGGTGAGCCGCCCCGTCTTCTTCGCGGCGGGGAGCGTCGCGTTGATGCTGCTGAAGTACGAGAAGGTGATGCAGCCGCGCGAGCAGTGGCCGCAGAGGTGGCACTTCGCGCGGCCGAGGTGGTTCTCCGTCAGCACGGCGAGGCGCGCGTTGGTGATGAGCCGCTCGCCGCCGAACTTCTGGATCAGCACGTCGCGCGCCTTCTGCTCGGCGACGTTGAGCGGCCACGGGTCCTGGAAGATGCCGTCGGGGAGGTGCGGCAGGTTCTCGCGCCGCCCCTGGATCCCGACGAAGCGCTCGACGTGCGACCACCAGGGCGCGAGGTCCGCATAACGAAGCGGCCAGTCGACGGCGATCCCCTCGCGCGCGTTGGCCTCGAAATCGAGGTCGCTCCAGCGGTACACGCAGCGGCCCCACATGATCGAGCGGCCGCCGACCTGCCGGCCGCGGATCCAGTAGAACGGCTTGTCGTCGGGGAAGGAGTACGGGTTGTCGAGATCGTTGACGAAGAACTTCCCGGAGTACTCGTCGCACGCGCCGGTGTGGCGCTGGATCGGCTGGTAGCGCTCGAGCCGCTTGCGGTCGCCCATGCCGCGGTAGCGCACGTCGTACGGCGGCACGTGCTCGACGTAGTCCACGGCGGGGTCGATCGGGCGGCCCGCCTCGAGGACGATGGTGCGGAGCCCCTTCTCGGTGAGCTCCTTCGCCGCCCAGCCGCCGGAGATGCCCGAGCCGACGACGATGGCGTCGTATGTCGATGTCTGCACTGGGATCAGGTCGCTGGAGTGAAGGGCACGTCGCCGTGATAGCCGTCGAAGAACATCTGCGTCTTCAGCACCTGGCGCTGCACGGGCTCGGAGGTGAAGTAGCCGTAGACGGTGAGCGCCTTGAGGCGGCCGAAGGTGTGGCCGGCGCCGGCGGCATCGTGGCGCGCCGCGTCGAGCGTCGTGAGCAGCTCGGTCTTCTCCGCCGGTGACAGCGTCGTGAACTGCTTCGACGCGATCTCGCCGAGGCCGGAGAGGAACGCGGCGCGCTCGTCGTCGCTCATCCACTCGGTGAGGATCAGATCGATGAACTCCGGCACCTTCACGCTCGTCGCGCCCGGCGTGTCGGTCTCCGGGATGATGGACTCGGCGAGCGCGGTCACGAGCGCCTGCTGCGAGGCGTCGAGCGTGCGGAAGGGGACTTCCTCGTCGGCGAGGCGGCGGTGGAGCCGCTCGCCGAGGTCGATCGCCGCTTCGGCGTTCCGTGGCAGGAAGGGGAGCGCGAGCGCGGCGCCGAGATAGCGGATGGCTTCTCGTCTACGCATGGGACGATGTCGCGGGTGGACTGCGAGGCTGGATGCGGACGTCCCGAACCTGCGGCGCGGGACGGGGGACGTCAATGAGCGCCGGACCGCTCAGGGGACGGGGACGACGCGGATGTCGGGCAGGGTGTCGTGATTGAAGAAGGGGCGAAACACCGTGCACGTGCGCCCGACCCGCTCGTCGAAGATCATCTGCCGGGTCTCCCCTGGGCCGAGCACGAGCGTGCTGTCGTCGACGAAGGTGTAGCTCGCGCCGTTCCAGTAGCCCGCCGGCGCGCAGTAGGTGTCGACGAAGCCGAACGTCGCCGATGCCGCGTAGCCGGGCTGCACGGGCGCGAGCCGGACGCGAACCGTGGCGGTGCGCGGGTTCCGGATCGAGACCGTGAGCGCGACCCAGCCGCTGTCTCGCGAGAGCGAGGGCGCGGTGGAGTCGACCCGCGCCGCGAGGACGACGTCGCCGGGGCGGACGATGGCGCCTGACGAGTCGCGCGAGGACGGCGGCGGGTCGGATGCGACGACGCCGTAGCAGCGGTGCTGGAAGTACTCCGGCGGATGCCCGCCGCGGCCGTGCAGCAGCGCGTGCAGCATCTCGTGGCGGACGACGAAGCCGTTGTCGCGCACGTGGCCGGTCAGGACGATCCGGTGCTGCGCGGTCACGTACTCTCCCCGCGCCCACTCGCGCAGGGGGACGGTCATCATGCTGTCGGTGCCGGGCACGAGATACCACGAGACCGCGGCGAGATCGCCGGTGAGGCCGGAGCAGCGCTCGGTCAGCCGCCACCAGAGTCCGTACTCCGGCAGTGGCGCCATCGGCACGGCGCCGCGCGGGAGCGGCAGGTCGGTATCGAAGAGCTGGCACGCGCCGAGCGAGAGCGTCAGCGCGAGCACGAGAAAGCGGCTGCGCCGTCGCATCGACCAATCTCGCGCCCGTGACCTCGCTCGAACCGCCCGCATGGCCGCACCCCTGGCGCCGCTGGCTGCCGGACCGGCATCGCGCCTATATTAGCGCCCGCCCGGCGATCGGCCAGGGACCGTCGCCATTCCGGCGGCTCGGTCCCTGGTTGCGGTTCGACCGGGCTCCACGCACCTCACTGGGACCGCTTGCCCACGGGAGGCCGCCCATGGCCACGACGTCGAGCCGGATCTCACCGCGCGCCGCGACGAGCGCTTCGTCCGCGCATCAGCGTGCCGTCACGGTCCTCGCCACCCTCTGCTTCGTCCTCGGCGCTCGTGCGCTGGGTGCGCAGGATGCCGCCGGCGATCGCGGCGTGCATCCCTGGCTCGGCATGAGCGCCGGCGCCGGCGCGATCGACGTCGAGGACGGCTCGGCGGACGTCGGCCCCTTAGTCGGGCGGATGGGGCGCGGGGTGGCGCGGCGCGACGGTGGTCGGCTTCGCGAGCTATCCCCTGCCGGCGCTATCGTTCCTCAGCGTCTCGGCGGGCATCGGCAGGGCGCGCGTCCATCACGCGAACCAGGGGCTCTAGCAGCCGGACTCCGTCACCGCGGAGCAGACCGTCGCCGAGACGGGGCTCGAGGCCGATCTCCCGCGTCGTGCACGCGTCGCCCTTCGGATCTTCGCGCTGCGCGACTGGGTGCTCTCGGGCGGCACGGAACGGCCGCCGATCGGCGGCCGCCTGGGGCAGTGGTACCTCGGCATGGGCGTGCGCGTGCGCTGATCGCGCCGCCGCGCGGGCGCGTGAGGCGTGATGTGTGCCTCCCGTCGCCCGCGCTCGAGACCGATCATTTGCTCCCGGATCCGTACCGCTGCTGGAGCTGGTTGCGGTACGCCTGGCTGGCGTAGATCGCGACCTCCACGCGCCGGTTCTTCTGCCGCCCGGCGTCGGTGGCGTTCGACGCGACCGGCTCGCTCTCCCCGCGTCCCACGGTGCGCAGCCGCGACGCGGCCACCCCCTGCGTCTCCAGGTACTCGGCGGTCGAGCGCGCGCGTCGCTCGGAGAGCGCCTGGTTGTACGCGTCCGTGCCCACCGAATCCGTGTGGCCGACGATGAGCAGGTCGGTGTTGGGATACTGGTCGAGGCTCGACGCGAGGTTGCGCAGGTTCTGCGCGGCCTCCGGCCGGATGCGGTCGGAGTCGAAGTCGAACAGGAGCCCGGACTGGAAGGTGACCTGGATCCCCTCGCCGACGCGCTCGACGGTCGCGCCGGGGATGTTCTGCTTCAGCTCCTTCGCCTGCTGGTCCATCTGGTGGCCGATGATCGCGCCGACCGTGCCGCCGACGGCGGCGCCGATGATCGCGCCCTTGGCCGTCGACCCGTTGTTCGCGCCGATGGCGCCGCCGATCACCGCCCCCGTCCCGGCGCCGATGATCGCACCCGTCTCCTTCTTGTTGAGCGTCGCGCAGCCGGCAACGAGCAGCGCGGCGAGCGCGCCTGCGGCGGCCGCGCGATTCTTCGACATCGACATCATGTGATACCTCTCCTGAGTCTCGATACCCCGGCGGCCCCGCGCAGGTCCGATGCCAGCGTGCGAGCGTGTGCGTGCGGCAGCGCCGGCGTGACGAGACGAGCGAGTCCTGAGCGCCCACTCCTATGGGCCTGATCGCGCGGCTCCCGCCGCTCCGGCCCGCCGCAGCAGCGCCGCGAACTGCTCGAGCTCCGGCGCGTTCAGGTCGGAGGCCACCCAGTACTCGACGTCGTGCGCGCGCCAGTGCAGGACGTTGTAGCCGTGCCGCGCCTCGCGTGAGAGCGATTCGTCGCGTGAGGCGTCGGCCGGCCACGAGAAGACGTTGATGACGTGGCGCCGGCGGCCGTAGACCACCACCGCGACCGGGCGGCCATCCACGTAGTCGAGACGCCCGCCGAGCAGGGGGAAGCCCGCGCTGTCGAGCCGCGGGACCACCGGCGAGAAGTCGAGCCGGCCGTTGAACCACGGCTTCACGTTGTGCTGATCGCTCGACTGGACGTCGGTGAGGTGTCCCGGCATGAGGGAGCGGATGTGGCTCGTCAGCACCTCGTCCGCGAGCGAGGGCGCGGGCGCGCGCCGACCGGCGGCCAGCAGCGTGAGCCCGCTGCTCGCCGCCGCGATCACGACCGCCGCGGCGAGCGCGCGCCAGGGGAGGCGCCACGGGCGCCGAAGTTTCGGCGCCGGCTCCAGCGACGCCTCACGGAGCGACGCGCGGATGCGCGCGCGCAGCACGTCGGGTGCACGATGACGCACGAGTCCCTCCCGCAGCGCGCGAACGGTGCCGAGCGCGGCCTCGTACTCGCGCGCGCAGTCGGCGCACGTCGTCAGGTGGCCGGCGATCGCCGCCGCCTCGTCAGGCGCCAGCTCGCCGTCCACGTACGCGCTCAGCAGCTCGCGATTCGCCGCACAGGTCATCCTAGCTCGCCTCCAGCGCGCCGATCCGGAGCGCCTGCTGCAGCCGCCTTCTCGCGCGGGCGAGGCGCGACATGACCGTCCCGATCGGAACGCCCGTGACCTGCCCGATCTCCCGGTACGACAGTCCCTCCAGCTCGCGCAGCACGATCGCCTCGCGGAACTCCGGCGCGAGCTGCGCGAGCGCGAGCGACACCTCGGCGCTGTCGGCCTCCTCGAGCACGTGGGCGTCGGCGGCGCGCTGGCCGCTGTCGTCGCCACCGTGCTCCTCGTCCACGTACTCGACCGCGCGCCGCGCCGGGCGCTGCGCGCGGCGCCAGGTATAGCAGCAGTTCCGGACGATCGTCAGCAGCCACGCGCGCGCGTCGCCGTCGCGGAAGCTCGCGAAGTGCCGCCACGCCCGGAGGTACGCCTCCTGGACGACGTCCTGCGCGTCGTGCTCGTCGCGCATCAGGTGCCGCGCGAGCGTGTACGCGTCGTCGAGCAGGACGACGATCGTGCGCTCGAAACGTTCGCGCGTGCTGTCCGACACGGCGGGCTGGGCTCGGGAGGACGATGACACCTGCCGAATAGACTCGGCGCCGGGGAGAAAAATTCCCGGCGGGGCTGCGGCCTCCCGGCACGCGCGACGGCGCGGGAATATCCGCGCCCCGGAGGTGGTCTGTGATGGCAACGACGCGGCGACGCGACGACCGTCGCTGCCGACGGTCCGGCGGTCGTCATCCGCGGCGCCACTCGAACAGCGTGCCGGCCACGCCGGACGAAGGAGCAGCGACCATGCCTCCCCTCCACGACCACGCCCATGGCTCGAACTACATCACGGACGACCAGAGCGACGACGGCATCGACCGTCGCGGCTTCCTCAAGTGCATGGCCTGGGTCGGCACCGGCGTCGTCTGGGCGCTGAAGGGCGGAGTTCCCACGTCGTACGCGCTGAGCAGCCTCCCCCTGCTCGCCGAGGGCGAGCGGAAGAGCGTCCTCTTCGCCCAGATCAGCGACAGCCACATCGGCTTCGACAAGGCGGCGAACCGGGACGTGACGGCGACGCTGCGCGAGGCCGTCGCGAAGCTCAACGCGCTCCCGCACCGGCCGGCGTTCGTGCTGCACACCGGCGACATCACCCAGCTCTCGAAGCCCGGCGAGTTCGACACCGCGGACCAGGTGCTGCGCGAGCTGCGCACCGAGCGCGTGTTCTTCGTCCCCGGCGAGCACGACGTGCTGAACGACAACGGCGCGTCGTACCTGGAGCGGTACGGCAGGCCGCTTGGCGCGCGCGGCGGCGGCTGGTACAGCTTCGATCACAGCGGGGTGCACTTCGTCGGCCTCGTCAACGTGCTGAACCTCCGGGCCGGCGGCCTCGGCTCGTTAGGCCAGGAGCAGCTGGCGTGGCTGCGGCGCGACGTCGCCGACCTCCCGGCGAGCGCGCCGATCGTCGTCTTCGCGCACGTCCCCCTCTGGACGATCTATCCCGAGTGGGGCTGGGGCACCGACGACTCGGCGCAGGCGCTCGCGCTCCTCCGGCGCTTCGGCTCCGTCACGGTGCTCAACGGCCACATCCACCAGATCATGCAGAAGGTGGAGGGCAACGTCGCCTTCCACACGGCGATGTCCACCGCCTTTCCCCAGCCGGCGCCGGGGACCGCGCCCGCCCCCGGGCCACTCACCGTCGCGCCCGAGCGGCTGCGCAGCGTGCTCGGCGTGCGCGACGTGTCCTACGTCCCCGGCCGCCACCCCCTCGCCGTGATGGACGCGACCCTCTCCGGGCTGCCCCCCGCGTTCGCCGAGGTGACGCGCGAATCGATGGCGAGGGCGCGCGAGCGCGACGGCACGAGCCCCGCCGCGGTCGCGCCAAACGAGATCGCGATCGACAACTTCAGCTTCACGCCGCGCGTGCTGACCGTGGCGCGCGGCACGCAGGTCACGTGGGTCAACCGCGACGACGTGCCGCACCTGATCGTGAACGTGCAGCAGCGGTTCCCGTCGTCGCGCGCCCTCGACACCGGCCAGCGCTACTCGGTGCGCATCGCGGACGCCGGGACGTACGACTACTTCTGCTCCATCCACCCGACGATGACCGGCCGGATCGTCGTGCAGTAGGTGCTCGAGCCCCGACGACCGCGAATCTCACTCCCCGAATCGCACCCGCCGCGTCTCCTGCTCCTGCCCCGTGGGACGCGTCAGCAGGTCGTAGAGCTCCGGCCGGCGCGCCCTCAGCCACCGCCGGCCGGAGGACGTCGGGAGCAGGGAGGCGTCGAGATCGGCGACGACCATGGCGTCGTGCGGCTCGCGCGTCTCGGCGATCACCTCGCCGTACGGGTCGAGCACCATCGCGTTGCCCGTGCGGATCTCGTCGTCGTCGGGGCCGACGCCGTTGGCGAAGAGGAGGAACATGCCGTTGTCGTGCGCGCGGCTCGGCAGCCAGCGCATCAGCCATCCGCGTCCCTTCGGGCCGCACAGCTCCGCCTCGATCGCCGCCGGGTCCTCGTCCCGCCGCGCCCAGATCGCCGGATCCACCGGCTTCATCGCGCGCGGGCTCACCGAGTTGCACCCGCCCGTCTGGTGCGGCGCGAGCAGCACCTCGGCGCCCAGCAACGCGGTGGCGCGCGCGTTCTCGACGATGTTGTTGTCGTAGCAGATGAGCACCCCGACGCGGCAGCCGTGGGGCGTGTCGAAGACGGTGTACCGGTCGCCCGCGGACAGGAACTCGCTCACGAAGACGTGCAGCTTCCGGTGCACCGCCCAGCGGCCGTCGGGCATCGCGACGACGTAGGCGTTGTACAGGCGCCCGTCGTCGGCACGCTCGATGAGCCCCGCGCCGACGGTCATCCCGTGCTCGCGCGACAGCTCGAGCAGGGCGCGGGTGGAGGCGCCGTCCGGCACTCGTTCGGCGAGCGCCTCGACGCCCTCGCGCGGCAGCTTGCGCACGTGCCAGTAGCCGGTGAGGCACATCTCGGGGAAGGCGATGATCTCCGCGCCCGCGCGGGAGGCGTCGGCCGTGAAGTCGCGGACGCGGCCGAGGTTGTAGGCCACGTCGCCGGGGGTGTGCTGGAACTGGACGGTCGCCACGCGGATGTCGCGCATCGGGGTCCTCGCGTCGATGGGGCTGGAAGGGGAGAAGTATGCTCAGGTCTGGCCCCGATGCGCGCGCTCGGCGAGGATCGCCGCCGCCACGATGGGCTGTGCCCAGCCGGGGATGCGCTGCTTCGGCGCGACGTGCTCGATGCGACCACCGGCCATTCGCAGCACCAGCGTCGGCACGGGCGCCTCGTTCCGATTCGGGTCGCGCTCGACGCTGTTGTCGTACACCGACAACTCCGTCAGCCGCGGCAGCAATGCGATGAGGTTCTCGCGGCTGGTCGTGTACCGCCGCCGGATCATGGCCTCCGGGATGTCGTGCCCTCCGCGGGCCGGGCGCGCGCGAACGCGCGCGATGTGGCGATCCGGCGAATCGAGGCCGACGTAGCTCATGACGACCTCCAGCCCGGCGTCGGGCGCCCGGACCAGGAGCCCGGTGATCGTCCGCCCGCCCAGGGTCGTCTCGAAGGTGAAGTCCTCCCGCCGTGCGATCGCCCGGTCGAGGCCGCGGCGGCCCATCTCCCAGGCGAGCCCGTTCGCCTCGTCGTTCGACAGGGTCGGATGTGCCTCGCGTACGGCGCGGGCCTCCTCGTCCGGATCGAAGTACCGTCCGCCGGCCTCGAGGATCGTCGCGCCCACGATGCTGCTCCTCCCACCGCCGTTCACGCCGGCGATCACGGTGATGCGCGCAGGCGCTCGGTGCGCGGCACGCGAGGCGTGGCCACGGCGCGGCGGCAAGCTCCTACCCGCGACCGCCGCGGCGCCGCCGGGCCGCCGTCACGGCGGCGCGACCCATCTCCTTCGGCGCGGCATGGATCGCGCGGGCCGTGGCTTCCCGCACCTGGGCCGTCTGCATGCTCGCATACAGCTCATCGAAGCGCGCCGCGAGCTCGTCGAGCGCCGGCGCATCGCCGCCCGTCAGTTGTCGGTACCGGGCGGCGGAGACGAGCACCGCACGCACGACGTTGTGTCGCGTGATGGCGATGTCCTGGTCGGCGGCGGCCTGATCGAGCACGCGGCCGAACTCGTTCTGCGCCTCGGTCGACGGGATGACCAGGGGTGGAGCGGCGCGTTCCCGGACGCGGGCGTCGCCTTGCGCGTCCACGGCGCGGTCGGCGGCAGCGCGCATCCGCTTGCGGCGGTCGGTCATGGCCACCTCGCGAGGGCAGGCTCTGAGAATAGCTAGAATAGCTATTCCGGTGGCCCGCCGGAAGGCGTCTGGCCATCTCCGTCCCGCCGGAAGCGCGTGTCGGGCACCGTCCGTCGTCAGCGACGGACGATGCCCCACGCATCAGCGACGACTCGTCGAGCGGCCGGAATGCCCACTGCCCGTCAGTACGCCGCCAGCCCCTGGTACCCGCTCCCCGCCGCGAGCCCCGTTCCCAGCACCCCCACCGCCGCGAGGCTGCCGTCGCCGCCCACGGCGAACGCACCGATCGCGCCCTTGCCGTTCTCGAACACGTACAGGAACCGGCCGTCGCGGCTCATGTCGAGGTCGAGCGGCTGCGCGCCCGCCCCGAGCGCGGCCGTGATGCCGTTCGCCGTGAGCCGCGAGAGCGTGCCGTCGGCGGCGAGGGCGAAGCCGGTGATGCTCGCGCCCCCCGCGTTCGCCGTGTACGCGAAGCGGCCCGGCGGATCGACGATCAGCCAGCACGGGGCGGCCTGGCCGCTGGTGGACACCGGCCCGCTCACCAGGTCGAGGGTGCCGTCGCGCGCCTGGGTGTACGACGACGCCGATCCGCTGCCGGCTTCCGACACGGCGATCTGGCCGCGCGGCGTGTAGTCGAAGCCGAACGGCACGAGGCCGGCGGAGGTCGTCGTCATCGGGCTGCCTAACGAATCATCGTTCCCGATGGCGAAGCCGTCGATCGTGTTGCTCGCGCGCTCCGTCACCGCGAGCCGCTGGCCGTCGGGGCTCACCCGGATGGCGGCGGCGCCCGCGGCGCCGGCGCTCAGCGCGCGCGTGCCCGCCGGCGTGAGCGTGCCGTCGCCGCCGACGTGGAGGATGCCGATGTTGCCGCTCCCCGAGTTCAGCACGTAGAGCACGTCGTGCGACACGGCGACGCTCACCGGCAGCGTCCCGCCGGACGACGCACGATCGGCGAGGGTGAGCCCTGACTTCGCGACCCGGAACACCGACACGTCGTTGCTCCCCGCGTTCACGACGAAGAGCAGGTGTGCGTCGCGGTCGAGCGCCAGCGAGAACTGCGACGCGAGCGGATCGGCCGTGCCGCCGATCCCGACACCGCCGGTGGGATACGTGCCGACGTACGACAGGCTGCCGTCCGCCGCGCGGGCGAACGCGACGACGGCGTTCCCCGTCGTGGCGTTCGTGGCGGTGAACACGCCGCCGACGGCGGCAACCACGCCGCGCGACTCGGCGCGCGCGAGCGCCGCCGGGGCGGTCACCGTGCGGTCGGTACAGGCGCCGAGGGCCAGGAACGCGGCCGCGGCCGCGGCGCGGCGGACGTGGGCGAGGACGAGGGAACGCATCACGGGACACCTCCACTGCTGGACATTGAGAATCGATCGTGGACGGCCCCTGTAATGAGAGCTCGGGCCGTGGTGTTCCCACTCGCTCGGCGGCACGCCGCCGTTCGCGCGTCGCTCGCCGCCGGGCGGGATGTCTGCCGGCCGAGTCCGGCACGCGTCGCACGCGCCTGTCGCCGGAGACCATTGCCGCGCCAGATGGCGCGCACGATGTTGGGCGCTCCGAAACGTCCGCCGGGTCGTCGCCACATGACCGACAGCACGCGGAGCGAGCAGCGCGGCATCGAGCTGACGCCGGTGACCTATCCGCCGGCGCCGCTGACCCAGCTCGCGTTCGAGATGCTGCTCGACCGCGTCATCGGACCCGCCTTCGGCGCCGCGCTCCGGCTCACCGGCAACACGCACGACGCCGAGGACCTCGTGCAGGAGGCGGCGCTCGCCGCCTTCCGTGGCCGCGCGACGTTCAGCGTCGGCTCCAACTTCAAGGCGTGGTTCTTCCGGATCCTGATGAACTGCTTCTACGCGTCGCACCGGAAGCAGCGCCCGGAGCAGTCCATCGAGGAGGCTGAGGAGGCGCACGAGATCTCGCTCTACGAGCGCGCCACGCACGCGGGGCTGCTCGCCGGGACGGATCCGGTGCAGGCGACCATCGGCCGGCTCGCCGCCGAGGACATCGCTGCCGCGCTGGCGTCGCTGCCGGACGAATACCGCGTCGCCTGTACGATGTACCTGATGGACGACTTCTCGTACGAGGAGATCGCCGACATGCTCGGCGTCCCGCTCGGCACCGTGCGGTCGCGGCTGCACCGCGGCCGGCGCCTGCTCCAGGCGCGCCTGTGGCAGCTCGCCGTCGATCAGGGTATCGTTCGCGCAGCCGGGAGAGCCTCATGAGCCGCGAGCGCCTATGACCTCCATCGACCGCTTCACCTGCGAGGACGTCCTGCGACGCCTCGACGAGTACATCGACCGCGAGCTGTCGCCGCGGGAGATGCAGCTCGCGCGCGAGCACCTCGAGATCTGCGCCGCGTGCGCCGACGCGCACGCCTTCGCCGCGGCGTCGCTCGACACGCTCAAGGGGAAGCTGCGCCGCCTCGACGTCCCGCCGGACCTCCTCGCACGCGTGAGCCAGAGGCTCGCCGCGGCCCGCGCCGCGGAGTGAGGCGCGTCGTCGCGGCGCTGGCCGCCGTCGCGCTCTCCGCCTGCGCCCCTCGCTCGGCGGTCTCCACCCCCGCTCTCTCACCTACCCCCAGGGCCGCCGACGAGGAGCGCTTCGTCGATTCGCTGCTCGCGCGGATGACGCTCGACGAGAAGCTCGGCCAGCTCACCCAGCTCACCGCGCTCGACTTCGCGTCGAGCCCCGACACCCTCGCCGCGCTCGTCCGACGCGGTGCCGTCGGTTCCTTCATGGACGTCATCGGCGCGGACACGACGCGTGCGCTGCAGCGAATCGCCGTCGGGCAATCGCGGCTGCACATTCCGCTGCTCTTCGCCGACGACGTGATCCACGGCTTCCGGACGACCTTCCCGGTGCCGCTCGCCGAGGCGGCGAGCTGGGACGCGGCGCTCGCCGGCCGGACGGCGCACATCGCCGCCGTCGAGGCGGCGGCGAACGGGCTGGATTGGACGTTCGCGCCGATGGTGGACGTCGCGCGCGACCCGCGCTGGGGGCGGATCGTCGAGGGCGCGGGGGAGGACCCGTTCCTCGGCGCGGCGTTCGCCGCCGCGCGCGTGCACGGCTTCCAGGGCACCGACCTGCGCGCGCCGACGGCGATCGCGGCGACGGCGAAGCACTTCGCCGCGTACGGCGCGGCCGCGGGCGGGCGCGACTACAACGTCGCCAACATCCCCGAGCGCACGGTGCGCGAGGTGTACCTGCCCCCCTTCCACGCCGCCGTCTGCGCCGGCGTCCAGGCGGTGATGGCGAGCTTCACGGAGATCGGCGGCGTTCCCTCGCATGCCAACCGTCGGCTGCTCACCGACCTGCTGCGCGCCGGCTGGCACTTCGACGGCATGGTGGTGAGCGACTGGAACGGCGTCGGCGAGCTGCTCCCGCAGGGTGTGGCGCGCGATCGGGCCGAGGCGGGGATGCTCGCGCTGCACGCGGGCGTGGACATGGACATGGTCGACCAGGTCTACGCGCGCGACCTCGCCCCGCTGCTACGCTCCGGACGCGTGCCGCGGCGCGAGCTCGACGACGCCGTGCGCCGGGTGCTGCGGCTCAAGTACCGGCTCGGCCTGTTCACGGATCCGTATCACGGCGCGGCCGAAGCACGGGCGCGCGCGGTGACGCTGACGGCGGAGAGTCGCGCCGTCGCGCGCGAGGCGGCGCGCGAGTCGATCGTCCTCCTCGAGAACCACGGCGTGCTCCCGCTGCGCCGCGACCTCGGCACGATCGCCGTCATCGGCGCGCTCGCCGCGGATTCCACGGCGGCGATCGGAAGCTGGGCCGCTCGCGCGCACCCGGAGGACGCCGTCACCGTGCTCGCGGGGATCCGTCGCGCGGTCTCGGCGCGCACGCGCGTCCTCTACGCGCGCGGCGCCTCGCCGGCGAGCGATGACGCGAGCGCCATCGCCGAGGCCGTGCGCGCCGCTCGCTCGGCGGACGCCGCGGTCGTCGTCGTTGGAGAGTCCGCCGACATGACGGGCGAGGCGAGCAGCCGGGCGTTCCTCGACCTGCCGGGCGCGCAGCTCCAGCTCGCGCAGGCGGTGATCGCCACCGGCGTGCCCACCGTCGTCGTCCTCACCAACGGCCGCCCCCTCGCCGTCGACTGGCTGCACGACCACGCCCCCGCCCTCCTCGACGCCTGGTTCGGCGGCGTGGAGATGGGCACCGGCGTCGCCGACGTCCTCTTCGGCGCCTACGATCCCGCCGGCCACCTCCCGGTCACCGTCCCCCGCGCCGTCGGCCAGGTGCCCCTCTACTACGCCCACAAGCGCACCGGCCGCCCGCCCACGGTCGAGAACCACTACTCGTCCAAGTACATCGACCTCCCGTGGACGCCGCTCTACCCGTTCGGCTACGGGCTGAGCTACACCACCTTCGCCATTGGCGCGCCGCGGCTCGGCGCGACGGTGCTGCATCCGGGGGAGTCGCTCGGGGTCGACGTGGACGTGCGGAACACGGGCAGCGTGGCGGGGACCGCGGTGGTGCAGCTCTACGTGCGCGACAGCGTGGCGAGCGTGACGCGGCCGGTGGCGGAGCTGAAGGGCTTCGCGCGCGTGGCGCTGGCGCCGGGGGAAGCGCACACGGTGCACTTCACGCTCGACGCGCCGGCGCTCGCGTTCTACGACACGAGCATGACGCGCGTCGTCGAGCCGGGGTGGTTCACCGTCTTCGCGGGGAGCGACGCCGACCACCTCCAGGCCGCGCACTTCCAGTTCGCGACCGCGGATGGGAGGCCACTGGACGTGCCCGAGCGGTGCGAGGATGCAGTGGCGCGCGGCCGCCGCTGAACGCGCTGGCGGGATCGCCACGCGCGCCCGAGATTGGCAGGACGCACTCCCATCCTCCCGTTTTCCTCCCCGAGACGCCTCGATGTCGCTCGCTTCGACGCTGCACGCCTGCACGTTTCGCCTGACGCCGACGCTCCTTCTCGCGCTCCTCGCCGTCGGCTGCGCGTCCACCGCGCGAACGCCCGAGCCGCCGCGACCCGCCGCGCCTCGTTATGCGCTCGTGCCGTGGCCGCGCCACCTCGTCGCGCGCTCCGGCGCGTTCCAGCTCGATCGCGACACGCGCATCTTCCTCGCCGACCCCGCGGACTCGTCGCTGCGCACGGTCGCCGACCTCCTCGCCCTTCCCCTGCGCTCGGCCTCCGGACTGCCGCTCCCCATCGCGCAGGGATCGCCGAACGAGGGCGCGTTGAACGCGATCGTGCTGCGACTGGACTCGGCCTCGTTCGGGCCGACGGCGAGCGACGAGAGCTATCGTCTCGTCGTGGACGACCGCGGCGCCGCGCTCACCGCCCGCACGCCCGCCGGCCTCCTCGACGGTGTCGAGACGCTGCGCCAGCTCCTGCCGGCGTCGCTCGGGCGCAGCGTGCGCGCGCTCGCGCCGTGGGGCGCCGACAGCGGCCACACCGTCAGCCTCGCCGCGCTGCCGGGGCCGACCCGCTGGAGCATCCCCGCCGTCGAGATCGAGGACGCGCCGCGCTTCCGCTACCGCGGCATCCTGCTCGACGTCGCGCGCCACTACTTCCCGCCGGAGTTCCTGAAGAAGCTCGTCGACGTGATGGCGCTCTACAAGTTCGACGCGCTGCAGCTTCACCTCACCGACGACCAGGGGTGGCGCATCGAGATCCGGAAGTACCCGAAGCTCACCGAGGTCGGCGCCTGGCGGAAGGAGACGCAGCTCGGCAGCGACGGCGACCGGTACGTCGGCGATGGCAAGCCGCATGGCGGCTTCTATTCGCAGGCGCAGATCCGCGATCTCGTCGCTTACGCCGCGGCGCGCCACGTCACGATCGTCCCCGAGATCGAGATGCCCGGGCACGCGCAGGCCGCGCTCGCCGCGTACCCCGAGCTCTCGTGCACCGGCGGTCCGTTCGAGGTCTCGACCACCTGGGGCGTGCACGAGGACATCTTCTGCCCGAGCGAGAAGACCTTCGCCTTCCTCGAGGACGTGTTGAGGGAAGTGATGGAGCTCTTCCCCAGCCAGTACATCCACATCGGCGGCGACGAGGTGCCGAAGACGCGCTGGAAGGCGAGCGCGCTCGCGCAGGAGGTCATGCGGCGCGAGGGACTGAAGAACGAGGAGGAGCTCCAGAGCTACTTCGTGAAGCGCATCGAGCGCTTCCTCTCCGCGCACGGCCGCAAGCTGATCGGCTGGGACGAGATCCTCGAGGGCGGGATCGCGCCCGAGGCGACGGTGATGTCGTGGCGCGGGATCCAGGGCGGGATCACGGCCGCGAAGCAGGGGCACGACGTCATCATGACGCCGACCGACTACGCGTACCTCGATCAGTATCAGGGCGACCCCTCGCAGGAGCCGCTCGCCATCGGCGGCTTCCTCCCGTTCGACAGCGTCTACGCGTGGAACCCCTCGGTGCCCGCCGAGCTGACCCCCGCCGAGGCGGCACACATCATCGGCGCGCAGGGCAACCTGTGGACCGAGCACGTCGCCACGCCACAGCACGCGGAGTACATGCTCTTCCCGCGCATGCTCGCGATGGCGGAGGTCTTCTGGACGCCGCAGGACGAGCGGAGCTGGAACGGCTTCGTCGCGCGGGTCCCCGCCCAGCTCCAGCGCCTCGACGCGCTCGGCGTCGGCTATCGTGTCTCCGAGCCGTCGGGGCTCGTCAGCGACCGCAAGGTGCTCGAAGACCACGCGCGCGTGACGCTCTCCACCCTCGACCCGCGCGCGGTCATCCGCTACACCACCGACGGCTCGGCGCCCACGCCGTCGTCGCCGCGCTACAGCGGACCGTTCGACGTGCACGTCGGGGACACGGCCGCGGTCGTGAGCGCGCGGACGTTCCTCCCGGACGGGCGGGCGAGCACGGTCGCGCGCGAGCGCATCGCGCGCGCGACCTGGCAGCCGGCGGTGCACGTGGACGCGGCCGCGCTCCAGCCGGGGCTCGCCTACGCCTACGCCGAGAGCACCTTCGCCGCGGCCGACGACGTGCGGAAGGCGGCGCCGAGTCGTACCGGCACCGTGTCCGACGTGCGGCTGCGCGGCGACGAGCGCGCCGAGCAGTACGGCGTGCACCTCACCGGGTATGTGCGCGTGCCGGCGGACGCACTCTATACGTACTATCTCGCGTCGGACGACGGGGCGAAGCTCCGCCTCGACGACCAGGTGGTCATCGATCACGACGGCCAGCACGGCGCGACGGAGAAGCAGGGGCAGGTCGCGCTGCGCGCCGGCCTGCACGCGTTCGACCTGGTGTACTTCCAGGCGGGCGGCGGGGCCGCCCTGCGGCTCGACGTCTCCGCGCCCGGGCTGCCGAAGCGGGCGGTGCCGAGCGAGTGGTTCGTCCATGCCGGTCAGGCCGGCGGTCGGTGACCCGCCGCGGGTCTCTCCGGTTTGGCGGTGTGAACAGTCGGAGGACCATCCTCATGCAGCGACAGACATTCTCGCCGAGTCGGCACGCCACGCTCCTGCGCACGGCGGCGGCGTGCCTCGCCACCCTCGCCCTCGCCGCGTGCTCGGCCGGCGACAGCACCTCGCCCGGCGGCGCCGCGCTCCGGGTCATCAACGCCAGCAACGCCGCACTGTCGGTGGCGGTCGACGGCAGCACGCGCCTCGCCTCGCTCACGCCGGCGGCCATCTCGACTCCGATCAACATCGCGCCGGGCGCGCGTCGCCTCGAGCTCCGCACGGCCAGCGGTGACGTCGCCGCGAGCCTGGACGTGCAGGCCGGGACCGGGGTCGCCCTGGTCGAGGTTCATCGCAGCAGCGCCTCGTCGGACCTCAGCGCGTCCGTCGTTCCCGACACCGGGGCGATTCCCGCGGCGGGCAAGTCCAAGCTGCGCGTGCTCCATCTGGCGACGTCGATGCCGGACGTGGACATCTGGCGGATCCAGCCCGACTATGCCGATCCGGTCCGCTTCATGTTCCCGTTCCCCCTCGGTGCCTCGTCGTCGTACATCCAGAGCACCGCGGGACACTGGACCGTGATCGTCACCACGCCGGTGAGCACGTGGGATCCGGCGACGGCGAACGACGTGATGGCGCACGCCATCACGCAGCTCGCGATCGACGTCCCGGCCGATCACGCGTACACCGTCGCGTTCATGGACGACGGGTCCGGCGGCGTGAAGCTCGTGCCGATCACCGACTGAGCGCGCGGTCGTCGCGATCGCACGAACGAAGACGGGCGCGGGGAGGCATCTCCCCGCGCCCGTCTTCGTGACGCCGCCGGTGCGGCGCCCAGCGTCAGGTCGTGCGGCGACCCACGCCCATGCGCCAGGCCGTGAGGGCGACACCGACGGCCAGCAGCACGAGCGCCATCATCATGTCGCCGCGCTGGAAGGCGCGGAACGCCATGAACAGCCAGAAGCACAGCAGGACGAGAACGATCGGGGTGCGCATCGCGCGATCCTCGAGAAGTGGAGTGGGGCCGAGGTGCGTCCGTGGGTAGGTGGACGGAGCTGCAAGGGAGTCGGCCTGCCCCTGAAGGGAACGAACGCCGGCAGACCCGCGCCGGCATCCCCTCGCCGTAATACGATCGAGGTGCCCGGAGGCAACGCGTGCCAAACGCGAACGGGTGGGGCGAACAACCGAAGACCGATTCGCTAAAGACCGTCGAACGTGCGGTGAAACCAGTACTTCAGCTTGCATCGCGGCTGACGCAGCATATGACCGCGTACGTGTTTGTTGGCCTCGCCCGCGGAGCCGAACCCACAGCAGCAGCCTGTCAGCTCGGAGGCGGCCTTCCGGGGCCGCCCAACACGCAACAAAATAAGGAATAGCCGGTCCCGGTCGCGCTAAGGCGACTCCTGCAGTGGACTGCATCGAATGTCAGTGCTCTTCGCTCGACAGCATATCTGGCCAAAGGGACCACCGCCGCTTGGATTCGACCGTTCTAATAGGCGCGGCCGCAGTGTCCAATAGCACAATGGCTCGGTATCGGGGCACCCACTTGCACGCAGAAGACACGAAGGACAAGTTAGGCGTCACTTGGCGGCGCCTGGAGCGGCCGACATTTCTGGCATTCTCTGTGGCACTTCTCTATCGCCGCAAGAGACTTTGTTACGATCCTTCTAGGTGCCGGACCACTTACCGCCTCATGAATGGCAAAAGCCATACGACCTACGCGCTATCCCGCGCTGCTGATCGCACAGAACAACCATAGGTTCTACTTCACGACAATTCCTGTTGACGATCTCTTTTCGTCGTGCTTCGTGGCTCGCAGGGACGAGGATCCTGTGATGGGATTTCAACGCGCCTTGAATGAGTCGCGGGCTGACGACATCGCAGCCTATTTGGCGGCGGGTGCTGGGTCGATTCCGAGTAATGTCGTCCTGTCAGCACAGGAGAGCGCAGAATTTTCCTACGACCGCCGCACGAAGTCGATTTCGTTCGCCCGGACTGCTGGAGCTTTCTTGGTGCTCGATGGTCAGCATCGACTTTGGGGTTATCAGAAGTGCTCTGTGCGACATCGCGTGCCGGTCGCGATCTACGACGGCTTAGGCCGTGCGGAGGAGGCGAAGCTGTTCATCGATATCAACACGACTCAGCGCGGCGTTCCGGCTGCGCTGTTGTTGGATATCAAGAACCTCGCAGAGATCGAGTCGGCCAAGGATAACCATCTGCGTCAGCTATTTGATCGGCTCAACAGCGATCCCAGATCGCCCATGGTCGGCAGGCTTAGCGCCTCGCAGTCGTTGAGTGGAAAAATCTCACGCGTCACTTTCAATCGGGCAGTCGGAAATGCTTTGGATGCAGGAGTCCTACTGGATGCGGCGCCGGAGAATCGGTATAAGCTCATTCTGAATTACTTGAACGCGCTAGATGCTGAACTGAGCGACGACACTCTCCTGACACGTTCCGCATTCTTCGAAGCCGTGTTCGAGGTCTTTGATGAGGTCGTGAAGAATGCCATCGCAACACACCGGAACGCGAAGCAGGAATCCATCCAGCGAATCGTCCAGCCCATCGCACGCCTGAATTTCTATGGTACCGGGGGACGTGCGATCCTGAGCAAGAAGGCGATCGTCACCTCAATGCAGGCGACGTTGCGTCAACACTCGCCGATTTCCTCCGACATGCTGTGACAATTCCGAAAGGCGCGGTCTGGCAGAGCCTGCGTCAGCGGGCGCTCGCTGCGATCCCGATTGGGACGGTGTTGCCTTACAAAGAGCCTACTTCCCTTTCCAAGTGGCAGAGCACCGGTTCGTATGTCGTCACCGGAGCTTCCAGCAAGCGCTTTTCCGTCATCGTGCCGTCTGTCGACTTGGGTGCCGCACTATTGTGTGAGAGCGAGTATTTCCTCGATCATGCAACCGAGCAGCAGGCCGATATTTGGGCGCAGCTCAGGGCCAACGGATGGGGAAGCCCAGCGTGGCAGGTCGTGAGCTTCTACTATTGGGCGTACTATCTCGCCATGGCCCTGACTCGTCTATTGGGTGACACCGTGTGGTTCGTGGACAGCGAGGCTGCATCGCGATTGTCCAAGTTGGGACCAGCTGGGTCTCCGAGCCCAGGAGCTGGGACGTTTCGCGTGGAGTGTGGTCCCTTCGTCAGCGCGACTGAACGCGAATTGTACCTAACCAAGGCTTCGGGCAGAGTACACGATCAACTTTGGAAGACCTGGGCCCGGACTCTCGATCGCTTACTCTCGGGCATCCCGAAAGGCGCGGGCGACGCCAACGAAGAGCGGTTCTATCTAGCGCAACAGCGAGCAAACCACGCGCTGTCACCGGAGTGGCCGAGCAAGCTGCGAAATCTGGTGAATTATCGGCCCGGCTACGGCTACTGTGCCGTCCGGAAGACAGGAGTGCTGGAAAGTCTCCGCTTCGTTGAATCGGATGCGCCGGCTGACGTTTCGGACGTGATAAGCCGGTTCGAGGCGAACGTACTAGCTATACGGGCTGGGTTCTCACTTGAGGATCAACCGAAGCTGGCAGTTAAGGCTCTGATCCACCTCGCGTTCTTGCTGCACGCCACCGTGCGCGAGCTGCATTCCGAGCTACTGGTCCGGCATTCGGTCGACCCGCGCTGGGCCAGGGATCGTCGGAGCTTTGTGCAGGAGTGGTGCACAATCCCGGACGGGGGCGAGTGGCCGCTCTAACACGTTTGTGGTGCGGGCCGATGGACGACATCTTCGGGCTTCAACTTCTGCCTTGCATCGAGTTGAGTCGTTCATGGCTGCGCATGCTGATTCTGGGACGTTTGCGATGCGAAGATCTCTGCCCACAGGATCGTTTATCGCTCGTAACGCTTACACGTGCTGCATCTAGTACTGCGCCGTCCGGCGTCGTGACTTCGCCACTTACGCGTAAGCTCCGTCGACATGGAGGCCCGCTGGTCTTGTGGAGTGTGTACGGTGAGAGCTGGAACGCCAAGACTACCGATGCCAGCGACGCAGGTCGAGAAGGGTGAGCGGTTCCGCGCGCTGCACGCGCGGTCCGGCGCGTTCGTCATTCCCAATCCGTGGGACGCGGGCACGGCGCGCATCCTGACGCAGCTCGGCTTCGAGGCGCTGACCACGACCAGCGCCGGGCTGGCGTTCACGCTCGGCAAGCGCGACGGCACCGGCGCCGTCACGCGCGACGAGACGCTCGCCAACGCGAAGGCGATCGTCGACGCGACGGAGCTGCCCGTGGCGGCCGACCTGGAGAACGGCTTCGGCGACGCGCCGGAAACGGTCGCCGAGACGATCCGCCTCGCGAGCGAGGCGGGGCTCGTCGGCGGCTCCATCGAGGACAGCACCGGCGATCCGGCGCGGCCGATCCACGACTTCGATCACGCGGTGGAGCGCGTGGCGGCGGCCGCCGACGCGGCGCGCGCGCTCCCCGTTCCCTTCGTGCTCGTCGCCCGCGCCGAGAACCACCTGCACGGACGCCGCGACCTGGACGATACGATCCGCCGCCTCCAGGCTTTCGAGCGCGCCGGCGCCGACGTGCTCTTCGCGCCGGGCGTCGTCCGGCGCGACGGCATCGCCGCGATCTGCGCCGCCGTGCGCAAGCCGGTGAACGTGCTCGTCGGGCTCACCGGCACGACGGACGCCCCGGAGACCGTCGCCGAGCTCGCCGCGTTAGGCGTGCGGCGCATCAGCGTGGGATCGGCGCTCACCCGCGCCGCCCTCGGCGCCCTGGTCCGCGCGGCACGGGAGGTCCGCGAGCGCGGCACCTTCACCTTCACGGCGGACGCGCTTCCGTTCGCGGAGGCGACGCGGCTGACGACGGGCGGGTGACCTCCTCGCCGCGAGGTCGCCGACGTCCTTCTCGTCGACCAGCTCCGCGGCCACACCGGC
>CAMLIT010000030.1 GCA_946480295.1 uncultured Gemmatimonadota bacterium
TCGACCCTCGACCCTCGACCCTCGACCCTCGACCCTCGACCCTCGACCCTCGACCTTCTACCCAGGCACCGACATGTGCGGGATCATCGGATACATCGGGCCGCGTTCGGCCACGCCGCTGCTGCTCGAAGGACTGAAGCGGATGGAGTACCGCGGCTACGACAGCGCCGGCATCGCCACGATGAACGGCCACGGGCTCGAGCTGCGGAAGGCGAAGGGGAAGATCTCGATGCTCGAGACCGTGGTCGGGGCGAGCCCCGTCTCGGGCACGATCGGCATCGCGCACACGCGGTGGGCGACGCACGGTCAGCCCAACGAGTGCAACGCGCACCCGCACCATGACTGCACCGGGTCGGTGGCCGTCGTGCACAACGGCATCATCGAGAACTACGCCCCCCTGCGCGACATGCTGAAGCGGCAGGGGCACACCTTCGAGTCGGAGACCGACACCGAGGTCCTCGCGCACCTCGTCGAGGCGGCGATGTACTCGCAGGACGGCGGGACCGACCCGCTCGAGGACGCGGTGATCGACGCGCTCCACCTCGTGGAGGGGACGTACGGCATCGCCGTGATCTCCAGCCGCGACCCGGACAAGATCGTCGTCGCGCGCAAGGGGAGCCCGCTGCTCATCGGGCTCGGGGAGGGCGAGTACTACGTGGCGAGCGACGTCGCGGCGATCCTCCAGCACACGCGGCAGGTCATCTACCTCGACGACGGCGAGATGGCGGTGCTGACCCGCGGCGGCTACGAGGTGCTCGACCTCGACGCGCGGCGGATCCAGAAGGGCGTGAGCCGCGTGGACTGGGACCTCGACCAGATCGAGAAGGGCGGCTTTCCGCACTTCATGCTCAAGGAGATCTTCGAGCAGCCGGAGACCATCGAGAACACGATGCGCGG
Source organism: uncultured Gemmatimonadota bacterium (assembly GCA_946480295.1). The sequence continues at coordinate 898 of CAMLIT010000030.1, forward strand.
ACGTCTCGTCGTCGAGGAGGGCTTCTCGAAGCTCGGCGGCCTGAACCTGACGAAGCAGGAGCTGCTCGACCTGCAGCACGTCATCATCACCGCGTGCGGGACGAGCTGGCACTCGGGGCTGATCGGGGAGCTGTACATCGAGGAGCTGGCGCGCATCCTCGTGGAGGTGGAGTACGCGTCCGAGTTCCGCTACCGCAACCCGATCGTGCAGAAGAACACGCTCTCCGTCGTCATCTCGCAGTCGGGGGAGACGGCGGACACGCTGGCCGCGATGCGCGAGGCGAAGCGCCGCGGCGCGAAGACGCTCGGCATCGTGAACGTGGTCGGCTCGACGATCGCGCGCGAGGACGACGGCGGCATCTACCTGCACGCCGGGCCGGAGATCGGCGTCGCGTCGACGAAGGCGTTCACGAGCCAGGTCATCGCGCTCGCCCTGTTCACGCTGAAGCTGGCGCGGCTCCGCAACCTGTCCGTCGTGCGCGGGCGCGAGATCGCGCAGGCGATGACGCAGCTCCCCGACCAGGTGCGGCAGATCCTCGAGCGCGCGTCGGAGATCGAGGCGATCGCCGAGGAGTTCAAGGACGCGCAGAACTTCCTGTACCTCGGGCGCGGCTACAACTTCCCGGTGGCGCTGGAGGGGGCGCTCAAGCTGAAGGAGATCAGCTACATCCACGCCGAGGGGTATCCGGCGGCGGAGATGAAGCACGGCCCGATCGCGCTGATCGACGAGAACATGCCGGTGGTGTTCATCGCGCCGCACGACGCGGTGTTCGACAAGGTCGTGTCGAACATCCAGGAGGTGAAGGCGCGCGGCGGGAAGGTCATCTGCATCACGAGCCAGCACGAGCCGGTGCTCGACAAGATGATCGACCACGAGATCCGGGTGCCGCAGACGGTCGACATGCTCTACCCGATCCTGACCGTCGTGCCGCTGCAGCTCCTCGCGTACTACATCGCCGTGAAGCGCGGGCTGAACGTGGACCAGCCACGCAACCTGGCCAAGTCCGTGACGGTGGAGTGATCTCGCACAGTTGATCCACCGCGGTGGAAGGGGGCCGCATCGGCACGCATGGGCGATGCGGCCCCTTTGTGTGCTGTCGCGGCGCGGGTGGCGGCGTTCACGGGCTGAGCGGGACGCGTCCCGCGTCCCGCGCCCCTCATGGCGCTTCCGGCGATCGGGCCGCATCTTCTGTCGGACCCTACCCCTCCACGCCATGTCCGATCTCCGACTCCGCGCCCGTTCCGCGACCGAGCTGGTGGACGCCGCCTTCACGCTGTACCGACGGGATCCGCTGCCGTACATCATGCTCACGGCGTGCGCGTACGCCCCCTGGCTCGTGCTCCGGCTCATCCTCCTCGGCCTCGGCGGCGAATCGGCCGCGAGCAACGGCAATCTCGCCGCCGCCGCCGTCGTCGGCCTCGGCGGCGCGATCGTGTACCTGATCAGCTACTCGATCATGAGCGCCGCGCTCGTGCGGCTCGCGTCGCAGGCATACCTCGGCGAGCCGGTGGACGTCGGCGCCGCCGTGCGCGATGCCGTGCCGCGCATCGGCGCGATCATCGGTGCCGGGATCCTCAAGGCGATCCTGATGGGGATCGGCGCGATGTTCTTCTTCGTCGGCATGATCTACGTCGCCACGCGCTTCTTCGCGCTCAACGAGGCGATCATCCTCGAGCACCGCGGCGTCGGGGCGGCGTTCACGCGGTCGAGCGAGCTGTCGCGCGGGCGGAAGTGGCACGTGCTGAAGACGCTCGCGCTGGTCTTCCTCGTCTACTTCCTCGTGTTCGTGGCGGTGGCCTGGGTGGGGGCGATCTCCGGCAGCCGCGTCGTGACCGAGGTCCTGACGACGGCGTTCGTCGTCGTCGGCTATCCGCTGATCGGGATCGCCGAGACGCTCCTCTATTACGACGCGCGCATCCGGGCCGAGGGCTACGACATCGAGGTGATGGCGGGCTCGCTCGGCATGCCGGGAACGGCGGCGGAGGCGGCCACGCGCTGATCCGCCGGTATGGCGCTCCAGCTCGGGAACGTGCCTCACCCCTGGCCGGCGGCGACCGTGCACGACACGGTCGCCGCCGTCATGCGGCAGCGCGCCTATCAGCGCTCGCTGCGCGAATCGTTCATGGACCGGCTGTTCCGCTGGATCGGGGACCAGCTCCAGCGCGTGGTGGATGTGATGCGCGCGATCCCGCACGGGCGCGCGGTCGCCGTGACGCTGGCCGCCGTGCTCGTGATCATCATCGTCGCGCGGCTGGTCTATGCCGCGGAGCTGCGCGAGGAGGAGCGGCGCATCGCGCGTCGGCGGCCCGCGTCGCGAACAGTCACGTCGGCGCCCTGGCAGGAGGCGCAGCGGCTCGCGGCCGAGGGTCGGTACGAGGAGGCGGCGCACGCGCTCTACCGGGCGCTGCTCCAGGTGCTCGTCGTGCGCGAGCGGCTGCGGCTGCACCCGTCGAAGACGAGCGGGGACTACGCGCGCGAGCTGCGTGCCCGCGGGTCGACGATGTACGCCTCGTTCCGGCAGTTCGGCCGCCGATACGACCGCATCCTGTTCGGCACGGGCCCGTGCGACGCGGCGGCCTACGAGCAGCTCCTGCGTGACGCGCAGCCGGTGCTCGAGGGAGAGCGCGCCGCGTGACGGCGCCGCCCACGCCGGAGCGGCGCCCCGTGCCGTGGTTCCTTCGGCCCGCCGTCGCCCTGCCGCTCATCCTCGTCTTCATCGTGCTCGTCGCGCTCCTCACGCCGGAGGCGGTGACGGGACGCAACGGGGACCCGAGGCTCACGACGTACAGCACCGCGTCGCTCGGCGCGCAGGGGCTGTACGACCTGGCGGGCCGGCTCGGCTGGCGGGTGGCGCGCCGCCGCACGCCGGCTCCGGCGCCTGACGACACGCTGTCGATCCAGGCCGTGCTGAACCCGCCGCAGCCGCTCAGCGCGATCGAGACGCACGCGCTGCTCGACGACGTGCGGCGCGGCGGGGCGCTGCTCTACGTCTTCGAAGGGGGCGGTCCGCTCGCCGACTCGCTGCACGTCCGCATCGGGCCGGGGATGACCTATCACGAGCGGCTCGACGCTGCCGACTCGGCGAGCGCGGCGCGCTGCCCCGCCAACGCCTCGCGCGGCCTGCCCCTCTGGTTCGGCGGGCGCCCGCTGCTCGAAGCGATCCGCTGGCTCCGCCCCCCGCCAGCCGACACCGTGGTCTTCGCCACCGTCTCGAACGCCGCGGCGCGCGCCCCGCGCCCGGCGGCGGTGGGCTTCCCCTACGGGCGCGGACGCGTCGTCGTCGTCGCCGACCCCGATCTCCTGCGCAACGACGTGATCCGCGTCTGCGAGTGGAACGCCGACGTGGTGGCCGTGCGCATGCTGGAGTACCTGAGCGCGCGCGACGGCGGCCGCCGGTCGCGGCTCGTCTTCGACGAGTACCACCAGGGCTACGGGCTGCACCCGGGCACCATCCGCGCGATCACGGCGTATCTCGGCCGCACGGCGTCGGGGCACGTGCTCGCCCAGCTCGCGCTCGCCGGGGTCGTCCTCCTCCTCGCCGTCGGCCCCCGCTCGCTGCCGCCACGCGACGAGGGGCGCATCCAGCGGCGCTCCCCGCTCGAGCACGTGGACGCGCTCGCCCGCGCCTACGCGCAGGTCGGGGCGACGCGCACCGCCGTCCTGCGCCTGCTGCACGGCGTGCGGCGGCGGCTCCGGCGGCTCGGGCGCGATCTCGCCGGCGCCCCCGACGGCGTCTTCCTCGATCACGCCGAGCGCGAGACGCCGGCGCTCGCCGGCGACGTCGCGCTCGTGCGGCGGGCGCTGGAGATGCCGCTCCCGCGCGCGGACTTCGAGAATGTCGGGCGCGCGCTGCGTCGCATCGAGTCCTCACTCTCCACCCTCCATTCATGACCTTCTCCATCGACCAGGGCGCCGAGCTGCTGCGGCGCGTCCATGCCGCCGTCGCCGAACGCATCGTCGGGCAGGACGCCGCCATCGAGGACGCGCTCGTCGTGTTCCTCGCGCGCGGGCACCTGCTCATCGAGGGCGTGCCCGGCACGGCCAAGACGCTGCTCGTCCGCACCCTCGCCGCGACGCTCGGCGTGCGCTACGCGCGCATCCAGTTCACCCCAGACCTCATGCCCTCCGACGTCACGGGCGTGAGCGTGCTGCGCGACCCGGCGCGCGGCTTCGAGTTCCGCCCGGGGCCGATCTTCACCGACGTCCTCCTCGGCGACGAGATCAACCGCGCGCCGGCGAAGACCCAGTCGGCGCTCCTCGAGGCGATGGCCGAGCGGCAGGTCACGGTGGACGGCGCGACGCATCCGCTGGACGCGCTGTTCACGGTCTTCGCGACGCAGAACCCGGTGGAGCACGAGGGCACCTTCCCGCTCCCCGAGGCGCAGCTCGACCGCTTCCTCCTCAAGAGCGTGATGCCCTATCCGGACCTCGACGCCGAGCTGACGATGCTGGCGCACCACGAGGCGGGGTTCGACCCCGAGCGGGGCGGCGCCCTCGACGTGCCGGCGATCGTCGGCCCGGACGACGCGCGCGCCCTGCGCGCGCTCGTGGACGGGGTGCGCGTGGCGCCCGAGGTGCGCGCGTACATCGCCGCGATCACGCGCGCCACGCGCACCGAGCCGTCGATCTCGCTCGGCGCGTCGCCGCGGGCGAGCGTGGCGCTCATGCGCGCGGCCCGCGGCGCCGCCGTGCTCGACGGCCGCGACTACGTGACGCCGGACGACGTGAAGACCCGCGTGGCCGCGGCGCTGCGCCACCGCCTCACGCTGGCGCCCGAGCTGGAGGTGGAGGGGCGCACGGTGGACGACGTCATCGGCGCGCTCGTCGCGCGCGTCCCGGTGCCGGAGTGACCCTCGCCGGCCGCGTCCGCGCGTTCGTCGACGCCCGGCGGCCGCTGCTCGGCAGCGTGCCCGAGCCGCGGCTGGCCGCGGTCGTCGCCGTGCTCGCGCTCCTCTGGGCGATCCCCGGCCGCGCCGGTGTGCGCGCGGGCGCGGCCGGCCTCGTCGTCGCGGTCGTCGCCGCGCTCTACGACTGGCTGCGGCTGCCGACGCGCCGCGACCTCGTGCTCGAGCGGGAGCTCCCGCCGGCCGTCGGCATCGGCGACCGGACCGGGGGCGAGTACGTCCTGCGCTCGGCCTGGCGCACGCCGCTCGCCGCGACGATCACCGACGAGCTGCCGGCGGCGATGGCGGGCGGGGTCGTGCGGCGCGACGTCGCCCTCCCCGCGCTCGGCACGGCCCGCGTGCCGTTCGAGCTGACCGGCGCGCGGCGTGGGCGCTTCGCGCTCGGCCCCGTCGGGGTGCGCGTGCGCGGCCCGCTCGGCCTCGTCGCCAAACGACTCGTCGTGGACGACGCAGCGACGGTGCTCGTGACGCCGTCGGTGGCGAACGTGCGGCGCTTCCGCCTGCTCACGCTGCACCACCGCCTGCACGTCGCCGGCGTGCGGGCGCTGCGCCGCCGCGGGGAGGGGCGGAGCTTCGCCGGCCTCCGCGAGTACGCCGTCGGGGACGACCCGCGCCACATCGACTGGAAGGCGACGGCGCGGCGGCGCAAGCTCATCACGCGCGAGTACAGCGTCGAGCAGTCGCAGACGGTGTTCCTCCTCGTGGACGCGGGGCGCTCGATGACGCAGCTCGCCGGCGAGTTCTCGCGCTTCGAGCACGCGCTCTCCGCGGCGCTCGTGCTCACCGACGTCGCGGCCACCGCGGGCGACCGCGTCGGCGCGCTCGTCTTCGACGACGAGGTGCGAGCGTTCGTGCCGGCACAGCGCGGGCGCGCCGCCCTGCGCGCGATCCGCGACGCGCTCATCCCGCTCGAGGCGACGATGACGGAGCCGGACTACGCCGCCGCCTTCCGCTTCCTCGCGCTGCGCCAGCGCCGGCGCGCGCTGATCGTCTTCTTCACCGACGTGATCGACGTCCGCGCGTCGCGCGCGCTGCTCGCGCACGTCCAGCGGAGCGCGGCGCGCCACCTCGTCCTCGTCGTCGCCCTGCGCAACGATGCGATCTTCGCCGCCGCCAACGCGCCCGCGGAGCGCGCGACGGCGCTGTACGAGAGCGCGGTGGCCGAGGAGCTGATCGTCGCGCGCGAGGAGGCGCTGGAGCGCATGCGCCGCGCGGGCGTCGCCGTGCTCGACGTGTCCCCCCACGCGATGACGGCGGCGGTGGTGAACCGGTATCTGGAGGTGAAGGGGCGGGGGGAGCTGTAGGAGGGACGAGGTACGAGGGACGACCATAACCCCCGTCTGGGGTCTTTGTTCATTCGACGTTGGCGAGCCGCTCGGGATGCCGCCAGTGGCGTCCCGAGCGGCTCGCCAAGAACCAACAACGAAGAACCAACGACCAGTGCGTTCGATCAGGGGCTGTCTACACCTCGGAGCCCCGCGCCGCGCCCAGCGCGAGCAGCGCCTCCTCTCTCGTCCCTCGTCCCTCCTCACTCGTCCCCTCGCCTCCCTCCTCCCGCCTCCCGCCTCCCGCGCGAAGCCACATCACCAGCCCCACCGCCGTCACGCCGGCCACCGCCAGCTTCGCCTCCAGTGGCCACCAGGGGATCGGCGAGACGAAGCCCTCGAGCGTGCCGGCGAGGACGAGCAGGATGCTCGATGCGCCGATGAGGCGGATGGCGCGGCGGCCATTCTCCACGAGCGCCGCGCGGCGCGTCCGGCGCCCGGGGAGGAGGAGCGCGGCCGCCAGCAGGAAGCCGCCCCCGCCGGCGATGCACACCGCGGTGAGCTCGAGCACCCCGTGCGGCGCGACGAACGCGAGGATCAGCGTCAGGATCCCCTTGCTCTGATACAGGCCGAACACGCCGCCGAGGCTGATGCCGTTGAACAGCAGCAGCATCAGCGTCCCGAGCCCCGCCGTGATCCCGAACGCGAACACGGCGAAGGTGACCTGGACGTTGTTCGCGATGATCGTGCTGGCCATCACCGGGCGGAAGATCTGCGGGTCGGGGATGTAGCCGGTGCCCTCGCGCGCGCGGCGGATGCCCTCCTGGGCGCGGTCCATCATCTGCGGCGGGATGAAGATCTCGGCCACGGCGGGCTGCTGCACGACCGCGGTGTAGGCGATGGCGGCGGGCACGAACAGCACCGCGGCGGCGAAGAGGATGGGGGCGGCGGAGCGGCGCACCTCCCGCGGCGCACCGACGGTCACGAAGCGAACGACGTCGCGGAAGCCAGGCGTCCTGCCGCGGTAGAGCAGGTTGTGCGCGCCGGCGACGAGGCGGCCGAGGTAGAACAGCTCGCCGCTGGCTTCCCCGCGCACGGCGGTCTGCAGCCGCGCGAGATCGGCGGCGAGCGCGCGATACTCCGCGACGAAGTCGCGCACGCCGGCCTCGCCGAGCGCGCCGAGCCCTCGCCGCTGGGCGTCGGCGAGGCGCGCCGAGAACGCGGCCCAGCGCGGCGAGCCGGCGGCGATGATGGCGTGCCGCTCGCGTGCCGCCCCCGTCTGCTCCCGTCCCGCCGCGCCAGCGGCCCGCGCCTGGCGCTCGGAATCGTAGAGCGCCCGCAGCCGCGCGGCGTCGTTCGACTCCGGCATCGCGGCGAGGGCGGGCGCGAACCGCGTGGCGAGCGCGCGCGCGAGCTGGGTGCGCCGCGCCGCGTCCAGCTCCGCCCGGCGCTCGACGTAGCGCTCCAGCACCGCGAACTCGTCGTCGCGCAGCGCCGTCTGGAGCACGGCGGCGCCCGGCGGCGCCGCAGGCGGGGTGGCCGCGCCGATCGCGCTCCGCACGAGCTGCTCGCGCACGACGATCGTGCCCGCGACGATGTCCCCGAGCCGCTTCCCCGAGCGGGTGAACAGGATGCTCACCACGCCCACCGCGTACGTGACCGGCGGCATCATGTCCACGAGCCGGACGATGTTCCGCACCGCGGACGCGGCGAACCCGACGGAGTAGCCCCCGTCGCGCACGACGCGCAGGCCGAGGAGCCGCTTCCCCGGTGTCTGGCCGTCGGCGAGCCCCTCGAAGAGCACGTAGTAGCCCCAGAGCACCGCGAACTGCGCGAACGCGAACAGCGCCAGCGCCCACGCCTCCGACGGCAGCCCCAGCCCCCCGGCGATCGGCAGCACGAGCCCGATCCCGATCACGACCACCAGGAGCGCGACGAAGGCGATGGCCGCGTCGACGATCGCCGCCGCCGCGCGCGAGCCGATCCCCGCCACCGTGTAGGAGAAGACGACGAGCTCCGGCGTCTCGACGGAGACCGTCTGGGCGAGGGGCGTCGGGGCGGGGGCGTGCGTCACCGGCGCCCCCTCGTCAGGCGCCGGCGGGCGCCGAGCCGAGATAGCGCTCGCGGATGATCTTCAGGTGATGCCGCTCGTGGCCGGCGGTGATGTAGGCGAGCGACCGCACGGTGTACTCCCGGCTGTTGGCCACGCCGCGCCGCTCGAGCTGCTCGTCGTCGAAGCCGGCGAAGAGCGCCACCGTCGCCGCCCGCGCCGTGCGCAGCTCGTCGAGCAGCGACGCCAGCGGCCGGCGGTCGTAGGGCGCGTTGGCCACGTACGCGTTCTCGTCCCAGCCGGGCTGCGGGGTCGGATCGTTATGCGCGAACGCCTGCGCGCGGTACGCGAACACGCGCTCCGCCTCGCAGAGGTGCCCGACGACCTCCTTGATGCTCCACTTCCCGGGCGCGTAGCGATGGCGTGCCTGGGCGTCGGTCAACCCGCCGAGCGTCGCGATCGTCTCGTCCGTCTGCGTGGCGAGCAGGTCGAGGATGTTGCCCGGCGGCACCTGCGCGACGTACTGCCGGAAGTACGGCGCGTACTCGGTGTCCACGGGGCGGGGGATGGTCAACGGCATGCGGTCTCCTGTAGCTTGCTGCTCCCGAAGCTGGATGCGACGGCTTCCCGCGTCAACATCGGCCAGACAACGCATGCGTGTCGTGCTACAACGCGTCTCGCGCGCCGAGGTCCGCGTGCGCGAGCGGGCGGACGGCTCCGCCGAGCCGACGGTGCGCCCCACCGGGCGCATCGCCCGCGGCTTCCTCCTCCTCGTCGGCTTCACGCACGGCGACACGGACGACCAGCTCGCCTGGATGGCGGACAAGGTCGTCGGCCTGCGGCTGTTCGCCGACGCGGAGGACCGGATGAACCTCGCCCTCGCCGACGTCGGCGGCGCGCTGCTCGTCGTCTCGCAGTTCACGCTCTACGGCGACGCGGTGAAGGGGCGCCGCCCCAGCTTCGTCGACGCGGCGCGCCCCGAGACGGCGATCCCGCTCTACGAGCGCTTCGTCGCCATGCTGCGGGAGCGCGGCGTGCACACCGAGACCGGCGAGTTCGGCGCGATGATGGAGGTCGAGCTCGTGAACGACGGCCCCGTCACCCTCCTCCTCGAGCGATGAGCGATCGCCTCCCCCGCGTCATCCTCGCCTCGCAGTCGCCGCGCCGCCGCGACCTGCTGAGCCGCATCGGCATCGCCCACGAGGTGCTGCCGGCCAACATCGACGAGAGCCAGCTGCCGGGCGAGGCCCCGCGCGCGCACGCCGAGCGCCTGGCGCGCGGCAAGGCCCAGGCGATCGAGGCGCCGGACGCCGTCACGATCGGCAGCGACACCATCGTCGTCGTCGACGGCGACATCCTCGGCAAGCCGAAGGACGCGGATGACGCCGCGCGCATGCTGCGCCGCCTGAGCGGCCGTGCGCACACGGTGATCACCGGCGTCGCCGTCGAGTGGCGGGGACGCATCCTGTCGGACGCCGTGGAGGTCGCGGTGACCTTCCGCCCGCTGAGCGACCGCGACATCGCCGCGTACGTCGCCACGCGCGAGCCGATGGACAAGGCGGGCGCCTACGGCATCCAGGGCTACGGCGCGACGCTCGTCGAGCGCATCGACGGCGACTACTTCGCCGTGATGGGCCTCCCCGTCCAGCGCCTCGTCAGGCTGCTGGAGGAGCTGGGGCTCGTGTACGAGTTCGGGCCGTTGCGGGAGGCGGGAGGCGGGAACGGCAACGACGTGATTGGTTCTTCGTGATTGGTCGTTGGCGAGCCGCTCGGGATGCCACGCGAAGCGTCCCGAGGCCTGCCAATGACCAACGACCACGAACCAACTACGCGCTGTCCGCCGCCTCCCGCCTCCCACCCCCCGCGTACCGCTCCCGCCACACCTCCACCCGCTCCAGCACGTCGCGCACCCCGATCCGCCCCATCCGCCCCGGCCGGTTCTCCATCGAGATCGGATAGTCCTCGCCCGGATCGCCGTAGGCGTCGATCATCAGGTCGTGGAAGCGCCGGTAGGGGCCGGTGCGCTTGGGGTTCGTGTAGCCGAGCAGGCTGACGACGGGGCGGTTCAGCGCCACGGCCATGTGCAGCGGGCCGGTGTCGGGGGCGAGGGCGAGCGCCGAGCCGTCGAGGATGCCCACGAGCTTCCGCAGCCCGCTGCCGAGCGCGGACACGGGCCTGTGCCGCGCGCGCTCCATGATAACCGCCTCCGCGTGCAGCTCGCGCGGGCTCCGGCCGCCGACGAGCACCGGCTGCAGCCCGAAGTCGTGGTACAGCGCGTCGGCCACCTCCGCCCACCGCTCCGGCATCCAGTCCTTCTCCGGCTTGCTCGTGGCGACGACGATCGCCGCCGCAGGGCGGTCGAGCTTCGCGAAGAAGTCGCGCTGCCACGCGCGCTCCTGCGGCCATGGGCCGAGGTCCCACACCACCGGCTCGCGCGGGATCCCGATCGCGGTGAGGAACTCGAAGTACTGGTCCTGCACGTGCTGCGGCGCGTGCGGCGGGATGCGATGCGTCGTGAACAGCCAGTTCGCGTCGCGGGCGCGCGCGCGGTCGAAGCCGAGCTTCACCGGCGATCGCGTCATCGCCGTCACGATCCCCGCCTTGAAGTACACCTGGAGATCGATCACCAGGTCGAACGGATGCGCCGCCAGCTCGCGCCCCATGTCGACGAACGCGCGCAGCCCGCGCGACCGGTCGAAGAGGACGATCTCGTCGACGGCGTGGTGGCCGCGCACGAGGGTGGCCGGGCCGGGCTGGAGGACCCAGGTCACGTGCGTCTCCGGCGACTGGCGCTTCAGCGCGTTCAGCACCGGCAGCACGTGCACGGCATCGCCGACGGCGCTCATCATGACGATGCCGACGCGGCGCGGCGTGGTGGGGAGGTCGACCATGGGCCGGAAGATAGTCACCCGGCATGCTGCGGCAGCAGCGGCTCGAGCTCGCGCAGGACGTCCGCGGCGCGGATGTCCGCCGCCGACGGCCGCGCGAGGAGGCGCGACGGGCCCGTCCCCTGCGGGAAGGTGCGCCGCGGCTCGCCGGGCGCGAACACGCCCAGCACCGGCACGCCGAGCGCGCCGGCGATGTGCAGCGGGCCCGAGTCGTGGCCCGCGAACACCGCGGTCGTCGCCAGCGCGGCCGCGGTGTCGCTGAGGCTCCCGTCGCCCACCTGGTCGATGAAGCGCGAGCCGGGTGTCGCGCCGAGGCGCCGCACCTCGTCCAGCTCGGCGCGGCTGCCGATCCACAGCGGCGTCAGCCCGCGCCCCTCGAGCGCGCGCGCGACGGCCACCCACTCGGCGACGGGAAGGCAGCGGTCACGCACGATCGCGAACGCGTGCAGCGCGGCGACGGAGTCGCCGAGGAGGGCGCGCATCCGCGCGACGCGGGCGCCGAGCGGGGTCGGGTCGAGCTCGTAGCGCAGCCCGTGCGGCTCGAGCCCGAGCGGCTCGAGCAGGCGGCCCAATTCCGCGACCACGGGGCGCGACCGATCCGCCGGCGCCACCGGATCGGTGAGGAAGCGCTCGTTATGCCGACGGAGGTGCCCGATGCGCACGGGGACGCCCGTCAACGCCACCGCGGCCGCCAGCCGCCAGGGCGCGCTCGCCAGGATGGCGACGTCGAAGCGCGCGCGGCGCACCGTGCGCATCGCGTGCAGGAAGGGGCCGAGCCGCCCCTTGCCGCGCCCGGGCGTCTTGTCCCAGAACGGGTCCGAGGCCACGACCTCGTCCACCGTGGGGATGAGACGCGCGATCTCGGCCGCGTAGGCCTTCGTCCAGACCGCGAGGTGCGCGTCCGCGTACCGCTCGCGCAGCGGACGGACGAGCGCCGACGCGAACACCGTGTCGCCGATGTTGTCGAGGCTGACGACGAGGATGCGCTCGATCGGGCGCGAGCTGGCGGGAGGCACGCGGGTCACGGGAGGGAGGGCGCGGACCGGCCTTGCGTCGGGGTCGGGGCCGACGGAAGTTGCGGGCCATGCGCGTGCTGCAGGTGGACACGGAGCGGGGCTGGCGGGGCGGGCAGCGGCAGACGCTGCTCGTCGCGCGCGGCCTCGCGCGCGCCGGCCACGACTGCATCGTCGTCGCGCGCGCCGGCGAGCCGCTCGCCGAGCGCGCGGCCGCCGCGGGGCTGCGGGTGATCGCCGTGCGGCCGCGCTCCGAGCTCGCGCTCCGCACGGCGCTCGGGCTGCGTCGCCTCATCCGGCGCGAGGCGATCCAGATCGTGCACGCTCAGGCCGCGCATGCGCACACGATCGCCGCCCTGTCCGCGCTCGGCACCGGCGCGCGGCTCGTCGTGACGCGCCACCTCGCCAAACGGCTGCGCGACAACGCGGTGACGCGCTGGAAGTACGGCCGGGCCGCCGCGCTCCTCGCCGTGTCGCAGGCGGCGGCCGATGCGCTGGTGGAGAGCGGGGTGCCGCGCCACCGGATCGACGTCGTGCACGGCGGGGTGGAGGCCGATCGCCGCGTCGAGCCGGCCAGCCCCGAGCGCCTCGCCTCGCTCGGCGTCCCCGCCGCCGCGCCCCTCGCCGTCATGGTCGGCGCGCTCGTCCCGCAGAAGGATCCGCTCACCTGCCTCCGCGCGATCGCCGCCGCGCGTCGCGGCGTGCCCGACCTGCACGCGCTCCTCGTCGGCGACGGAGAGCTCCGCACGAACGTGGAGAGCGAGGCGCACGCGCTCGGCCTCGCCGACGTCGTGCATCTCGCCGGCTTCCGCAGCGACGCCGACGAGCTCCTCGCCGCCGCCGATGTCGCCGTCCTCAGCTCCCGCTTCGAGGGGCTGCCGCTCGTGATCATGGATGCCTTCGTCCTCGGCATTCCCGTGGCGGCGACGGCGGGGAAGGGGATCCCGGAGCTCGTCACCGACGGCGAGACGGGGCTCCTCGCCCCGGTCGGCGACCACGAGGCGCTCGGCGCGGCGATCGCCCGGATCCTGCGCGATCCGGCGCTGCAGGCGCGCCTCGCCGATGCGGGCCGGGCCCGCGCGCGCGACTTCTCCATCGAGCGCACCGTGGAGGGAACCGTGGCGGCCTACGAGCGCGTGCTCGGGATCGCGGCGAGCGACTCCGCCGTCGCGCGCCGAGTCGCGGCGACGAGCGCCGCGAGCTCCGCCTCCGACACCCGCGCGCCGTAGCGCTCGCGCCGCTTCCGCGCCGAGCGCAGGAGGCGGGCGAGGTTCCGCTCCACCACCGGCGCGCCGGGGCCCGTCGGCGGGTGGAAGGTCACGCGATCCACGTCGAGGACCAGCGCGCGGACGCCGTCGCCGCGCCGCTCGAGCAGGACGTTCTTCGCGTTGAGGTCGTGGTGCCACGCGCCGGCCGCCGACAGCGCCGCCACCAGGCGCGCGGTGGCCTCCAGCGCCGCGGTGCGCTCCGCGTCGTCGCCGGTCGTCAGCACGTCGGCGAGGTCGCGGGCATCCTCCACCTCGCGCGTCACGATGTCGCTGCGCCGCAGCAGCGGCCCGACCACGTAGACGGCGAAGCCGAGCACCTCCGGCGTCGGGATCCGCGCGTTGGCCAGTCGCAGCGCGACGGCGAGCTCGTACGGCGCGCGCGTGGGGCGGATGAACAGGTCGCCGGTCAGCCGCGCGAGGAGGCCGCCGTGCCGGTTGTGCCTGACGACGACCGGCGTCCCGGAGCGCGGCAGCTTCACGGCGTAGGCGACGTCGCGTCCGGCCAGCCCGCGCGCGCCCGCCTGCGCCGCCGCGTACCCGTGGAGCGTCGCGTGCGCGAGCATCTCCGTCAGCTCGTGCGCGTGCTCGCGCCGCGCGACCAGCCGCACGCGATCGAGGAGGACCTCCTCGTATCCTGGTGGCGGGTACGCCCTACGGAGTGCCGCCGCGTCCGCCATTCCGCTTCGAGCGCTTTCCACCCGCCTTGCCCTTACCGTTGCCGCGCGCGCCGTCGCCGCGTGCGCCGTTGCCGCGCACGCCGGCGTTCCGTCCGTCGACGCCTCCCTCCGCCCGCCTCCCTCCTCCCGCTACCCGGTACACCCGCACCGCTTCCCGCTTGCCCTTGAGCTCCAGCGGCGGCCGCTCCTCGAGCGCCGGCGGCGACGCGAGGGCGCGGCGCATCTCCTCGGTGAACAGGATCTCACCCGGATCCGCGGCGGAGCAGAGGCGGCTCGCCGTGTTCACCGTGTCGCCGATGACCGTGAACTCGAGCCGCCGCTCCGAGCCGATGTTCCCCGCGAACGCCTCGCCGAAGTTCAAGCCGATGCCGATCTGGAGCTGCGGCCGGCCCTCGCGCTGCCACTTCGCGTTGAGCACCTCCAGCTCCCGCATCATCTCGATCGCGGCGCGCATCGCCCGGTCCGCGTCCTCGGGGCTGGCGATCGGCGCGCCCCACTGCGCCATCACCGCGTCGCCGATGAACTTGTCGAGCGTCCCCTCGTTGCGGAACACGCAGTCCACCATCTCGGTGAAGTACTCCGAGAGGAGCTGCGCCATGTCGTCCGGGTTCATCGTCTCCGACATCGCCGTGAAGCCGCGGATGTCGCTGAACAGCACGGCGACGGCGCGCTTCTCGCCGCCGAGCCGCGTCGCCTCGCGCGAGCTCGCGATGCGCTCGGCGACCTGCGGCGCGAAGTACCGCGCCATGTTCTCGCGCGCCAGCATCTCCCGCTGGATGCGCTGCGCGAACTGGCTGTTCTCGATCGCCGCCGCGGCGATGCCGGCGAAGGCGATGAGGTACTCGAAGTCCTCGTCGCTGAAGCGGTGCGTCGTCGTGACGTTGTCGACGTACAGCACCCCGAGCACCCGGTCCCCGCTGCCGATGAGCGGGCAGCAGATCGCCGACCGGATCTGCTGCATGAGGATGGACTGCCCGCCGAAGCGCTCGTCCTCGCCCGCGTTGTCGGAGAGGATGGCGACCTTGTCCTCGACGACCTTGCGCGCGATGGACTGCGAGACCGCCCGCGGGTGCTCGCCCCCGCGCTTGTCGCGCGAGATCTTCGGCGTCAGGTCCCCGTTCGGCTCGCAGAGGAGGATGGCGACACGGTCGACGTCGAGGATCTCGTACGCGTAGCCGACGATCTTGTCGAGCAGCGCGTCGGTGTCCACCGCCTTGCCCAGCCCCTTCGAGACTTCCAGGAGGGTGGTCAGCTTCTCCTGGCTCTGGTCGCGCGCCGCCACCTCGCCGGTGGTCAGCCCGGCCACCTCGGGGTCGTTCGCGCGCAGCGCGGCGAGCGCCGCGTTCGGGTCGCGCACGGCGAGCTGCCGCACGATCGTCGCGCCCGCGCCCGCGGCCGCGTCCTGGCCGGACGAGGCGGGGCGCAGCGCGACCGGCGGCATCGGCGGCGGCGTGACCTCCACGATCGTGAACGCGACCTTGCCGAAGGTGACGATGTCGCCAAGGTCCACCGGCGCGGCGTCCACGCGCGTCCCGTTCAGGTACGTGCCGTTGCTCGACCCGAGGTCGCGCACCCGCACGCCGCTGTCGTCGCACTGCACCTCGGCGTGCCGGCGCGAGATCGTCGGATCGAAGATCGGGATGTCGCTGTTGGGCGCACGCCCGACCACGAGCGGCACGCCCCGGCGCAGCTCGTAACTCTGGCCCCCGTCCGTGCTGGTCAGCCTGTAGCGCATCGGGAGGAATATGGCCGGTCGTCGTGTACCGCGCACCCCTCGTTGTCCGCTCTCCGCTCTCCGCCTTCCGCTTTCCGCCATCCACCGGGATGCCAGGCCGAAATGTCCCAAGCGGTCTGCGGTCTGCGGACGGCGGACGGCGGACGGCGGACGGCGGACGGCGTTACCCCTCCCCCCTCCCGCCTCCCCCCTCCCGCCCCCGCCCCCGCACCCGCCCGATCGCCGTCAGCAGCGCCCGGGCCTTGTTCTCCGTCTCCTCCCACTCCCGCTCCGGCACGGAGTCGTGCACGATCCCCGCCCCCGCCTGCACCGACGCCGTGCCGTGCGCGATCACGCAGGTGCGGATCGTGATCGCCAGGTCCATCCGCTGGCCCCCGGCCGCGATGTACCCCACCGCCCCTGCGTACGGACCGCGCCGCTCCGGCTCCAGCTCGTCGATGATCTCCATCGCGCGCACCTTCGGCGCGCCCGTCATCGTGCCGGCGGGGAAGGTCGCCCGGAACGCGTCCATCGCCGTCAGCCCGTGGCGCATCTCCCCCTCCACCTGGCTCACGATGTGGAGCACGTGCGAGTACCGCTCGACCACCATCAGCTCGGTCACGTGGACCGTGCCGTACTTCGCCACGCGCCCCACGTCGTTGCGCCCGAGGTCCACCAGCATCAGGTGCTCCGCGCGCTCCTTCTCGTCGGCGAGCAGCTCGGCGGTGAGCGCCGCGTCCTCCTCGACCGACTTGCCGCGCGGCCGCGTGCCGGCGATCGGGCGCACCGTCACCTTGCCGTGCCCCACCCGCACGAGCAGCTCCGGCGAGCTGCCGACGATCTCCATCCCGTCGAGCACGAGATGGTACATGTACGGCGACGGGTTGATCGTGCGCAGCGCGCGGTAGAGCGCCGCGGAGTCGAAGTCGTGCGGGACGTCGATCCGGCGCGCGAGCAGCACCTGGAAGGCGTCCCCGGCGACGATGTACTCGCGGATGCGCTGCACGTCCTCCATGAAGCGCTCGCGCTTGTAGTTCGACCGGCCGCGCGCCGGCGCCGCCTGCGGGTCGAGCTCCAGCGGCTCGAGCGCGGCCGGCGCGCGCATGCGCGCGATCGTCGTCGCGATCTCCGCCTCCGCCTCCTCGTAGCGCGTCCGCAGCTCGTCATCGGTGAGATCCGTCACCACCGGCACGCCCACCACCACGCGCGCCAGCGACTTGAGGTTGTCGACGATGACCAGCGCGCCCGTGAACACGAACAGCGCGTCCGGCACGTCCAGCGTGCGCGCCGGCGCATTCGGCAGCCGCTCGATCGCCCGCACGACATCGTAGCCGAAGAAGCCCACCGCGCCGCTCCAGAAGTCGCCGACCTCGGCCGCGTCCACCGGCGTGTACTGGCGCACCAGCGCCTCGAGATCGGCGAGCGGATCGCCCGGTCGGCGCGCGCCATGCCAGCCGAGCGCCGCCGTCCAGTCCTCGACCACGCCGTCGCGCAGCCGCCAGGCCGCGCGTGGCGTCGTCCCCATGAACGTGTACCGCGCCCACGTCTCCCCACCCGCGGGCGCCGACTCGAGGAGGAAGGCGAACGGGCCGTCGCGCAGCTTCGCGAACACCGCGACCGGCGTCTCCGTGTCGAACAGGTGGTCGCGCCAAACGGGAACGAGCGCCGGCCCCCGCGCCGCCGCCGCGCGCGCCCGCGCCACGAACTCGGCGGCGCTCACGGCCGTTGTCCGCGCCGGGGCGCGCGGCGAGATTCCAGCATGCTTCGCACTGTCGCGGCGCGCCGCGCCGCCTGCGTTCTGGTCATCGGTCTGATCGTCGCACGCGACGCGCGCGCGCAGGGGGGAGAGGCAGGTGGCTGGAACGATGCGCGGACGCGGGCGCTCGTCGAGCGCGCCACCGCCCGCCGCGCCGAACAGCTGGCCGATACGGCCCTCGTGTCGTATCGCGCCCGGGCGCACGGCTACGTCACCTTCCTCGCCCAGGTCGGCCAGGGCTTCCCCGAACCGCCCAAGATCGTCAAGGCCGACGAGCTCGCGCTCCAAGTCTACTGGCGCGCGCCCAACTTGAGCAAGCAGGTCATCGAGGGACGCCGCGACACACTCCTCCTGCCGACGGACATCCAGTACCACCGCGACCACCTCGGCATCGTCCAGAACAACTTCCCGAACATCATCCGCCTCGGCGAGGGCGACGAGGTGCGCGACGTGCCGCACCCGCTCTCCAACGCCGGCCTCCACCTCTACGACTACCGGATCTCCGACAGCCTGCGCTACTCGATGCCGGGCCGGACCATCGAGGTGTACGAGGTGAAGGTGCGGCCGAAGAACGACCGCCTGCCCGGCGTCGTCGGCGCCGTCTACATCGATACGTCGGGTGCGCAGGTCGTGCGCATGGCGTTCGACTTCACGACGGCGTCGTTCCTCGACAAGCAGCTCGAGGACGTCTCGATCGTGCTCGAGAACGGGTTGATCGAGGGCCGCTTCTGGCTCCCGCGGCACCAGGAGATCGAGATCCGCCGCACCGGCACGTGGATGGACTACCCGGTGCGCGGCATCATCCGCGGGCGGTGGGAGATCGGTGACTATCAGGTCAACGCCGAGATCCCGTTCACGATGTTCGGCGGCCCGGAGATCGTGCAGGTCTCGCCGACGCAGGTCGAGCGGTATCAGTGGTCCACGAAGCACATCCTCGACTCGCTCCCGCCCGACGTGCGCGCCGTCACCGACGTCGACGTCAAGCGCGTGCAGGCCGAGGCGCGTGCCCTCGTGCGCGGCCAGGCGCTCCAGCGCGCGCAGACCGCGTCGCTCGCCGCGCGCGGTGCATCGCAGCTCGTGCACGTGAACCGGGTCGAAGGGCTCGCCCTCGGCCTCGGAGCGACCCAGCGCTTCGGCGCCGGCTTCGACGTGCGCGGCTACGGTCGCTACGGCATCGCCGATCACGACTGGAAGGGCCAGCTCTCGCTCGGCTGGCAGAGCGGCGCCGGCACGGAGCTTCGCCTCTTCGCCCTGCGCGACTTCCGCGACGTCGGCGACGTCGCCGAGCGGTCCGGCGCCGTCAACAGCATCGCGGCGCAGGAGTTCGGCAGCGACGACACCGATCCCTATCTCGTCGTGGGTGGCGGCGTCCAGTTCGGCGTGCGCGGCATCGCCGGCCTCGATTGGACGCTGCGCGGGGATGTCGTTGAGCCGCGGACGCTCGCCGTTCATGCGACGCCCGTCACCGGCACCTTCCGCCCGACGATCTCGGTCGACTGGCCGCGCCGCCTCGAGGCCGCGCTGCGCGCCGAGCACCCGACTTCCCTCGCGTTTCTCGGCACGGAGATGCGCCTCGGCGCCGAGCTGCGCGGCAGTGAACGCGTCGAGGCGGTCTACTGCTCGGGTGACATCGTCTTCATGTGTACAGGGAGAGAGCAGACCCTCCGCGGCATGCTCACGAGCGACATCGAGCGCCCCATCGGCGGTCAGCGGCTCGTCGCGCGCACGGTGGCCGCCGCGGTCGGGACGCGCGATTCGGGGAATCCCTACGAGATCCCGTCGCAGGAGCTCGTGTACCTCGGCGGCCCGACGACGGGTCCCGGCTACGACTTCCACGAGTTCACCGCGAGCGTCGGCGTGAGCCAGCGGCTCGAGTGGCAGGCGCCGATCCCGTTCCCGTCCATCCCCCTCGGCCGATTCGGCCACACCCCCGCCGAGGCGAAGCTCGCGCCCTTCGCGAACGCCATCTTCGTGCGGCCGTACGACGGCGCGGTCCGCTTCGATCCGACCGGCGTGCCCCTCTTCGCCCCGCGGCGCGTGACTGGCGTCTACCCGTCCGTCGGCATCGGCTTCCTCGGCTTCTTCGACCTCCTGCGCGTCGACGTCGCCCGCGGCCTCCGCGGCGGCCGGTGGACGTTCTCGCTCGATCTGAATCGCGAGTTCTGGCCGGTGCTGTAGCGGGAGGCGGGAGGCGGGAGGCGGGAGGCGTGGGGCGCCGCGGCGGGGCGGGGCTCCTCGCGCCGCCGCGGGCCCCTCTACCGAGCCGGCTTCGAACGAGGCGACACGGATTCCACGGGAACCGCGGATCGGCACGGATGGGGTGAGGCGAGAGGGGCCCGGTCGCCGGGCCGGCCGCTGGGCGAGAGGCGCCGTCGCGTCACTCGGAGCGATTCGCACGATTCGGCAGTTCATT
The DNA here is from genome assembly GCA_946480295.1 of uncultured Gemmatimonadota bacterium. Next base: position 20,847 of record CAMLIT010000030.1, read on the forward strand.
CGTGGCCATTCGCGTTTCCCCATCGTGCGATGCCAGCCCGGCGGAGGAGCCCGGCGCACGGCGTGTCCAGACTCGTCTCACCGCCGCTGGCCCCTCTACCCATCCAGCTTCAAGGAGCAGACGCGAATCTGAAGGGCGATCGTGCGAATCGGCGCGAATGCGGGCAGGGGTGAGTGAACCGGTGGCCGGACCGGGTGCTGGGTGAGAGGCGCTCTCGCGCCGCGCGGAGCGATCCGCGGCATCCGTGACCTCCGTCGAATCCGTGTTCCCCCTCGCGTAATCCCTCCCGATGACGGACCCCAACGCACGCCGCGACGAAGCCAGGTATGCACTCGTCCCTCGTCCCTCGTCCCTCGTCCCCCCCGCATCCCTTCGCCCCTCCTCGCACCCGAACGCTGACACCTCGCCCCTCCCGCGCCCCCACATTGGCGCATGCCCCCGTCCCTCGCCCCGTCCCTCCCCGACTCCTGGCTGCTCCCGGTCCTCCGCTTCCTCGTCGGCCCGGTCGCCGCTGACGAGCTGGCGCGCACGGCGCGCGGAAACCTCTGGGAGGCCGCGGTGACGCGTGGCGGCGTGGCCGACGGCGAGCTGCTGGAGGCCGCCGCCGCCCACCTCCACATCCCGGTCGCCGACTTCCGCGACGTGAGCGCCCAGGCGGTGGAGCTCGTGCCGGAGCGGTGGGCGCGGAAGTTCCGCGTCGTGCCCCTGCGCGCGACCGACGATCGGCTGCTCATCGCCACCGCCGATCCGTTCGACATCGACTGCGAGCGCATGCTCGCCTTCGCCACCGGGCGCGAGATCGCGATGGCGCTCGCCAGCCCGGACGAGATCGGGCTCCGCATCGACGACTGCTACCGCGGCGATTCACAGGTGCGCGAGCCCGAGCGCGTGCTGGAGGTCGAGCTGCTGACGTCCGAGCAGGAGACCGCGCCCCCGGTCGCTGGCGAGGAGGACCCGGCGTCGACGATGCGGATGGTGGACGACCTGATCGGCGCGGGCATCGCCGCGCGCGCGAGCGACATCCACATCGAGCCCGACGAGCAGGGGATCGGCGTCCGCCACCGCATCGACGGCGTGCTCCACCTCGCGCGGCGGCTCCCCCGCGCCGTCGGCCCGGCGCTCGTCTCGCGCATCAAGATCATGTCGCGGCTCGACATCGCCGACCGCCTGCGGCCGCAGGACGGGCGCGCGCGCGTGGCCGTCAACGGCGTGGCGGTGGACCTGCGCGTCTCCACCCTCCCCGCGTCACACGGCGAGAAGGTCGTCCTGCGCGTCCTCGACAGCCGCACGACGGTGATGACGCTCGATCGCATGGGCTTCAACCCCGACGAGCTGCGACGCGTGCAGCAGCTCCTCGAGGTGCGCGAGGGGCTCATCCTCGTCACCGGCCCGACGGGGTCGGGGAAGACGACGACGCTCTACGCCGCGCTGCGCCAGATCGCCGCACGCGGCGTGAACATCGTCACCGTCGAGGACCCGATCGAGTATCGCCTCCCGGGCATCGTGCAGGTCCAGGTGCACGAGCGCGCGGGGCTCACCTTCGCCTCGGCGCTCCGGTCGATCATGCGCCAGGATCCGGACGTGCTCCTCGTCGGCGAGATCCGCGACCGCGAGACGGCGGAGATCGCGATCCAGGCCTCGCTCACCGGACACCTGGTCCTCTCGACGCTGCACACCAATGACGCGGCGAGCGCGGTCACGCGCCTCGCCGACATCGGCGTCGAACCGTACAAGATCGCCACCGCGCTCAAGGGCGTCGTCGCGCAGCGGCTCGTGCGGCGGCTGTGCCCGGAGTGCGGCGGTGCGTCCGGCGGCTGCCCGTCGTGCGGCGGCACCGGCTATCGGGGCCGGCTCGCCATCGTCGAGGTGCTCGTCTCCTCGCCCGAGTTCGAGCGTCTCGTCGCCGGCGCGGCCGCCGTCGAACGGATCGCCGAGGCCGGGCGCGCGGCGTGCGCCGGGGGGGAAGGGGAGGACGCCATCGCACCCGGCCGCTCCCTCTGGCTCTCGGGGCTCGAGCACGTGCGCGCCGGCCGCACGAGCATGGCCGAGCTGACGCGCGTCACCGCGCCCGCCGTCGCGGCGCCCGCCGTGAATGCCGTTGCCACGTCCGAGCGCTTCCGCTATCTCCCTGAGCGTTCCACCGCACGCATCCCGGACCGCCAGGAGACCGCCGTGGCGCAGCTCAGTGTGGGCAGCATCGATCTCTACGTCATCCGCCCGCGCCCCGACGGCTGGCGCGTCCTCGTCCTCCAGCGCGCGCACGACACGCGCTGCCCCACCGCGTGGGAGAGCGTCCACGGCCACATCGAGCCTGGCGAGGAGCCGGAGGAGGCCGCGGTGCGCGAGCTGCACGAGGAGACGGGGCTCGAGGTCGCGCGCCTGTACAACGTCACGGTGCAGTCGTTCTACCTCCACAAGACGCACACGATCCTCGTCGCCGTCGTCTTCGCCGCCTTCGTCGACGAGCCGGCGGAGGTCGTCCTCGGCCCCGAGCACCAGCGGCACGACTGGCTCGACGTGCCGCGGGCGATGGAGCGCTTCCAGTGGCCGCGCGAGACGGAGGCGCTTCAGCAGATCGTGAAGCTGCTGCGCGGCGGGGACGCGGGGCCGGTGGAGGATGTGCTGCGGGTGATTTGAGGCGGTCCCGTCGTCGTGCCTTCCCTCGACAGCATGCCCCGCCGAAAGCTCAGGTCTCGGGGCCGCCCCTACGTGTCGCGCGTCCCGCGTCCCGCGTCCCTATCCGAGCACGGCAGCACCGTCCCCGCCGCCGGCGCGTTCGGCTTCACCCGCACGCTCTTCGCCGGGATGCCGACGTACACGTGATACGGCCGCACGTCCTTCGTCGCCACCGCCATCGCGCCGACCATGCCCTGCTCGCACACGTGCACGCCCGCCAGCACCGTCGCGTGATACGTGATTCGCACGCCGTCGTCCAGCACCGTCGCCGCGTTGGTCACGTCCCTCTGCTCGACGATGCTGTGCGTGTGGCTGTAGACGTTCGCGTAGTCGCTGATCGAGACGTTGTTGCCGAGGCGGATCCCGCCGCGGTCGTCGAGCAGGACGTGCCGGTGCACCACGACGTCGTCGCCGACGTCCATGTTGTAGCCGAACGAGAACTCGACGTGCTGGAACGCCTTGAAGTTCTCGCCGCAGCGCTTGAAGATGTACGGCGCCAGCAGCCGCCGCAGCTTCACGCCGAGCCACACGTTCTGGCCGCCGATCGGGAGGCGGTCGAAGGAGTACCAGAGCCAGAGCAGCGGCTTCACTCGCTGGAAGCGCTCCTGGTCGCAGTCCGAGTAGTATTCCGGCTCGAGCGTCACGTTGCGCGGGTCCAGCGCCGCGAGGGCGAGCCGCGTCGCCGCCGGCAGCCGCGCATCGTGCACCGCGGTCTCCCAGCTCGCGGCGTACTCCGGGTACGCCAGCTCCGCCAGCGTCCGGCGGCAGAGCTCCGCGCGGTCCACGGCGCCGCCGCGCAGCGCGTCCTCCAGTGCGCCGAGCCACTCCTCGGCGATCGAGCTCACCCCCGGCTCGGGGAGGGTACGGAGAGGCAGAAAGGCCATCGTTAGGCTAGTGTCGTGCGCTGGCGGCCCGCGATCGGATCATCGCCCGCTCCCGCTCGATCGTCTGCAGGATCGCCTGCCAGTCGGTGTTGCGCTCGATGCCCATCGTCACCGTCAGCGGCTGCGAGAGGTCGAGCCCGTCCTCGAAAAGATAAAGCGCCTGCTGCACCTCGCGCGGCTGCAGCCGCTGCTCGCCGAACCCCGACGTCAGCGGCACGATCTCCACGGGGCGGAACTCGCGGCCGTTGGAGGTGATCGTCACGTCCGTCGGCGTGAACTGCGCCTGCGGCGCCAGCCCGAAGAAGCTCACGTACCACACGTTCGCCTGTCGCAGCCCGTGCTGCCGGGCGAGCCGCGCGATCTGGTCGCGCCGGCTCGCCAGCAGGTCGCGGAGCGCGCGGTAGGAATCCGGCGACAGCGTGCGGATCACCGATTCGTCGAGCGGGATGAGCCGCACGGCCACGTTGTCGAGCGGGATCTTGATGGCGATGTCGTCCTGGCGCAGGGTGCCGTAGCCCGGCGGCACGAGCCCCGCCGTGCCGGTGTCGGCGAGGGTGCCCGCCGGTGCCGTCGCCGCCGGGTTCTGCGCCGCCGTCCCGCCCGCGCTGGCGCACGCCGCCGCCAGCATCAGCCCGACCAGTCGCAGGTGCTTCATCGATCCGTCGCCTCCCGCCACGATGGCTGCGCCAGCAGGTCCACGATCGCCGCCGCGAGATCGTTCCGCCCCTCGCCCGTCACCGCGCTGAAGGGGATCACCTGCTCGACGTCGATTCCCGTCGCCGCCGCCACCTCCGCCACCCGCTCGGCCGCGCGCGCCCGCGGCAGCTTGTCCATCTTCGTCGACACGATGATCGTAGGTACGCCGAGCTCGCCGAGAAAGTCCAGCATCCGCAGGTCGTCCGCCGTCGGCTCGTGGCGCACGTCCAGGAGCTGGACGATGCCGCGCAGCGTCGGGCTCGTGCGCAGGTAGCCTTCGATCAGCGGGCGCCACTCCGCCCGCTTCTCGCGCGAGATGCGCGCGTAGCCGTATCCCGGCAGGTCCACGAGCACGAACTGGTCGTTCACGCGGAAGAAGTTGATCTCCCGCGTCCGGCCCGGCGTGTTGCTGACCCGCGCCATCTTCTTCCGGTGCAGGAGCCGGTTGATGAGCGACGACTTGCCGACGTTCGAGCGGCCGGCGAAGGCGACCTCCGGCAGCGTCGGCTCCGGCCGCCACCCGCCCGCCGACGCCATGCCGCCGATGAACTCGAGTTGGCGGATGACGAGCGGATCCCCCCGCGACCCCGCCCCGGACCCGGCGCCCTCCGTCCCCGACCTCTCCGCCGCCTGATCGCTCATCAGTGCGCGACGATCCCCATCCCCGGCACGTGGCCGGGGTCGGGCTTCGGCGTATCGGCGGCCGGGCGGCGCTTGCGCGATCTGCTCGCAGGAGGCGCACCCCGCCTCCCGCCTCCCTCCTCCCGCGCTTCGTCCCTCGTCCCTCGTCCCTCGTCCCTCAGCGCCAGCCCCAGCACCTCGTCCATCGTCTTCACCGCATGGAAGCTGACCGTCGAGCGTACCTCCTCCGGCAGCTCGTCCAGGTCGCGAAGGTTCAGATGCGGAATCAGCACGTGCCCGATCCGGTTCCGGTGGGCCGCCACCGCCTTCTCCTTCAGCCCGCCGATCGGGAGCACCCGGCCGCGCAGGGTGATCTCGCCCGTCATCGCCACGCCGCCGCGGATCGCCGTCCCGGTGAGCGCGCTGACGATCGCCGTCGCGATCGCGATCCCCGCCGACGGCCCGTCCTTCGGCGTCGCGCCGGCCGGGATGTGGATGTGCAGGTCGCGGCTCTTGTAGAAGTCGCGGTCGATGCCGAGCGACGCCGCGCGCGAGCGGATGTAGCTCAGCGCCGCCGACGCGGACTCCTTCATCACGTCGCCGAGCGTCCCCGTGAGCTGCAGCTTCCCGCGCCCCGGCACCGCGCTCACCTCGATCTCCAGCACCTCGCCCCCGGTGCTCGTGTACGCGAGCCCGGTGGCCACCCCGACCTTGTCATCGATCTCGAGGAGCGACGGGTCGTACGGCGGCGTGCCGAGGAGGGCCTGGAGGTCGGAGGCGGCGACGGTGATGAGCGAGGGGTGAGGGTCGACGGTCGAGGGTCGAGACGCGGCGCTTTCCGCCCTCCGCTCTCCGCCATCCGCTGTGACGCCTCCCGCCTCCCGCCTCCCGCCGCCCGCGGCGCGTCCCTCGTCCCCAGCGCCTGCCGCCTCCCGCCTCCCGCCCCCCGCCTCCGCTCGACGACGCGCCACCTTCCGCGCCACCCGCGCGATCCGGCGCTCCAGCTCCCGCACGCCGGCCTCGCGCGTGTAGCCCGCCACGATCGCCGGTACCACGTCCGCGTCCCACGCCACCTCCGCCGGGTCGAGCCCGTTCTGCCGGAGCTGCCGCGGGATCAGGTACTGCCGGGCGATGGCGAACTTCTCCTGGTCGAGGTAGCCGGAGAGGCGGATGATCTCCATGCGGTCGCGCAGCGGCTCCGGCACCTGCGGCAGGTAGTTGGCCGTCGTCAGGAAGAGCACCTGCGACAGGTCGTAGTCCACCTCGAGGTAGTGGTCGTTGAAGGCGCGGTTCTGCTCCGGGTCGAGCACCTCGAGGAGCGCCGCGGCGGGGTCGCCGCGATAGTCCTGGCCGAGCTTGTCGATCTCGTCGAGGAGGATGACCGGGTTGACGACCTCGGCGCGCCGCATCGCCTGGATGACGCGCCCCGGCATCGAGCCGATGTAGGTGCGGCGGTGGCCGCGGATCTCCGCCTCGTCGCGCACGCCGCCGAGCGACATCCGCACGAAGCGGCGGCCGAGGGCGCGCGCGACCGACTTGCCTAACGATGTCTTGCCCACGCCCGGCGGGCCGACGAGGCAGAGGATCGGGCCCTCCATCCGGCCGACGAGCGACAGCACGCCGATGTAGTCGAGGATGCGGTCCTTCACCTCCTCGAGCCCGTAGTGGTCCTCGTCGAGGATGCGGCGCGCGTGCGCGACGTCGAGCACGTCGTCGCTCCGCTCCGTCCACGGCAGGGCCAGCACCCAGTCGAGGAAGTTCCGGGAGACCGTCGCCTCGGGGGAGAGCGGGGAGGTGCGGCGCAGCTTGCGCAGCTCGCGCAGCGCCCGCGTCTTCACCCCCTCCGGCAGCCCCTTCGCCTCCACCTGCTCCTCGAGCTGGCCGAGGTCGTCGCCGTCGTCCTGCCCGAGCTCGCGGTGGATCGCCTTGAGCTGCTCCTGGAGGTAGAACTCGCGCTGGTTCTGGAAGAGCGACCCGCGCACCTCCTCCTCGATCTTCCGCTCGAGCCGGAGCAGGTCGATCTCGCCCGTGAGCACCTCTCCCAGCCTGCGCACGAAGTCGCTCAGCGACTCGGTCTCGAGCAGCGTCTCGCGCGCCTCGACGCGCACCGCCAGGTGCGCGGCGATCGCGTACGCCTGCCGCGCCGGGGTGTCGGCGCTCTGCACGATCGTCACGATCTCGGCCGGGATGCGCCGCTGGAGCGCGACGTACTCCTCGAACAGCCCCGCCGTCCGGCGCGACAGCGCCTCCAGCTCCGCCACCGGCGCCGCCTCGTCAGGCGTCGGCGTCCCGATCTGCGCCCGCAGGTGGTCCGCCGCCGGCACGTACCGCGAGATGCGCGCGCGGCACAGCCCCTCGACGAGGATCTTCGCCCCGCCCGCCGGCTGCCGCACGACCTGCAGGATGCGCGCGACCACGCCGTACCGGTACAGGTCCCCCGCGACCGGCTCCTCCGTCTCGCCGCTGCGCTGCGTCACGAGCAGGAGGTAGCGCTCCGCCGCGGCCGCCGCCTCCACCGCCGCCAGCGACGCCTGCCGCCCGACGAGCAGCGGCATCACCGCGTAGGGAAAGACGACGACGTCGCGCAGCGGCAGCACCGGCAGGCGTTCGTCGACGGAGAAGCTCTCGGAATCGCGGTGGAGGATGGGCATGGGGTGAAAGCTACAGCCTGACAACGTTCTTGGTTATTCGTTCTTGGTCATTGGCATGCAAAAGCCGCCCGGGATGTCCCGAGCGGCTCGCCAACGACCAAGAACCAACGACCAATGACGGAGCGGGCGCTTGAGCGCTCCGCGCTCACGCCTCCTTCTTCTTCCGCTGTGGCGAGATCTCCAGCATCGGCGGGGTCCCGTGCACCACCGACGTCTCCGTGATCCGCACCTCCTCGACATCCTCGCGCGTCGGGAGGTCGAACATCACGTCGGTGAGGATCTCCTCGAGGATCGCCCGCAGCCCGCGGGCACCCGTGCCGCGCCGCAGCGCCTTGGCCGCGATCGCGCGCAGCGCCGAGTCCTCGAAGGTGAGCTTCACTTCCTCGAGCTCGAAGAGCTTCGTGTACTGCTTCGTCAGCGCGTTCTTCGGCTCCTTCAGGATGCGCACCAGCGCGTCCTCGTCGAGCGCCTCGAGCGCCACCGTCACCGGGAGGCGGCCCACCAGCTCGGGAATCAGCCCGTAGCGCAGCAGGTCGTCCGGCTCGACCTCGGCGAACATGTTCTTCGCCTTCAGCGCCGACTTCCCATCCTCCTCCGTCTTGGAGAAGCCGATCTGCCGCCGCCCCGTCCGCGCCTCGATGATCTTCTCCAGGCCGTCGAACGCGCCGCCGCAGATGAAGAGGATGTCCTTCGTGTTGATCTGGATGTACTCCTGCTGCGGGTGCTTCCGCCCGCCCTGCGGCGGCACGGAGGCGATCGTCCCCTCGAGGATCTTCAGCAGCGCCTGCTGCACGCCCTCGCCCGACACGTCGCGCGTGATGCTCGGGTTCTCCGACTTGCGCGCGATCTTGTCGATCTCGTCGATGTAGACGATGCCACGCTCGCACTCGGCGACGTTGAAGTCGCCCGCCTGCAGCAGCCTGACGAGGATGTTCTCCACGTCCTCGCCGACGTAGCCGGCCTCGGTGAGCGTCGTGGCGTCGGCGATGGTGAAGGGGACGTCGAGGATGCGGGCCAGCGTCTGCGCGAGGAGCGTCTTGCCGACGCCGGTCGGCCCGATCAGCAGGATGTTGGACTTGTCCAGCTCGACGTCGTCGTCGCGGATCGACGCCGAGTTGATGCGCTTGTAGTGGTTGTAGACCGCGACGGACAGCGCCTTCTTCGCCTTCTCCTGGCCGATGACGTACTGGTCGAGGACGTCCTTGATCTCGGTCGGAGTGGGGACCTGCGTGATCGCCTCGGCGACCTCACGCTCCTCGTCCTCGGCGAGAATCTCGTTGCAGAGGGCGATGCACTCGTTGCAGATGTACACGGATGGGCCCGAGATGAACTTTCGGACCGAATCCTTGGACTTTCCGCAGAACGAGCAGCGCAGGTGTTTGTCGTGGGACATAGCGACTCACGGGTCAGAGGGCGCGCGGCCCGACTGGTACCGGCGCGGTTGCTTAATAAAGATGCCCGTCAGCAACCGGTCAAGCAACTGACGAGTGAGGCTCGTGAATCATTTCACGAGCGCGCGGCTCGCGCCGCGCGCAGGGGTGAGGGTCGATGGTCGAGGGGCCAGACGATATTGAGGATTCCCAACAGATCAGATCTCGTCCCTCGTCCCTCGACCCTCGTCCCTCACTTGGCTCCCGCCCCCACCAGCGCCGGCTCCACGACCTCGCCGCGCTGCGTGATGACGTGATCGACGATGCCGTACGTCTTCGCCTCGTCCGCCGAGAGATAGCGGTCGCGGTCCACGTCGCGCTCGATCTGCTCCACCGAGCGGCCGGTGTGCTTCGCCAGCAGCTCGTTCATCTTGCCGCGCAGGTAGATGATCTCCTTCGCCTGGATCTCGATGTCCGCCGCCGTCCCCTGCGCGCCGCCCGAGGGCTGGTGGATCATGATCCGCGAGTGGGGCAGTGCATAACGCTTCCCGTGGCGGCCCGCCGCGAGGAGGAACGCGCCCATGCTCGCCGCCAGCCCCATGCAGATCGTGTTCACCGGCGACTTCAGGTACTGGATCGTGTCGTAGATCGCCAGCCCCGCCGAGACGCTCCCGCCCGGCGAGTTCACGTAGATGCTGATGTCCCGGTCCGGGTTGTCCGCCTCGAGGAACAGCAGCTGCGCGATGATGATGTTGGCCACGTCGTCGTTGATCGGCGTGCCGAGGAAGATGATGCGATCCATCAGCAGGCGAGAGAAGATGTCGTACGTCCGCTCGCCGCGGCTGGAGCGCTCGATCACATAGGGAGGATAGATCGTCGGCATGGTTGGCTCGCTCTCTTCGTGGTCCTGATCGGACCACCCATCGAAGTGCCTGGTTGACGTCTGGAAATTGCGCACGTGGAGACCCGCCGGCAGCTGATCGGCTACCCGTTGCTGCACGCCGGCGCGGAGGGGGCGCGGCTCAGCCCGCGACCTCGTTCCGCTCCAGCAGCCACTTGAAGACCTTGTCTTCCGTGATGCTGCGTTCGATCTCTTTCAGGCGACCCGCCTTCTGCAGCGACGCGTACACCTGGCCGGGGTCGGCGTTGCGTCGTTTGGCCACGTCGGCCACCCGATCGTCGATGTCCGCCTCCGTGGCCGCGAGGCCCTCGCGTTCGGCGATCGTGTCGATGATCAGGTCGCGCCGCACCTGCTTCTCCGCCACCGGCTCGAACTCGGCGTGGAAGCGCTCGTGCTCCTCGTTCGGGACCTGGTACGCCTCCATGTACGCGTGCACGAGCTGGTCGACCCAGCTCGGCGGGACCTGGAAGGGGTTCGCCGTCGCGATCTCGTCCACGAGCTGCTGGCGCACGGCCGCGTCCGCGTCGCGCGTCGCGTGCTCCTCCAGGTCGTGCCGCACCGCCGCGCGCAGCGCCTCGAGCGAATCGAAGTCGCCCACCTCGCGCGCGAAGGCGTCGTCGAGCTCGGGGAGCGACTTCCGCTTCACGTCCTCGAGCGTGACGCGCACCGGCTTCGTCTTCCCCCGCTGCTCCTCGTCGGGGAAATCGTCTGGCCAGCGGACCGGCCGCTCGACCGTCTCGCCGGGGGTGAGCTCCATGACGAGCTCCTCGATGCCGGGGATCGCCTGCCCGCCGCCCAGGGTGAGCCGGTACTCGCGCCCTTCCGGCATCTCGCCCCCCTCCTCGGCCGTCGCGAGCTTCACGGTGACCATGTCGCCCTCGATCGGCTTCTCGTTCACCGGCGTCCAGTTCGCCCGCTGCTCGCGGAGCTGGTCGATCTGCTCGCGGACGTGCTCGTCGGTCACCTGGATCTGCGGCCGCGACAGCCGGAACCCCTGCGTGCGCGCCAGCTCGAGCTCCGGACGGACCTCCAGGTGCAGCTCGAAGGTGAGCGGCTGCCCCTCCTCGAACTTGAGGTCGTGCACGTGCGGCTGGGAGGCGACCTTCAGCTTCTCGCGGTCCACCACTTCCTTGAACGCGTCCTGCACCAGCGTCTCGATGACCTGCTGCCGGATGGCGTCCCTGAACCGCTTGCGCACCACCGCGGCGGGCGCCTTGCCCGGGCGGAAGCCGGGGAGGCGGACGGTGGACGCATAGCGCCGCGCCGTGCTCTCCTCCGCCTCGCGCACCGTTTCCACCGGGACCGACACCTCCAGCAGGCGCTCGACCCCTTCGCTCTTCTTCGTCGTGATCTGGATGTCCATGATGCCGTGACTGGCCGGAATTGCGGCCCGGCCGCGTGGTCGCGGCCCGCCGTCCCGTCGAGCGCGCGATGCGGTCTCGACCCCTGGGAAAGCTAACGGCCGCGAATCCGTCATCATAGTCTGAGGCACCGGCGACCCGCCTCTCGCGCGGCACCCTTTCCGGGCCGCCGATGGTCTGATTAGCGTATCGCGGTCCGCGATGGTCGCGTCACAGTCCCGGTCTCCCGGAGGCACAGTGAAAGCACGCATCACCATGGTCGCGCTCGCTCTCGCGATCATCGCCGCATCCGCGCAGGGGCAGGGGAACCCGGTGCCCACGATGGGTTACGCCAACGTGGTGGCCATCGACCCGCTCGGGATTCCCCTCGCCATCGCGTCGATCGAGTACGCCGGCGACGCCGGGGGCGGCGTCGCGTTAGGCGGCAACTTCAGCTACGTCGCGCCCGGCGACTCCCACGACGCGCGCTTCACCACGCTCGAGGCGCAGGGGCGCTTCTACCCGAACGAGCGCGCGTTCGACGGCTTCAGCGTCGGCCTCACCGCCGGCGTGACGAACTACAGCAAGGGCGTCGCGTTGCCGAGCCCGACCGACGGCGGCACCGTCTGGGAGCGCCACTCCGTGAGCCTCGCCTCGCTCGGCGTGATCGTGGACTACGATTGGCTCCTCGGGCGCAGCCAGCGCTTCCTCGTCGGCTCCGGCATCGGCGCCAAACGACTCTTCGGCAACACCGGCCGCCTGAAGGACCTCGGCGGCGCGGTGGCCTATCCGACGGGCCGGCTGGTGATCGGGCTGCTGTTCTAGGGACGCGGAACAGTCGCCCCTCGCCAGACACCCGGTCGCCTTCCGCTCTCCGCCATCCGCCTTCCGCCATCCGCGTTCCTCGGGAGCTCGACGCCGCGTCCCGAGCGGATCGCGGAATAGCGGAAGGCGAAATAGCGGAGAGCAGCGCGGCGTACGGAACAGTGAAGGGCGTCGTGATCTCCAGCCGCGATTGCATTTCTCGCCCCTCACACCGACAATTCGGGACGCACGGCTTCGAGCAGACGGGTCAACGGGTCAACGGGGAGGTCGACATGCGCGTTCGCGTGATCGTCGCAGCCATCGCGTTGTCGCTGCCGGGAGTCTCCGCCGCGCAGCATCTTCCGCGGACGCGCACCCCCGAGGGCATCAGGCCACCCGAGCCGACATCCCTCCCGCCGCAGCCCGGGCCGATCGCGCGGGCGGAATCCTACCAGCGGCAGCGGCTCGCCGTCGAGACGTACCCGATGGTCAGCTATTTCCAGGCGCCGGGGCTCACCGGCGGCGCTCGGCCCGCCTGGACGAGCTTCGGCAACGGCGCTCACGCGGACTACCTGCTGAGTCGATTCGCGTCGGCCACGCTGGACGTGACGGCCAGCTACGTCGGCGGACCGGCGCAGACGCAGACCGCGGAGCTGGGCACGCGCCTGCGCCCGGACCTGTCCCACGAGCGCTGGTATCCGTACGTCGACCTGCGCGCCGGCTACATGGCGGCCTGGAACAAGCTCTGGAACTGGCCCGGCCTCGACCAGGCGCAGGGCCCGTATGGCCATTACAACTACGGCTTCGGCGCCCTCGCCGGCGTCGGGGTGGAGTACTCCCTCACGCGCTCATGGTCGCTGACCACCGCCGGCGCGGTCATGCGCGACCGGATGACGACGAGCGCCTTCGACGGCCACAGGTCATACCCGCTCACGGCGTACCGCTACACGCTCGGCGTGCGGTACACTCCGGTGCGCATCAGCACGGAGCCGGCGCCGCATCCGTGAGTGGGTCGCCGGCCATGCTGTGAACGCGGCGACCGCCTGCCAGGCGGTCGCCGCTCTCGTCAGGCGGCCGCGCTGGCGCGACGTCGCCTGCCGCCACCCCCAACGATGCCGCCCCTGCGCGTGCGGGCCGGGGCGGCGTTCGCCCTTCGATGCCGGAGACGGGACTCGAACCCGTAAGTCCTTGTGGGACAACAGCTCCTAAGGCTGCTGCGTTTACCGATTTCGCCACTCCGGCGTTCCTGGCCACCGGTCCCGAGTCTGCTGCATCTACCGGGCGCCACTCTCGCGCGCGGGGAAAGATAGTGGGGACGAGGGACGAGGGACGAGGGACGACGTGATTGGTCGTTGGTCCTTGGCGGACCTCGGGATGCCACTCGTGGCATCCCGAGCGGCTGGCCAAGAACCAAGAACGAAGAACGAAGAACGAAAGGCGTTGTGCTCGTCCCTCGTCCCTCGTCCCCAGCGCCCCCCGCCCCCCGCTACCCGACCTTCAACGTCACCGTCCGCGTCACCTGCCCCCGATAGTCGTACACCAGCAGCGTCACCAGCGACCCGCTCTTCAGCCCCGAGATCACGTCCTGCAGGTCCGCCGTCGTCCGGATGTCCTTCTTCACCGGATACAGCACCTGCGTGATGATGTCCGTGTCGGCGAACAGCTCGTGATACGCCGGCCCCGCGTTCGACACGTCGGTCACGATCAGCCCGTTCCGATAGCCGGGGCGGAGCTTCGCCTGCGTCGCGAACTCCGGCGTCACCTGCTCGACGCTGATCCCGAGCTTGTCGTAGCTGCGCGTGCCCATGTCCGCCGCCGGCTGGCGGCCGCCGTCGTCCGAGGCGTTCGACGCCACGTCGGTGCGGTCCGCCGGCGGCTCGCCGAGCTTGACGTCGATCGTCTTGTGCTGGCCGAAGCGCATGACGTCGATCGGCACCACGTCACCCGGCTTGTAGCCGCGGATGACGCGCTGCAGCTCGCTCACGCGATCGACCTCGTGCCCACCCGCCGAGATGATGATGTCGCCGATCTCCATCCCCGCGCGCTTCGCCGGGCTCGCGTCCGGGTTGTCCGGCGGATCGAACCCCGCCACCTTCGCGCCGCGGATCTGCTGGAGTCCCGCGACCTTCGCGTCGTTCGGCTCCACTTCCTGGATGTTGATGCCGAGCACCGCGCGCCGCACGTGGCCGTACTTGATGATGTCGTCCATCACTTCCTTGGCCAGCGTGATCGGGATCGCGAAGCCGTAGCCGGCGTAGTAGCCGGTGCTGCTCGCGATCGCGCTGTTGATGCCGATCACCTCGCCGCGGATGTTGACCAGCGGCCCGCCCGAGTTCCCCGGGTTGATCGCCGCGTCGGTCTGGATGTAGTCCTGGATGTTGTACTTCGACGTCAGGAGCCCCTGCAGCGTGCGCCCCTTCGCGCTGACGATCCCCGCGGTCACCGTGAAGTCGAGGCCGAGCGGGTTCCCGATCGCCACCACCCACTGCCCGACGCGCGCCTGGCTGTCGTCGCCGAGCGACACCGTCGGCAGGTTGGTCGCGTCCACCTTCACCACGGCGACGTCGGTCGTCGGATCCTTGCCGACCACCTTCGCCGTGAAGACGCGGTTGTCGAGCAGCTTCACCGTCACGCGGTCCGCGTCGGCGACGACGTGGTTGTTCGTGAGGATGTACCCGTCCGGCGACACGATGAAGCCCGTGCCCGACGCCTCGGAGGGCATGTCCTGCTGCGGGATGTCGAACTGGTGGAAGAAGTCGTCCAGCCCCGGCGCCCGCTGGCCGCGCGTCCGCGGGCGCGGCCGGCCGAGGTGCTCCGCCTGGATCGAGACGACGGCGGGGGTGACGTGATCGGCGATCGACTCGAACCCGTTCTGGGTGTCGAGCAACCCCTTCACCTCCGTGACGGAGGTCTTCGAGGGCGTCCTGCCCTGCGCCCACCCGAATCGGGTGAGGTTGAATCCCGAGGCGAACAGCAGGCCACAGAGGAACGCGACGGTCAGACCGGCCGCGAACCGCGCACGCGCATACTTGCTCGGCATACCACGATCCGAATGTGAGGGGTGGAAAGATGGCCCGGGGGCATCCCGATAGGAACACCCCCGGGCCGGTGGAAAGTTTCGTCCGATGTCGCCCGACTACTTCTTTCCCTCGTCCACGATCTCGTAGTCTGCCTCGACCACGTCCTCGGGCTTGCCGCCGCCGCTCGTTCCGGCGCCGGCGGTCGGCTCGCCGCCTCCCGTCGGACCGCCGGTCGGACCGCCCGCGCCCTGGTTCTGGGCGTAGAACGACTGCCCCGCCTCGCTGAACGTCCGCGAGAGCTCTTCCTGCGCGGCGCGGATCTCGTTCATGTCGTCCCCGCGCAGCGCCTTCCGGGAGCGTTCGATCGCGCCCTCCAGCCGCGTCTTGATGTCCGCGGGCAGACGATCGCCCCACTCCTTCACGTTCTTCTCCACCTCGTACGTCATGCTGTCGAGGCGGTTGCGCGTATCTATCTCCTCTCTGCGCTTCTTGTCCTCCGCCGCGTGCGCCTCGGCGTCCTTCACCATCTTGTCGATGTCGGTGTCGGACAGCCCGCTCGACGCCTCGATGCGGATCTTCTGCTCCTTGTTCGTCGCCTTGTCCTTCGCCGACACGTGCAGGATGCCGTTCGCGTCGATGTCGAACGTCACCTCCACCTGCGGGATGCCGCGCGGAGCGGGCGGGATCCCCGTGAGCTGGAACTTCCCGATCGTGCGGTTGTCGCGCGCCATCTCGCGCTCGCCCTGCAGCACGTGGATCTCCACCGTCGTCTGGTTGTCGTCGGCGGTCGAGAAGACCTCGGTCTTCTTCGTCGGGATCGTCGTGTTGCGCGGGATGAGCACCGTCATCACGCCGCCGAGCGTCTCGATGCCGAGCGAGAGCGGGGTGACGTCGAGCAGCAGCACGTCCTTCTGCTCCCCGGTGAGCACCGCGCCCTGGATGGCGGCGCCGATCGCCACGACCTCGTCGGGGTTCACGCCCTTGTTCGGGTCCTTCCCGAAGAACTTCTTCACGACTTCCTGGACCTTCGGGATGCGCGTCGAGCCGCCGACGAGGATCACCTCGTCGATGTCCGACGGCTTCATCCCCGCGTCCTTCAGCGCCTTCTCCATCGGCGGGATCGTCCGCTGGATGAGATCGTCCACGAGCTGCTCGAACTTCGCCCGCGTCAGCGTATAGTGCAGGTGCTTCGGGCCGCTCTGGTCGGCGGTGATGAAGGGCAGGTTGATGTCCGTCGACATCGTCGACGACAGCTCCATCTTCGCCTTCTCGGCGGCCTCCTTCAGCCGCTGGAGCGCCATCGGGTCCTTCGACAGGTCGATCCCCTGGTCCTTCTTGAACTCCGCGACGATCCAGTCGATCACGCGCTGGTCGAAGTCGTCGCCGCCCAGGTGCGTGTCGCCGTTCGTCGACTTCACCTCGAACTGCCGCGACCCCTCGACGTCGTACAGCTCCAGCACCGAGATGTCGTAGGTGCCGCCACCGAGGTCGAACACCGCGACCTTCTCGTCCTTCTTCTTGTCGAGGCCATAGGCCAGCGCCGCGGCCGTCGGCTCGTTGATGATGCGCAGCACGTCGAGCCCGGCGATCTTCCCCGCGTCCTTCGTCGCCTGACGCTGCGCGTCGTTGAAGTACGCCGGCACGGTGACGACCGCCTTGCTCACGGCGCTCCCGAGGTAGTCCTCGGCCGTCTGCTTCATCTTTTGCAGGATCATCGCCGAGATCTCGGGGGGCGTGTACCGCTTCCCCTGCACGTCCACCGTCGCCAGATCGTTCTGCCCGGCCACCACCTTGTACGGCACCCGCTTAATCTCCTCGGTCACCTCGGGCATCTTCCGCCCCATGAACCGCTTGATCGAGAAGACCGTGTTCTGCGGGTTGGTGACCGCCTGGCGCTTCGCCACCTGGCCCACCAGCCGCTCCCCGTCCTTGGTGAAGCCGACCACCGACGGCGTGGTCCGCCCCCCCTCGGAGTTGGGGATCACGACGGGGTCGCCGCCCTCCATCACGGCGACGACCGAGTTCGTCGTCCCCAGGTCGATACCGATGACTTTGTCCGCCATTGTTCCCTCTGCAATGGAAATGGATCGGGCGGGGCTCGCCCCACCGCGAACGTGTCGCAGACGGGCAATTCAGGGACCGCTTTTGTCGGCCAGTTTGGCAGCGGATCTCCCTCGGCCCCTTAGCTTTCCCGTGACAGAGTGGCGCGCCCGCCGTCGCGTTGCCGTCGAGGCAGGGTGCCCCGTGGGCTTCCTCTCCCCGAGCACGACTGGATGATCCCGCTCAGCGACGACAACCCGACGCTCCACACGCCCGTGATGACCTGGATCCTCCTCGGCGCGATGTTCGCCGTGTGGATGGTCGTCGAGGGCGCCGGCTTCAACTCCCTCCAGCTCGCGAAGGCGATCTGCGATTACGGGCTCGTCCCCGCCGAGCTCACCCACCGCGTGCCCCTTGGTACCGCCGTCCCCCTCGGCCGCGGGGTCTTCTGCGTCGTCGACAACGACTGGATCAATTACCTGACGCCGCTCCTCTCGATCTTCCTGCACGGAGGGTGGAGCCACATCCTCGGCAACGCGCTCTTCTTCTGGGTGTTCGGCAACAACATCG
>CAMLIT010000031.1 GCA_946480295.1 uncultured Gemmatimonadota bacterium
GTGGAGAGCGGGTGTCCGTGGGCTTCCCAGCCGCCGCGGAGCGCACACGCGGGCACGTCGCCATCAGCCAGCGTAACGGTGCGCCGGCTGCGCGACGGTCGGGAATCGGGAGCCGGTTGGTGCTGCGCCACCCGACCGGGATTTTCCCGACGGGGGCGATCACGACGGCCGACGGGCCGGCGCGCGCTCTCGCGCGCCGACCCCGTGCGTCAGCGGCTGATGCAGTTCGCCGTCCCCGAATCCGAGAACGTCTTGCCGGGGATCGGCATGTAGTTCCAGTGGTACCAGCCGTCGCCGAGCAGCAGCTCCATCACCCCGTACATCATCCCCTTCTGCACCTGGCTGTTCGGCGCGATCATCGTGGGCTGCGAGTTCGCCCAGTCGCCCCCGGTGCCGACGATGAACTCGCGCAAGCCGCGTGGATCGGCGTTCCCGTCCGGATCCTGCGGCGCGTACCGCTCGTACTGGTGCTGGTCGCCGTTGAGCGTCAGCGTCGCTCCGGCGGCGTACAGATCCACCCAGAACTGGTACGAGCGCGGCGAGAGGCCCCACGTGCTGTGCGTCGTGGAGTAGAAGCGCGGGTGGTGCCACATGGTGAGGATGCACTGCTTCGTGTTCACGGCCAGGTCGTTCTTCAGCCACGTCTCCTGCGGGGAGCCGGCGCTCGCCGAGACGTACTCGATGTTCGTGTTGAGCACGATCACGTGCCAGCTCCCGGCGTCGTAGCTGTAGTAGCCGAGGCCGCGCGTCCCGAGCAGGTCGCCGTAGTAGTCGAACGCCGCGTCGGCGGTCCCCGTGTCGTAGTCGTGGTTGCCCAGCGCGGGACGCGTGAGGGGCTTGAAGGGACCCCAGGTCGGGTCGTAGCAGTTGGCGTAATCGGCGGCGGTGCCGTTCGGCTTCGCGTTGTCACCGAGCGTGAACACCGCCGCGCCCGGCCATTTCGCGAGGTACTTCTCGATCACCACGGCGGTGAGCGAGTCGTATGCCTCGTCGCAGTTGCCGATGTCGCCGGCGCCGATCAGCCGCACGGTCCCCGGTGGCGGTCCCGCCGCGACGTCGACCGTCGTCGTCGCCGGCTGGCTCACGAGCCCCGTGGCATCGGTCACGGTGAGGGTGACCGTGTAGCTCCCGGCCGCGGCGTAGGCGTGCGTGGGCTGAACGCCGGTCGCGCTGGCGCCGTCACCGAAGTCCCAGGCATACGTCAGCGGCAGGTTGCCATCGGGATCGCTCGACGCACTGCCGTCCAGCGTGAGCACCATCCCCGCCGTGTCCGGATACGGGCCGCCGGGCCGGGCGATGGGCGCGTACGTCGCGTACGGGTTCGCGCAGGTCGCCGTCCCGCCATCCGACCAGGGGCGGCTGGGGATGGAGATGTAGTTCCACGTATACCAGCCGTCGCCCAGCTCGAGGGCGAGGACGCCATACGTGTTGCCCTTCTGCACCTCGCTGTTCGGCGCGATGGCGGTCGGTTGCCCGTACGCGGACTCGCCGCCCGTCCCGACGACGAACTCGCGGATGCCGTGCGGGTCCGCCTTGAGGCTCGCGTCCTGCGGCGCGAAGCGCTCGTACTGGTGCTGGTGGGCGTTGACGATCAGCGTGGCGTGCGCCGCATACAGGTCCGCCCAGAGCTGGTTCACCTTCGACGTCGTGTAGTACGACGTGCTCGTGGTGGAGTAGACGCGCGGCTGGTGCCAGTAGGCCAGGATGCAGGACTTCGTGTTCAGGGCGAGGTCGTTCTTCAGCCAGGTGTCCTGCGCCGACCCCGCGCTCGCCGACACGTAGGACGTGTTGCTGTTGAGGACCACCACGTGCCAGCTGCCGACGTCGTAGCTGTAGTAGCCCTGCGGGCGGGGGCCGAGGCTCGCGCCGAAGTAGTCGAACGCGGCGTTGGCGTTCCCGGGCGTGTAGTCGTCGTTGCCGAGCGAGGGCTGCGTCAGCGACTTGAACTGGCCCCACGTGGGGCCGTAGCAGTTGGCGTAGTCGCCGGCGGTGGCGCTGTCCGTCACGTTGTCGCCGATGGTGATGACCCCGGTGCCGGGGTACTGCGCGAGGTAGTTCGTCACCAGCGAGGCGGTCTCGGAGTCGTGCACCGTCCCGCAGCTCGCGATGTTCCCGGCGCCGATGAGGCGGACGCTGATGGAGGGGGCGGTCGTGGCGGCCGCCTTCAGGCTCAGGCTCCGGTGCGGCGGCGAGATCGAATCGGAACAGGCGAGGAGCAGCAGCGGCACGGCCACCAGCAGGCAGTGTGTCGAGACGACGTACGCTCGGCGGTGCATCGTTCCTCCGCATCATCGGGGTGGGCGGCGGTGCTCGCCCGTGGTCGGGAGCGGGGCGAGTCCGTGCGCGCTCCATGCCATCGCGTGGCGGCGTGGAGGTGCGAGGCGACGTCGCGCGTGGAAGATGAATCGCGCCAACG
The DNA here is from genome assembly GCA_946480295.1 of uncultured Gemmatimonadota bacterium. The sequence continues at coordinate 2,417 of CAMLIT010000031.1, forward strand.
TCGCCGGCTCGTCCGCCGCCGCACGCCACCGCCGTGGCCATGCGGCGCCTGTGGGGAGCCGATGTCGACGCGAGTCACAGCGTGTGGCGACGGCGCAACGCGGCTCGCGCGCCGTCAGCGTGCCGTGAGGAACCCTCGCAGCCGGATGTCCTTCGACGAGCTCCCCACCATGATGCGGAAGCGCCCGGGCTCCACCACCCAGCGCATGCGCTGGTCGAGCAGGCGGAGCTGGTCGGGGCCGAGGCGGAAGCCGACCGTGCGCGACTCGCCGGGCGCCAGGTGCACGCGCACGACGCCGGCGAGCTGCATCACCGGGCGCGCCACCGACGCCAGCTCGTCGTGCAGGTAGAGCTGCACCACCTCGTCGCCCGCGCGGTCGCCGGTGTTGGTCACGGTGCACCGCACCGTCGCCGTGCCGGTCGTCGGGATCGTGTCCGGCTCGATGCGCAGGCCGGAATACGCAAACGTGGTGTAGCTCAGCCCGAAGCCGAAGGGGAAGAGGGGCTGGCCAGTGAGGTCGAGGTAGTCGTCGCCGCGGCCGGTCGGCTCGTGGTCGTAGACCAGCGGGAGTTGTCCCTCGGCGACGGGGAAGGTGATCGGCAGGCGGCCGGCCGGGTCGTAGTCGCCGAACAGCACGTCGGCGACGGCGTGCCCTCCCTCCTCGCCCGGGTACCAGGCGTCGACCACGGCGCCCACGCGCTCGAGCCAGGGCATGGTGATCGCGCTCCCGCCCACGAGCACGACGACGACCGGCTTCCCCGTGGCGGTGACGCGCTCGATCAGCTCCTCCTGGTGGCCGGGGAGGCCGAGGAAGGCGCGGTCGCGGAACTCGCCCTCCTCGATCCCCGCGACCACCACCGCCGCGTCGCTCCGCTCCACGGTGCGCACCGCCGAGTCGATCGCCGCGCGCCAGTCGTCCGCCACGCCCGCATCCCAGACGAGCTTCACTCGCGCGTTGCCGGTGGTCTCGAAGTACTCGAGCCGGATGTCGTACGAGCGCCCAGGCTCGAGCGACACGGGGGCGAGGTGCGCGCCGAACGACCGCTTCTGCCAGTCATCGACGACGAGCCTGCCGTCGACCCAGAGGCGATAGCCGTCGTTCCCTTCCACACCGAGGCGATGCACGCCGCCCGCCGGCACGGTGATGCGCCCCGTCCAGCGCACGGAATACCAGTCGAAGGGGATGCCGCGCGCGGGCGAGTTCAGCGTCCACCCGAACTGGATCACGCTGTCGGTGCGGACCACCGTCGGCGTTCCCGCGAAGGTCGGGTTGGCGTAGTACTCGGCGCGCAGGCCGCGCGGGGCGCCGGCGCTGTCGCTGGCGGCGAGATATTCCGAAGGCACGACCACGTACGTGCGCGACACGCGTCCCGGGCCGGGCGCGAAGCGAATCGCCGTCGCCGGTCCCACCCGGTCGCGGATGCCGTCGAGGATGGACACCGGGCGGATGCCCGGGCCGCTGTACCCGCCGAGCCGCGCCTCCGTCGCGTCCTCGCCGACGACGGCGATGGAGCCGAGTCCCTTGCGCAGGGGGAGCGTGTGGTCCGCGTTGCGGAGCAGCACGATGGATTCGCGCGCCGCGTCGAGCGCCAGCGCGCGGTGCGTCGGGTTGCCGTTCCAGAACGCCGCGCTGTCGGGGTCGACGTACGGATGCTCGAACAGCCCGAGCTCGAACTTGGCGCGCAGCACGTGCGCGACGGCGCTGTCGATCACCGCGGGCGCGATCGCGCCGCTGCGGAACGCTGCGAGGTACGGCCGGTGCTGGGCATACGACGACTGGAAGATCACGTCGAGCCCCGCGTCGAGGGCGTCCTTCGTGGCCGATGCGGTGTTCGCCTCGGTGTGCTGCAGGACCGTCGGGCCCCCCGTGGCCGCGGCGTCGGAGATGACGAAGCCGCGGAAGTGCCACCGGTTCCGCAGGACATCGGTGAGCAGCCAGTGATTCTGCGTGGCGGGGACGCCATGGACGGAGTTGTAGGCGCTCATCACCGACTGCGCCCCGGCGTCCTGGATCGCGCTGCGAAAGGGCGGGAAGAAGCGCTCGTCGAGCAGCCGCTCGTCGAAGTCGATCGGGTAGCTGTCGCGCCCCCCGGCGCCGACGTTGGCGACGAGGTGCTTGGGGGTGGCGACGATCCCGTCGCGCTCGAACGCGCGCACGAAGGCGCGCGCCATCAGCGACGAGAGGAAGGGATCCTCGCCGTAGGTCTCCTCCACGCGCCCCCACCGCACGTCGCTCGCGATGTTGACGACCGGCGAGAGGACCTGGCGGATGCCGCGGCTCCGCGTCTCCCTCGCCGCTGCCGCGGCCACGCGGCCCACGAGTGCGCTGTCCCACGTCGCCGCGAGGGCGATCGCCTGCGGGAACGCCGTCGCGCCGTCGGCCTTCAACCCGTGCAGCGCCTCCTCGAAGGGGATGATCGGGATGCCGAGCCGCGTCCGCTCCACGAAGTAGCGCTGGATCGCGTCTATGCGCTCGGCGTGCTCGCGCGCGGCGTTCCCCGTCGGGCGCGCGCCGCGCGGCCAGACGGGCACCTGGAGCCCGAAGGCGCCGTGCGAGTAGTCGTCGGCGGGGTCGTCGAGGTCCCCCGGGGACATGTAGAGCTGCCAGAACTTCTCCTCCAGCGACATGCGCCCGAGGAGGTCGCGCACGCGAGCGTCGACCGGCAGGCGGGGATCGCGATAGGGCGCGTGCGCGAGCGCCTGGGAGCGCGCGCTGCGCGCGAGGATGCAGAGGAGGAGCGGGAGGACGGCGAGTCGCCGGATGCGCATGAGCGGGGAGGAAGAGGGCCCAGCGCATAACAATCGCCTGACGCCGCCGGTGGCGGGAGGGCACGACGCGACGTCGATCGGCGCCGCGCCGTCAGGCGGCCTCGCCGGAGCCGCGCGATTCCCGGATCTCCTCCTCGAGCGCCTCGTCGTGCTGCATCCAGTCGCGCAGGCGATACGCATGGCCGAGCAGGTAGGGCACGTTCACCACCACGACGTTCGGCTTGAAGAGGAGCGCGGTGCGCAGGTAGAGCGCCGTCTTGTTGTGGAGGAAGTGCTCCCACCACGTGCGCGGGACGATCTCCGGCACGACGACGGTGACGAGCTCGCCCGGCGAGAGCATGCGCAGCCCCTCGACGTACTCCACGATCGGGCGGATGATCGAGCGGTACGGCGAGGGCAGGGTGACCAGCGGCACGCCGATGTCCCAGTCCTCCCACGCCCGTTCCATCTCGGGGGTCTGGCGCCGGTCCACCTCGACGTGGACGGCGACCACCTCGTCGGAGATCGTCGTCGCGTACACCAGCGCCCCCGCCGTCGCCTTGGTGATGCCGTTCACCGGCACGACAACCGTGTGGTGCAGCGGGAGGATCGGGCTCTGCCCCTCGAAGCGGATCTCCTTCCCGAACGCCTCGTAGTGCGCGTGGATCTTCCGCAGCAGGAGGAGGATCAGTGGGATGATCAGCGCGACGATCCAGCCGCCGCTCGTGAACTTGGTGACGATCTGGATCAGGAACACGAGCGCGGTGGCGAGCGCGCCGAGGCCGTTGAGCGCCGCGCGCCAGCGCCAGCCGGCGTCCTTCGTGCGCACCCAGTGGACCACCATGCCGGCCTGCGACAGCGTGAAGCAGACGAACACGCCGATCGCGTAGAGCGGCACGAGGGCGTTGGTGTTCCCGCCGAAGAGCACGACGAGGAGGATCGCGATGAGCGACAGCACGATGATGCCGTTCGAGAACGCGAGCCGGTCGCCGCGCGCCGCGAACTGCCGCGGCATGTAGTTGTCGTTCGACAGGATCCCGGCGAGACGGGGGAAGTCGGCGAAGGCGGTGTTGGCCGCCAGGACGAGGACGGCGAAGGTCGTGTACTGGAAGAAATAGTAGACGACGCCGCTGCCGAAGACGTGGTGGCCGAGCTGCGAGAGCACCGTCTGGTCGGTGGTCGGCATGATGCCGTAGTGACGCGCCAGGTAGCTCGTGCCGAGAAAGAAGGTGGCGAGGATGAGGACCATCCACGTCAGCGTGCGCGCCGCGTTCTTCGCGGAGGGCTGCCTGAACGCGCCGATGCCGTTGGAGATCGCCTCCGTGCCGGTCATCGCCACGCACCCTTCGGCGAAGCCGCGGAGGAGCAGGTACGCGAAGGCGAAGCCGGCCGGCAGCGCGAGGTGCTGCCGCGCGGACACGGGGTCCACCTTGAGCACCGCCACCGTCGTCGCCGCCTCGTGCCCGGCGAAGTGCCGATAGATCCCGATGGCGATCAACGCGACCATGGTGAAGATGAAGGCGTAGGTCGGCACGCTGAACGCGGCACCGGACTCCCGCACGCCGCGCAGGTTGACGACGGCGAGCACCACGATGGATGCCACGCAGAGGAGGACGGTGTGCTGCAGCAGCTGCGGGTACGCCGAGGTGATGGCGGCGATGCCTGACGAGATGGAGACGGCCACGGTGAGGATGTAGTCCGTCAGCAGCGCCGCGGCGGCGACGAGGCCGGGGCCGACGCCAAGGTTGTCCCTGGCGACGGTGTACGAGCCGCCGCCGCCCGGGTAGGCGAAGATCGTCTGCCGATAGGAGAGCCCCACCAGCACCATGAGGCCAACGATGACGGCGGAGATGGGGACGACGTACTGGATGGCGGCCAGCCCGATCGCGCCGCCCAGGACGAAGAGGATCTGGTCCGTGGCGTACGCCACGGACGAGATGGCGTCGGAGGAGAGCACGGCGAGCGCCGTCTTCTTGCTCAGTCGCTCGTGCTCGAGCCGCTCGCTCGGCAGCGGGCGTCCGAAGAGGAGGCGCTTCAAACGTCGGTAAGGCGATGGCATACGCGGTGGCCGCCGCCCCGCGGAGCGCGGGTAGCTGGTGCGGCAATCACCAGAGCTATCCAGCCGGCCGTGAAAGGCGCATGAAGAGCCGGCGCCCGGGCGTGAAGATTCCGTGAAGACGGCGCCCTGCCGATGCACCGTCCGCTGGTGGAATGCGGTGGAGCGCAGCAACTTGAAGGTCGGCCCCGGCGCCTGCCGGGCCGTGCATCGGAGCCGCCGTGAGCACCGCCCCCAGCGACATCATCCTCGTCGTCGACGACGAGCCGCAGATCCGCCGCGTGCTGCGCCACGCGCTCGAGGACGGCGCCACGCGCGTCGTCGAGGCCGCCACGGGCCGCGAGGCGGTGGATCTCACGGCGGCGATGCGCCCGTCGCTGATGGTGCTCGATCTCGGCCTCCCCGACCTGCAGGGGCAGGCGGTCTGCCGCGAGGTGCGGCACTGGTCCACGCTGCCCATCCTCGTCCTCTCGGCGCGCCACTCCGACCAGGAGAAGGTCGCGCTGCTCGATGCCGGCGCCGACGATTACCTCACGAAGCCGTTCAATCCCGCCGAGCTGCAGGCGCGGGTACGCGCACTCCTCCGGCGCTCGCGGCTCATCCCGTCGGCGCTCGGGGACCAGGTGGTCCACGTCGGCGCGGTCACGATCGACCTCGCCCGGCCGTCGCTCGAGCGCGGCGGCCAGCGCGTGCACCTGACGAAGACCGAGTGGGACCTCCTGCGCACGCTCGTCAGGCACGCCGGGCGGACCCTCACCCACCAGCAGCTCTTTCGCGCGGTGTGGGGCAACGCGCACGGCGACATGCAGCAGTACCTGCGGGTCCACATCCGCAGCCTGCGGCGGAAGATCGAGGCGGATCCGGTGCGGCCGGCGCTGATCGTCACCGAGCCGGGAGTCGGGTACCGGTTCGAGAGCGCGTCATGACGCGGCGCGAGTGGCTGCTCTGGTTCGGCGTGCTCGCCGCGGTCACGGCGGCGATGCTGGCGGTGCGCCGGCATCTCAATCAGGCGCATGTCGCGCTGGCGTACCTCCTGGTGGTGCAGGGCGGGAGTGCGCGCGGGGGCCGGCCGCTGGGGCTGTCCCTCGCCGCGGTGGCGTTCGTGCTCTTCGACTTCCTGTTCCTGCCGCCCTTCGGCACGTTCACGATCGAGGACCCGCTGAACTGGCTGGTGCTCGCGTCGTTCCTCGTGACGAGCATCGTCGCCGCGCAGCTCCTCTACCGGGCGCAGGCGGAGGCGGCGATCGCGCGCGAGCGGGCCGACGAGGTGGATCGGCTGGCCTCGCTCGGCGCGGAGACGCTGAACGTCGGCCGGGCGGAGGACGCGCTCACCGCGATCGTGAAGGTCATCCGCGCCACCCTACGCCTCGATCGGTGCGCGGTGTATCTGGCAGAAGGACCCGACGGGGGGATGCGCCTCGCGAGCGAGGCGCCGGCGTCCGGGACGTCGTCGGGCGACGGTGCCGCGCCGGGTCCACCCGGCGAGGGCGACGCCGTGCCGCGCGCGCTCGCCCGTCCGCTGCGCGTGCGCGACCACGTCGTGGGCGAGCTGCGCATCGCGCGCGCGGAGGGGATCGCCCTCACGCCCGCGCAGGTGCGTATCCTCGATGCGCTCTCCTACTACGCGGCGCTCGGCGCCGAGCGAGTGCGGCTCTCCGCGGAGGCCGAGCGCGCCGCCGCGCTGCAGGAGGCGCACCGGGCCAAGGACGCGGTGCTCGCCTCGGTGTCGCACGACCTGCGCACGCCGCTCACGACGATCAAGGCGCTGGCGCACGAGATCGCCGACCAGGGCGACGACCGGGCGACGATCATCGAGGAGGAAGCGGACCGGCTGAACGCCTTCGTCGCCAAGCTGCTGGATCTCTCGCGGGTGGCGAGCGGCGCCGCCGTGTCCGACGTCCAGCCGAACGAGGCGGAGGACCTGCTCGGCGCCGCCGTCCAGCAGAGCGCCGGCCTGCTCGGCGGCCGCGCGCTCCGCATCGCGCTCGATCCCGACGAGCCGCTCCTCTTCGGTCGCTTCGACTTCGCCCAGACGCTGCGCGCGCTCGTCAATCTCGTCGAGAACGCGGCGAAGTACTCGCCGCCGGGCGCGCCGATCGACGTCGCGGTGAAGCGGCACGGCGATCGGCTCGACTTCACCGTGGCCGATCGCGGCGCCGGCGTGCCGCCGCACGAGCGCGAGCGGATCTTCGAGCCCTTCCATCGCCGCGCCGGCGTGGCATCGGACGTCGGCGGCGCCGGGCTGGGGCTCTCCATCGCGCGCGGCATCGCCGAAGCGCAGGGTGGGGCACTGACGTACGCGGAGCGCGAGGGGGGCGGCAGCGTCTTCACCCTCGCCGTGCCCGCGGTCGACGTGGTGGACCTGGCCGCCATCGAATCCGGCGACGGCTGATTCACGCCGATTTCACGGCCGCCGCACGCGCCTTCACGCGCTCTTCACGAACCGCCGGCTATGCTCAGGACGACCGTTCGTGAGGTGTGGCGTGGTCGCCGTCCTGGTCGGCCTGCTCGCTGGCGCGAGCAGCATCGTGGCCGCGGTGGAGCTCGTGATCGTCCGCCCGATGTGCGGCGCGGCCGGCGCCCCGCGCGCCGCTCAACGCCCGGACAGGCGTGCCTCGGGGAGCAGCGGCTGGAACAGCTCGATCGGATTCCCCGACGGGTCCTCGACGATGATCTGCTTCCCGCCCACCCCGGTCACGATGTCGTTGCGGAAGCGCGTGCCCCGGTCGCGCAGGTCCTGCACGGTCGCGGCGAGATCCTCGACCTCGATGGCGAAGCGATTCCAGCCGCCGGGCGCCTGCGTCGTGCCGTCCGGCATCGCCTGCCCGCCGCCGCCGGAGGGATTCGGCGCGCTCAGCACGAGGCGCAGGTCGCCGCGCGAGAGCATCGCGAAGGGCGGGGCCGGGTGCATCACCAGCCGGAACCCCAGGCGCTCGGTGTAGAAGGCGATCGCTTCGTCGACGTCGTGGACGATGTAGCGGACCTGTACGGTGGCCATGCGCGCCTCCCCCGGCGTAGGTTTCCGAGACGCTCCCGACCATGGGAGTCTATCCAACGTTCGTCCCCCGCAATACGTTTTTCAATCGCCCACACCGGACGCCATATGCCCGGAGCGCGGTCGTGCCCGGCACGACCGCCACATCTGCACGTCCCCGCTTCTCGAGGAGCGATCGCGTGGTCCGCACGCTGCATCGAGTGGCCGGCGCCGCCGGCCTGCTCGCCGCCATCGCTGTCGCCGGGTGCTCCGCCGCCACGCGGCAGGCCGCACCGGGCGCGATGCACCCCGCACAATCCGGCGCCGCCGCGAGTCCGGCCGCCCGTCCTGCCAACAAGGCCGACGTGGAGTTCCTCCAGGGGATGATCCACCACCACGCCCAGGCCGTGCTCATGGCCGGCTGGGCCCCGACCCACGGGGCGAGCCCCGCGGTGGCCGAGTTGTGCCGGCGCATCGTCGTCTCGCAGCGTGACGAGATCGCGCTGATGCAGACCTGGCTGCGCGACCACGGCCAGACGGTGCCCGACGCCGACGCCTCGATGGACATGATGCCCGGCATGGAGCACGCGCTGATGCCCGGCATGCTCACGGCCGCGCAGCTCGCGGAGCTCGACTCCGCGCGCGGGCCGGAGTTCGACCGGAAGTTCCTGACCTTCATGATCCTGCACCACCGCGGCGCGCTGTCGATGGTGCAGGACCTGTTCGACACGAACGGCGCCGCCCAGGGCGACGACATCTTCCTGCTCGCGTCGAACATCAACGCCGACCAGCAGGCGGAGATCGATCGGATGTCCCGCATGCTCACGGCGATGGCGCCGAAGAGCTCCGGCCAGTAGGCGCTCGGGCGGGCCGGCCGGCCGCCACCGTGATGCAACCAACCGTCTTCCCCCCAACCCCGTCCCCCGTGAAATCCGTCCCGGCTCTCTCCCCTCAGCGCGTGCGGCGCCGCGGCGTCGCGCGCCCGTCGCTCGCGTTAGGCGCGGCGCTCCTGGCCGCCGCGGGCTGCGCCCGCACCTCGGCCCCGGCCGCGCAGGCCGGCGCGCCGACCCCGGCCGCGCAGGTCCACTCCTTCGTCTCCGCCGCCGCGCCCGTCCCCGATGCCCGCGTCGGGCTCCAGGCCGGCCTGTTCAACGCCGAGGCCGCGCAGTGGAACATGCGCCTCGTCTCCACCACGCCCCCGAGCCACGGCTTCATCAGCCCGGACGGGGCGGGCGGCCTCGCCTACGCCAACTCGGACCTCGCCTTCACGGGGCACTACGTGATCCAGGGGAACTTCCAGGGCTTCCAGATCTGGGATGTCGAGAACCCCGCGCATCCCGTGGTGACCACGGGTGACGTCTGCGTCGGTTCGCAGAGCGACGTCTCCGTGTACGGCCACCTGCTCTTCGAGTCCGAGGAGTCGATGAACAGCCGCGTGGACTGCGGCCCGCAGGGCGTGACCGAGCACGTGAGCCCGCAGCACTTCCGCGGCGTGCGCATCTGGGACATCAGCGACATCGCGCACCCGAAGCGGATCGCGAGCGTCCAGACCTGCCGCGGCTCGCACACGCACACGCTGGTGACGTCGCCGAGCGATCCGGCGAACGTCTACATCTACGTCTCCGGCTCGGCGCCGGTGCGCGCGTCCGAGGAGCTGGCCGGCTGCTCCGATCTCGATCCGTCGCAGGATCCGAACTCGGAGCTGTTCCGGATCGAGGTCATCCAGGTGCCGCTCGCGCACCCCGAGCAGGCGCACGTCGTCGCGAAGCCGGCGATCCTCGCCGACCTCGCCCCCGCCGCGCGCCACGCCGAGCTTCCGGCCGACGTCGCGGAGATGGAGCGGCGCATGGCCGCGGCCGGCCGCCCGATGCGCCAGCGTCCGCAGCGCCCCGCGACCGGCCCGGTGCAGTGCCACGACATCACCGTGTACCCGGCGCTCGGCCTCGCGGGCGGCGCCTGCGCCGGCTACGGCCTGCTCCTCGACATCCACGATCCGGCGAACCCGAAGCGCGTGTACGCGGCCGCCGACTCCAACTTCTCCTTCTGGCACTCGGCCACCTTCAGCAACGACGGCAGCAAGCTGCTGTTCACCGACGAGTGGGGCGGCGGCACGCAGCCGCGCTGCCGGGCGACCGACGATCCCAGGTGGGGCGCCGACGCGATCTTCACGCGCGACGGCGACAAGCTCGACTTCCAGGGCTACTACAAGCTGCCGGCGCCGCAGACCCCCGAGGAGAACTGCGTCGCGCACAATGGCTCGCTGATCCCGGTGCCGGGCCGTGACATCATGGTCCAGGCCTGGTACCAGGGCGGCGTGTCGGTGTTCGACTTCACCGACCCTTCGCACCCGAAGGAGATCGCCTACTTCGACCGCGGCCCGATCGACGCGTCGAAGATGATCGAGGGCGGCACGTGGTCGGCGTACTGGTACAATGGGCACATCTACAGCTCCGAGATCGTCCGCGGGCTCGACGTGCTGGACCTCGTGCCCAACCCGAACCTCACGCAGAACGAGCTCGATGCGGCGAAGCTCGTGCACTTCGACGAGCTGAACGTGCAGGACCAGCAGAAGCTCGTCTGGCCGCACGCCTTCGTCGTCGCGCGCGCGTTCGTCGACCAGCTCGAGCGCGACCACGGCCTCTCGGCTGACCGCATCGCCGCGGTGCGCGGCACCCTGGCGAGCGCGGAGCAGGCGACGGGACCGCAGCGGCAGTCGGCGCTCACGGCGCTCGCGTCGCAGCTGGAGAGCGACGCGCAGGGCTCGAGCGACGCGCGGCGCGTGCACCTGCTGATCGACGAGGTCCGCGCGCTCGCGACCACCTGATCGCGACGCCGGTCAACGACCGTCGAAGGGGGGCCGGGCGCCATGCCGCATGGGGCGCCCGGCCCCTCGCGCGCGCCGCCCCGCGGCATGCCGGCACGTCCCTCGCGTCGTGTCGCCCCACCCCTTGCCGCGCGGGGTGCGCCGCCATCCATTGCCAAGGCGCGAACACCTTCACGAGGTACGACATGATCAGGTTGATCCGGCTCGGCGCCTGTGCGGCGCTGGCGCTCGGTATCGGCGCGTGCACGAAAGGCGCACGCACCGGCGCCACCGATTCGTCGGCCGCGCCGGCCACGCAGGCCCGCGCGACTCCGGCCACGAACGCCGCGGGCGCGTCGCTCGCCAGCGGCGGCCCCTATGCGTTCGTCAGCAACGAGGTCGGTGACAACGTCTCCGTCATCGACACGCGCACCGACAGCGTCGTCGCCACCCTCGACCCCGGCCAGCGCCCGCGCGGCGTGAAGCTGACGCCCGACGGGAAGACGCTCGTCGTCGCCGTGAGCGGCTCGCCGCGCGCGGGCCCGGGTGTCGACGAGTCGAAGCTCCCGCCGGCCGACCGCTCGAAGGACGGCCTCGCGCTGGTGGATCTCGCCACGCGCCAGGTGCGGCGGCTGCCGGGCGGCATCGACCCGGAGAACTTCGACATCGCCCCCGACGGGCACACGATCTACGTCGCCAACGAGGATGCGTCGGCGGCGACGGTGGTGGACGTGCCGAGCGGCACGGTGAAGGAGACGATCAAGGTCGGCGGCCAGCCGGAGGGCGTGACCGTGCGCCCGGGCGGCGACGAGGTGTGGGTGACGAGCGAGGAGGGGGGGAAGCTGTACGTCATCGACACGAAGGCGGGGCGCGTGACCCACGAGATCGCGGTGGGCAAGCGTCCGCGCTCGGTCGTCTTCACCCACGACGGCAAGCGCGCCTACGCGCCCGCCGAGGTGGGGGGCACGCTCACGGTGATCGACGCGACGACGTACAAGCCGATCGCCACCGTCGCGGTGCCGGGGCAGGGGGCGAAGCCGATGGGATCGGTGATCACCCCCGACGACGCGAAGGTCTACGTCAGCACCGGCCGCGGAGGGTCCGTCGCGGTGTTCGACACGAAGACGAACACCTTCGTCGGCACGATCCCCGTGGGCTCGCGGCCGTGGGGGCTCGCGCTCAGCCCGGACGGGAAGGAGCTGTGGACGGCGAACGGTCCGCCGGGGAACGACGTCTCCGTGGTGGACCTCGCGACGGACCACGTGGTGAAGCGGGTTCCCGTCGGGAAGGCGCCCTGGGGCGTGGCGCTCTCGAAGTAGCCGCTGCGCAGGCCGGTGGCGACGGGTTCGTCCTCGTCGCCACCGGCCCACGCGCTCACTGCGCGGTGACGCGCACCTCGATCGGCGACGCGAGCCCCTGCGCGTACGCGTCGACGTAGCGCTGCCACGCGTCCGCGTTCGGGATCTTCCCCGCGCGATCCCACGCGAAGCCGGCCCAGTAGTCGAGCGTGTTGGCCGGCGACGTCTTCGCGAGGAGGAAGTTGTTCCTCGCGTCCTCCGCCTGCCTGACGAGTGCCGTCGGGTCGACGACCACCGCGAGCCCCTGCATCCCGCGGTGCTTCTCCATCGCCTGCCAGATGGTCAGCGTCCCGCGCGCGGCGTCGAACGCCTTCTGCTCGCCGGCGACCTTCTTCAGGCCGACCGCCGCGGTGAGCGGCTCGCCGCTCCCCTCCGGCCGGAAGGTGACGCGGTAGTGGTCGAGCTGACTTCCCGCGTCGAGCGACACACGCAGCACCTCCGAGACCTTCCGACCCGCGACGTCGAACGGCGGGTAGTCGAGCTCGAAGAGCACGCGGATCGGCCCGTTCGCGAGCTCGCGCGTGTTCACGAAGTTGCCCGACGTCCACACGCGGTCCTGCGCCCACAGGCCGTTGCCGCCGTCCCCGCGCGTCGGCCCGGCGGTGTAGTCGTCGCCGCCGTTGTCGGTCATCGAGTGGTAGTAGGCGTCGCCCATCATGTACCACTCGTTCACGATGAGCCGCGGCCCGAGCTTCGACCAGATGTCGACGGCGCTGGAGGTCAGCGGCTCGCCCTTCCACGTCTCGAGCGCCTTGCCGTACATGCGGTGCGCGATGCGGTCGTTCTCCCACGCGAAGTCGTCGAAGCGCTCGCGCACGAAGCGCCCGTAGGCACGGTAGTCCGCCGGCTGGAGGTGCGGCCGCGCCCCCGTGGTGACGGTGAAGGTCTTCCGCTCGCGCGGCCCGAAGTCGCTCTGGAAGATGACGATGTCGGGCGTGTGGTAGTCGTCGTAGTCCGTGTCCACCGCCTGCACGATCAGCTCGCGGCCGGCGGCATCGGCGACGTGGATGCGGGTGAGGTCCTTCTCGCCGAGGGGAAGGAGCTGCTGGCGCGTGAGCTCGATCGTCTGGCCGGCGCGCGCGAGGGGCAGCGCGTTGACGGCGGTGACGGTGAGGCGGGCGGCGGCGGGGTGCGCGGCGAGGAGGGGCGCGAGCAGCGCGGCGACGAGGGTGCTAGTCATGGCTCCAGGGTACGGGGCGAGGTGAAGCGTCCGCGTACGATGGCGGCGGGATGCGGGGGAGGGAAGGGCCGGCTACGGCGACGACGACTCGAGAAGAAGCCGTTCCAGCGTGGTGAACAGCCACTCCGCGACGTGCCGTGCGCTCCACCCGTTCTCGATCGCGAACAACCGGTACGTGTCCGGGCCCGTGAGCGCCCAGAGCACGTCGGCCGCCTCCTTCGCCGAGACGCCGGCGCGGAGGGCACCGGTACGGGCCCACCGCCGAACGAGTGGCGCCTGCCCCGCCCGCCGCCGCACCTCTCCCTCGCGCCAGAACGAGACCAGGTCGGCGTCGGCGGTGCCCGCCGCCCGGACCACCTCCAGCACGTCGTGGATGCGCGGAAAGAGGCGGACGTTGAAGTCGACGATGGCGCGCAACTCTCGTCGCGGGTCGGACGCGGCCTCGTGCAGCGCCTCCGTCAGCGCCGGGAAGTCCGCCTCCCGCTCACTCTCGTCGAGCACGGCGCGGAGGATCGCGCGCTTCGACCCGAAGGTCGCGTAGAAGGTCTGCACCGCCACGCCCGCCTCGCGCGCGATCGCCTCGATGCTCGTCGCGGCGTAGCCCTGCGCGGCGAACAGGGTCCGCGCACTCGCCATCAGCGCCCGCCGGGTCGCCTCCGCGCCCGCCCGCCGCCGGGGCGAGTGGTACTCCCGTTTGACGTCCGCCATGGGGGCAATATAGCTTCCCGTTGAATGGATGGAGTAGTACTCTACCCAATGATCCGGCAGGGCTCACCAGCACGCAACGGAGGGAGCATGGACGGGGACGCACGGACGCAACGGCTCGGCGGCACGCTGCTGGCCATCGGCGGGATCGGGTTCCTGCTCGCGGGGGCGCTGCATCCGCAGGCCGCGAACGCGACGAGCTTCGATGCGGCGATGGTCTCGATGCTGTCGAGCCCCCGCTGGCCAGCCGCGCACTGGACGGCGGCGGTGACCGGCGTGGTCCTCGCCTGGGCGCTCTCGCTGCTGATCGACGGCGGCTGGGGGAGGGACTCGCTCGTCGCCCGGGCGGGAGCGCGCCTCGCGATCCTCGCCACGCTCTTCATGACCGTCGAGTGGGCCGTGGAGCTGGCGGCCCACGCGGCGCTCGGCGGCTACGCCGGCGGGCGGCCCGTCCCGATGGCGACCCTCGTCGATGCCATGCAGGGCGTCGGCTGGCCCGCCCTCGGCCTCGGCTTCGCCCTGCTCGCCGTCGGAGCGGCCGCCTCCGCCCCGCGCTGGGTCCGCGCGCTCGGCGCCGCCGGCGGCGTGGCGATCGGCCTCGCGGGACTGCTCGCCCAGGCGCTGCACATCCTCCAGGCGGGCGTGCTCTTTCTCGGCGGCCATCTCCTCGCGCTCTGGATGGTGTGGGCCGGCGTCCGCCTGGCGCGGACGGCGCGGGAGCCCGCTACCTGTCCGCCACCGGCTTCCCTCCGCTCCCCGGCCGCTCCTCCATCCTGACCGGGTTGCCGAACATGAACCGCGCGTGCTCGCGGTTCTCCTTCGGCACGCTGAGCATCGCGCCGACGATCTGCATGAGCGATTTCTGCGCGGGGGTCAGGATCGAGTCGGCCTTCTCCGGCTGCTCCCAGAAGAGCTTCCAGTACGCCTTCTGCGTGGCGGTCACGCTGTCCAGCTCCGCCTTCCCGGCGCTGCCGTGCCCGGCCGCGAGCAGCTCGGCCAGCGGCCGGTAGATCGCGCGCACGCCGGCCGAGTACGCGGAGTCCGCGCGCTGGAGCGCCGCGATCTGCGCGTTGCTGAGGAAGAGCGAGTCCGATTGCTCGAGCAGCAGCTTGTACACGCTCGACGTCTGGCGGAGGTAGAACGCCTCGAGGGAATCGGCGCTGCGCCGCACCCAGCCCGCCGGACCGCGCACCGGCTCCACGGCGCGCCGGAGCTGCTGCAGGTCCGGGTTCACCGTCAGGTCGAGCGAGAAGTCGATCACCAGCCGGAAGGGATTGAGCAGCGCGGTGCGACCCGGACGCGTGTCCGCGAAGCGCGCGTTGACGTCGTAGCGGAAGCGCTGGGAGTCGGGATCGAAGCTGCGCGGGACGAGCAGCACGGGATCGACCAGCGAGGGCGATCCCCAGCCGTGCATCCCACCGCTCCCGTGCAGGAGCTGGTCCATGCCGGCGAGCACGTTCTCGAGGTAGACGTTCGCCGACAGGCGCCGCCCGATCCGCGACGGGAGCCGCGGCGTCCACTGCACGTTGAGCGATTGCGTCCATGGCCCGCGGCAGCCGTTCCGCGGCACGACGCTCCCGAGATGCTCGGTGAGGCAGTGCCGCGCCGTCGGCGAGCCGGTCGCGAGGAGCGTCCGGAGCTGGGTCGCGAGGCTCGTGTCGGCGGTGCGCGCCGGATCGGGGATGAAGGCGCGGTCGCCCGCCAGGCCGTCGCCGTTCACGTCGCCCTGCACGATCGGCGTGAAGGGCAGCCCGGACTGCGCGCGCGCGAAGAAGGTGACGGCGCCGGTCTTCGCGGTGTAGAAGCCGCCGGAGAGCACGAAGACGTGCCGCGCATCGTTGTCGCTCGGCGCCCACTCGCGCAGCCGCGGGTCGCCGAACGCGGCGCCGTCGAAGCCGCGGAACTGGCGCTGCGACGACTGCAGCGTGTAACCGGCCGAGAAGTTCAGGGGGATCCGCGACCGGTGAAAGCCCCGGAGGTCGGGCGAGACGCGCAGCGTGAACTGCTCGCCGCGCCCGCGCAGGTCGCTCACGCGCATGCCCACCGCCCCGAACTGGTCGGACCGGCGCGACTGCGCGGCGGACACCGCGCCGCTCGCGGGATCGATGGCGGCCGTGGAGACGTACACCGGGCGGTTCCCCTCGCCGGCGAGGGTGAAGCGCGGCACGCCGGCGAAGTTGGCGTCGACCCGCCCGGGCTGGTTCAGGTCGTACGACGCCAGCCCGCCCGCCTGGATGAGCCACGGCCCGATGCTCTGCGTCCAGTCGAGCGACGCGCGCCAGCTCCTCGGCACGTCGTAGCTCGGGTCGATCAGCGAGACGCTCGGCGCGCGTTCGGCGAGCACGCCGCTGCCGTCGACGCAGCTGCTCGGGATCGCGCTCGGATCCGTGGCGAAGCGCGACCAGTCCGGGGTGGGCACCGCCGAGCCGACGCACGAGACGAACGCGGTGCCGCCGGGGAGGCCGGTGGCCGCCGACGCGTCGGCGAGCACGCCTGGACGGAGCAGGTCGCGGAACTCGCCGATCCCGCCGCGCACGACCCCGGTGGCATTGCGGAAGAAGCTGCCCACCGGGTTCACCATCATCATGTTCCCGTTGTCGCGGTCGTGATTGTAGGTGTACGAGAAGCCCCATCGCGGGCTCACGTGCAGGCGCGCGGGCGCGGCGCCGGTGCGCACGCCGAGCGCCTGCTCCAGCGCGGGGTTCGCCGCCGGGGCGTCGAAGAAGCCGTCGCTCTCCACGCGCAGGCCGTAGATCATGTTGAAGAAGCGCGTCGGCGCGTACGTGTGCGCGAACGCCGCCGCCGCGTTCCACACGTCCCCCGACCGCGTCGGTTGGGCGAGCGTGCGCGAGAAGGCGCTCGGCCGGTTGGCGGCGAAGTCGGCGATCGAGCCGTAGGTGTAGGTGCCGAGCGGATTGCCCCCGGCGGCCTGGCGGAGGCCGTCGGCGCGCGCCCAGAGCAGCGCCTTGAACTGGTGCCGGCGCCCGCGCGCGTTCCACCAGGTCTCGTTCGCCGCCTCGCCGATCCAGCTCGCGTCGTCGCTCGCCATCGACGCCGCGCCGCCGAGCGCGATGGGCGTGAAGGCCTGCCCGGCGACCGTGTCGGCCGACCGCAGGAGGATCTGCGCGCCGGGAAGCTGGCGGTAGGGGGTGACCTGGGTGTGCAGCGCGCTCGCCGACGCGCGCGTCTCGTTGAGCACGCGCCGCCCCGGTCCCACGAAGAGGTCCTGCACGAATTGCGCGCCGAGCGAGCGCTGGCGACGCTCGGCGGAGGCCGACGGTGCGGCGAGCGCGCGGAAGCCGACCGCGCCGTCGCTCGAGTAGTCGACGAAGGTGGTGAGCGTGCGCTGGTTCAACGTGTCGCGCGTATCGTCGAAGCGCCCGAGCCAGGAGATGCCGTCGTGCTCGCGGCTGGAGGGCACGCGCGCGCCCGACAGCGGGAGGCCGAGCGGGCCCGCGAGGGAGAGGATGCGCGCGACCGAGTCCGGCGACGCCCCGTAGCGGAGCAGGGCGCCGGGGTCGGCGTCGAGGAGCGTCACCGGCGAGCTGGTGGTGCGGGCGAGGTCGAGCGCGACGTTGTAGGTGAGCGCGTCGCGCACGAGCTCTCCGTCGGCGCCGGCGCTGGCGCGCAGGCTCCCGTTCGTCGCGCCGAGCTCGCGCGAGGTGGCATCGGTGAACTGCAGCGCCGAGGGGGTGGCGGTGAGGTACGCGTGCCGCTCCTCGTAGTTGCGGTTGCCCGGGGAGAGCTGCACGTCGATGTTCGCGCCGGAGAAGCCGCCGCGCGTCGCGTCGTAGGTGGTGCCGGTGACGCGGGTCTGGACGCGGGCGGCGCGGGGCACGCTGGCCGCGCCCATGGCCATCCCGTTCAGCGTCGTCAGGTTCGACGTCGGCGCCGCGCCGAGGATCGACGGGCCGCTCGGGGTGACGGTGACGTTCGGCATCGTCGCGGCGAGCGCATCGAGATTGCCGGCGACGGTCGGGGAGAGCTGCCCCTTCACCCCCTGCGCCCAGCTCTCGGACGCGCCGGGCTCCTCCCGCATCGGTCCGACGTCGTTGGAGGCGCGCGCGGGCCGGTCGGCGGTCGTCTTCATCGCCGCGAGCTTCGTGGCATCGATGGCGAGGACGAAGTTCGCCACGAGCTCGTGCTCCGTCCCCTGGCGCTGCACGCGGCGGCGCGCGGACTTGTACCCGGGCGCGCTGACCGCCACGAGATAGTCGCCGGTCCCCTGCTCGAAGCGCACGCGATAGTAGCCGGCGCTGTCGGTCGTGGTCTGCTGGACGAGACGATCCGGGCCGCGCGTGACGAACACGGTCGCGACGAGGGCGCGTCCGGAGTCCGTGGTGACGCGGCCCCGAATCACGTCGGCGGTCGCCGATGCTGCCTGGGCGCCGGCGGTCGCGACGAGCGCGACGAGCGCGACGACGAGGGAGGCGCCGGCGAGCGCCGCGCGCAGCATGGAGCGCGTTAGGCAGCGCTGGCCGGTACGGGGCCCGAGGGCGGAGCGTGGTTTCGTCATGCGCTGGGCGAACGGGTGGTGAGTCGTGCTGCCGACGCTACAGCCTTTCGACACGCGAGGCAAACGAAGGGTTCGCGTGTCTGGCTGCGTACGGACGCGGGGAGCACCCGGTTTCGCCTCGCGCCGCGTCGATCCGGGCTCGAGCACGTCGGAGCGACGGCCGCCGGAGAACCCGCGGTGCCTATTGCGCGACGGTGCGCGGCATCGCAGGGTAGAGGCGTCCTGCGGGAGGCGCTGCAGTCCGGCACGAGGAGCGCGGGGGACACATGCTCGATCCATGGCTCCGGCGGTATCAGAGGGACAGCTTCACCGGCAACGGCTTCGTGGTGAGCACGCTGGTGCACGTGCTGCTCACCGGCGGCGCGGTCTACGCCACGCAGCGCGCGGCGGACCTGCCAGGCCCGCGGTTGTACAACCGCGCCTACTATCTCCCGCCGCCGAACAGGCGCCCGCACCAGGAGAAGCGCATCGAGCAGCTCGAGTACATCGTCCTCCCCGCGCCGGGGACCGAGGCGGGCACCGGCCTGCTCCTGCCCGCGACGAGCGGGAAACCGGACCGTCCCGCGGTGGACGCGAGCGGCGACGGCGGCCGCGACTACGCCACCACGCACGCCAGGCCGTTCGTGCCGGGGGACGATTCGATCTTCACCGAGATCCAGGTCGATTCCACCGCCAGCCGCTATCCCTGGAGCGCGGCGCCGCAGTATCCCGCGCGGCTGCTGCGCGAGCACGTGGAGGGGATGGTGCGCGTGCAGTACGTGGTCGACACCACGGGGCTCGCCGACACGACGTCGTTCCGCGTCCTGCTGGCGAGCGACAGCGACTTCGCCGTCGCCGTGCGCGCGGCGCTGCCCTACATGCGCTTCGCGCCGGCGAAGATCGGTGCGCTGCCCGTGCGGCAGCTCGTGCAGCAGGATTTCACCTTCCGCATCGTGGCACCGGCCGTGGCATCGGGGAAGAGCTCCACCTAGCGGCGGTCGGCCCGCGGCCCACGCGTGCGAAGCCGCCGGTGGCGCTTCCGGTCCACGCGCGCGTCCACCGTCCACGTCGGCGCCGACGCGCCCTCGTGCGGGTCCCGCACGAAGTGGCGCAGCGCGCGCAGGGAGGCGCGAGCCGCCCGGCCCAGCGACAGCTTCCGGATGTCCGGCTCGGCGGACAGGTAGAGATAGAGCAGACGCTCCGCGCGCGACGGCGCTCCCACATCCTCTGACTCGATGGCCATCGGTCGTCCGGCGATGTGTTGGGACATCCCTGATGTTCCGCATGCGCGGTGCCGATCCGAAGGCGCGATCACCGATGCGCCGAACTCGACGACGGCCTTCGCGCGCTGGCGGCGAAGTGGCATGTGCCGTGCGGCCTGCGCTGCGTTCTGGCCCGGCCGGCGGACCAGCACACGACAGCCTCTGTCAGGCGCCGCGTTGCGTCCGACGAGCGCCTGCACCTTCCACCGGACCGGCCTCGCATGCGCAGTTCGGGCACGCCCGAGTGGATCGACCGGGATCCGCCGCCACGCATCCTCACCGTGGCCGGCGTGCGGTGGACGATCGCCGAAGCCCCGCATCCGTACGATCGCCGGACGCGCTCCGACCTTCTCTTCCAGTGCGACACGTTGACGATCCGCATCCGGCGCTATCCGGCGAACTGGCGTTCGCTCACCGATGACGAGCTGTGGGATCTCGCCTGGTCGCGGCGCTGACGTGGGAGACGGGTGCAAAGAAATGTGCTATTGCGCGATCGGCGCGGGCGCGTAGAATCGATCAGCGTACAAATGTTTGCAGGACTGTCGCCGGAACGCCCGCCACCAGCCGCCCGGCCAAGCCCAGCCGTCATGTCCCAGGAGACCCCGCCTCGCGCCGCGCCGCCCGCAGCTCCCTCCGGCGGCACTGCGGTCCTGTCCCGGGCCCTCTCCGATTTCCTCATGACGTTCTCGATCACGTTGAACAAGCACGTGATCTATCCCCCGGGGCACCCGCTGCTCGTCTCCGCCGTCGACGAGCTCGCGCTCCGCCTCGCCCAGCTCCTGCACGAACGCCCCGCCGTCGCCATCGGCATCGCGCGGCACCAGCTCATCATCGAGGGCGTCGCCACCGATCCGGAGCACCCGGTCCTCCACGAGCTCGCCCAGCGCCTGCACCGCAACCAGCTCGGCGCGCTCAAGTTCCTCGCCGGCATCCAGCGCGACGAGCTGGCGGACATCCTCGCGGCGATCGCCGCCGACGCCGGCCCCGGCGCGCGCCCGCTGGGTCTCGAGCTCGATCGCGTCGGCGAGGCGTGGCAGCACGTCCGCTTCTTCCCGCTCACCTATGACCGGCTGCAGCTCGTCGACGATCCTGACGGCGACGCCGACGCCGGCCCGCGGCGCACGCGCTCGACGCGGGCGGCGCAGCTCTGGATCGGCCTCGCGCGCGCGGCCCTCGCCGCCGAATCGGCGCAGGCGGAGCCGGGCGGCGACGTCGAGCCGATGGTCGTCGCCCGGGCCATCGAGGACCACCACCGCGAGCAGGCGTACGACCAGGTCGTTGTGGGCTACCTGCTGCAGATCGCCGACGAGCTGAAGACCTCCGACGATCCGGATTCGATCGCGCTGCAGAAGCGGATCTCGCGCATGATCGAATCGCTCCATCCGAGCACCCTCGGCCGGCTGCTGGAGATGGGAGGCAACGTCGAGCAACGCCGCCGCTTCCTCCTCACCGCCACGCAGACGCTGAGCGTCGAGGCGGTGATCGACCTCGCGAGCGCGGCGGCGAGCGTATCGTCGGACTCGATCTCCCACGCGATGATGCGCATGCTCACGAAGCTCGCGCGACACTCGGAGGACGGGCCGGAGCTGCGGCGCGTCCACGCCGACCAGGCGCTGCGCGGCATGGTACAGCGGCTCGTCGACGGCTGGACGCTCGACGACACGAATCCGGAGGGGTACCGCGCCGCGCTGGAGGCAGGCGCCCTCGCCTCCGCCGGCGACCCGGATGCGCCGGCCCTGTTCGACTGCGAGCCGGAGCGGCTGGTGCAGACGGCGCTGGAGGTGGGCGCGCTCGGCCCGCAGGTGTGGCGCGCGGTCGAGCTGCTCCTGCCTCCGGCCCGCGTCGGGGCGCTCCTCGAGATCCTCGACGCGGCGCCGCCGGGCGAGCCTGTGGCGGAGATCTGGGCGTTCGTCGTCAAACGCGGCGTGCTCCGCGCGCTGCTCGCCGAGACGCGGGTGGACGTGCCGCTCGTCGGTCGCATCGTGCGTCACGTCGGGATGGATGCCGCGCCGACGGTGCTCGACGCGCTCGAGCGCATCGAGGACCCGAAGGCGCGCCAGCGGCTCTTCGACGCGCTGCTCTCGCTCGGCGGCGAGGTCGTGCCGATGCTCTGCGAGCGCGTGTCCGCCGCGCCGACGCTCCTGCAGCGCGAGCTGCTTGCCGTGATCGGGCGGCTCGAGGAGCTGCCGGCGGGGTTCGACGCGCGGCCGTACGGCACGCACCCCGACGCCGCGGTGCGCCGCGAGGCGACGCGGCTCCTGCTGCGCGACCCGGCCGCGCGCGATGCCGCGCTCGTGGCCGCGCTCGCCGACCGCGACGAGCGCGTGGTGTCCGTCGCGCTCGCGGCCGCGCTCGAACGCTGCCCGCGCGAGGGCATCGCCGTCGTGCGCCGTCGCGTCGAGGAGGACGACTTCGGCGCGCGGCTGGGCGCGATCGCGGTGAAGGTCGCGGCGACCACGCGCACGCCGGAGACGCTCGCGTGGCTCACGCAGCGCGTGCTGACCCGCTCGCGGATCCTGCGTCGCCCGAAGCTGCTGCCGCCGACGCCGGAGGTGCTGGCGGCGCTCGGCGCGATCGCCGAGCAATGGCCCGCCGACCCCGCGGCCGCGACGGTCCTGCGCCTCGCCGCGGCGAGCAAGATCCCGGAGGTGCGGCAGGCGGCGCAACCGGGACGGCAGGGCGGGGCCCGTCCGGAGGTCGCGGCATGAGTGAGCCCGTCCGGTTCCTGCTGTCGTTCTCGAACGCGCTCGCCACGAGCGCGCTCTACGGGGAGCGGCACCCGGCCACGCGCCGCGCCATCGACCGGTCGTACGAGCGCCTGCGCGAGCTCCAGCAGCTCGATCCGCACCCGGAGTTCTCCTTCCTCGGCGCGGAGAACGTGTACGGCGAGATGGCGCTGCGCGACCTGCGCGACTGGGAATGGGGGGCGCGGCTCGCCAACGCCGGCGTGCAGCGCGTCGAGCTCGGGCCCGACGTCACCCTCGAGGATTACGAGGCATTCCTGCGCGAAGTGCTCCGACGGCTGTCCTGCCTCGGCACGGAGAGCGCCGAGGCGCGTCCGGGCGCGCAGGAGCGGATCCGCTTCGGCGCGATCGGGATCAGGGGGATCGAGAAGTCGCTCCGCGAGCTCACCGACGAGGTGCAGGTGGCGACGATCGCCTACTCGCTCTTCGACGAGGTGCACGCCGTGCGCTACATCCACGACGAGGTCTCGCGTCGCGGCGCGCTGCCGATGGCGGAAGCCGAGGCCGTGGTGCGATCGCTGGCGGTCGGCATGCACGGCGCGAGCGAGATGATCCTGCCGCTGCTCGAGCTGCGCGAGTACGACCAGTACACGACGACGCACGCGCTCAACGTGTCGGTGCTGACGATGGCGCTCGCCGAGCATCTCGGGCTGGGCGCCCGCGACATCCGCACCTTCGGCATCGCCGGGCTGCTGCACGACCTCGGCAAGGTGCGCGTGCCGAAGGACATCCTCAACAAGCCCGGGCAGCTCACCGACGGCGAGCGCGCGGTGATGCAGCAGCACCCGGCGACGGGGGCGCGCCTGATCATCGCCAGCGGCCGCCGCCTCGACGTGGCCGCGACCGTCGCCTACGAGCACCACATCATGATCGACGGCGGCGGCTATCCCCACTTCCACTACCGGCGCGACTGTCACCGCTCGAGCCAGCTCGTGCACGTCTGCGACGTGTACGACGCGCTGCGCACGAACCGGCCGTATCGCCAGTCGTGGGAGGCGGCGCGGGTCCTCGACTACATCGAGGAGCGCGCGGGGACGGAGTTCGAGCCGGAGACGGCCCGCGCGTTCGTGCGCATGATGCGCGCGCTCGAGGGGCGCGTGCAGTCGGCGCCCCTCGAGATCTAGAAGGCGTCGAGCTCCGCCTCGGGGTGCCGCGCCGCCCCGATGTCGCGCACGAACGCGGCGATCACCATCGCCGTGCCGCCCGCGGCGCGGATCTGCTGCGGCGTCGCCTGGAGGTAGCGCTGGCAGACGTTGCGGAAGGCGCTGCCCGACGGATAGTCGAGCGACAGCGCCACGCTCTCCACCGTGCGGCTCTCGTCCTCGAGCAGCCGGGCGGCGATGATGAGGCGCCCCCACGCGATGAGCCGCGCCGGGGAGGGGAAGCCGGCGGCGGCGAGCCAGGTCGCGAGCGTCTTGCGGCGCACGCCGAGCACCTTCGCCAGCCGGTCGGGGCTGAGCCGCTGGTGCGCGCGCGTGATGGCGACGAGGGCGGCGTCGCGCACGATGGGGCGCACGTCGCCGAGCGCGTCGCGCACGTGCCCGAGCACGCCGCGCGCCTCCGCCTGCTCGATCAGCGCGAGCAGCCGCAGCGGATCGTCGTCGTGGTCCACGAGCACGAGGCCGTCGATGCCGAAGCGGCCGGCCTCGAAGAGGTCGCGGCCCGTGGTCGGCGGCGAGGCGGTGTAGAGCACGAGCGTCACCGACGGGAAGCGCACGCGCAGCTTGCGCAGCGCCTCGAAGGGCGGCTCCCCGGCGGAGGCGACGGTGTCGATGAGCGCGATCGTCACCGCGTGCTCCGCGCAGGTGAGGCGCAGCTGCTCCCAGCTGTCGCAGGGCAGGATGTGGTACCGCTCGCGCACGGCGGTGTGCAGGCGCGAGATCTGGATCTGGTTAGGCAGGAGCGCGGCGATGAGGGCCATGACCGGTCTGGAATCACGTGTAACGAAGCGTTCCAACACCACTGCCAGATGACGCAAATGGTTACAGAAGCGTCACGCTGCTGGCCGATTGCCCCACAACGTGACGACTGCGGCCCACAATGCGGGCACGCCAGCGTGACCGATCCGGCCGGGAGCGTGATAGAGCAGGTTGGCCGCGGGCATACGTTCTCCGGTGTGGTCGAGCAGTTCGCAGCAGGTCGCGTCACCGCCTCCCGATGTCGGGCCGGCGGGCCGAGGCGTTTGTCGTGGTGGTTCCTGGGGGCATCTGATGACGGGATCGATCTCGTTCACGACGATGCAAGGCCGATGGAAGGCCGGCGCCGAGGCGCCGGCGCGGGGCCGGCGTGCGCCCCGCGGCGTGACGCTCATCGAGACGATGATCGTGCTCGTCGTCATCGGCATCGGCGTGGGCGCCGCCATCCCGCATGCGCCGGTGGTGCCGCTCCGTCTGGACGCCAGCGCGCGCGGCGTGTTCAAGGTGCTCCAGATCGCGCAGTACACCGCGCTGTCGCGGCAGCACGACGTGGTCGTGAGCTTCGACGTCGCCGGCGGGACCATACGGGTCCTCGAGGACCGGAACGACGACGGGCAGGTGAGCGTGGGCGAGCACCTCCGCTGGCTGCCGCTCGACGGCAACGTCGCCTTCGGCGTCCCGCCGGTCGGGCTGTCCGGGACCGCGACGGGCGCGATCGTCGGGCCGAAGCTTGTGACGATCGACAGCATGCCGAGTGTCGTCTTCCACAGGAACGGCTCGGCGAGCACCGATCTCGAGGTGTACGTGCGGGCGAACGCGGGGAAGACGGTGATGTATCGCGCGATCTCCGTGGTCCAGGCGACGGCGCGCGCGACCTGGTACCGCTGGTCGGGGACGGCCTGGAAGGAGGCGGGATTGTGAGCGTCGGCGTCGGGATGGAGGGGAGCGCGCGCGCCTCGGCGCGCCGGCGGGGGCGGCACGGGAGCCCGCGACGGCGTCGTGCCGGCATGACCCTCGTCGAGGTCCTGGTGTCGCTGACGCTCCTCGCCGGCGTGGCGCTCGGCATGGAGAGCTTCCTCTTCCGCTTCTCGCACGGCGCGGCGACGCGCGACGCGAAGGACGTCGCCACCGAGCTCGCCGAGCAGCGGCTGCAGGACGTGCAGCGCGCGACGAACTACGGCAGCCTCGAGACGGCCTTTGGCGGCACGGAGGCGTCGGTCGCCGGCCACCCGGGGTTCCAGCGCGTGACGGCGGTCAAGCACGTGGGCGGCGGCAGCGCCGACCCGAGCGACTACAAGATCGTGACGGTGACCGTCACCGCGCCGGACACCACGGTCCACGCGACGAAGACCACGGCGATCGCCGTCTTCTGATGATCCACCCCGCGATGCGACGACTCCGGGCTGCCGGGCCGATGGCCTCCGGCACCGCCGCGCCGCGTCGCGGCCGAGGATCGGCGCTGGCGCTCCGCGCCGGCTTCTCGCTCGTCGAGCTCATGGTCGCGACGACGCTGTCGCTCGTCGTGATCGCCGCGGCGGTGCCCTTCTTCCGGGGCCAGCTTCGCGCGCTGAGCGGGGACGCGGCGCGCTTCGAGGCGGTGCAGACCGGCCGCTTCGCCAGCGACGCCATCGACCGGGACCTGCGCGCGATCGGGCTGAACCTCGCCGACAACCAGCCGCCCCTCGTCGAGGCGCACCCGCTGGCGATCACCTTCAACTCCGATCTCGTCACCCTCGACTCGACCGACGAGAACGCGCTCGCCTACGATCCGTCGACCGATTCGCTGAGCTCCTACACGCTGCCGAACACGCGCCAGGTGACGCTCCCTCTGGTGGCGCGCGCCTACCCGGACAGCACGTACACGTCCTCGGGGGCGCTCGGCCGCGCGGAGACGGTGTCGTACTGGGCGGCGGCCGATTCGACGGCCGGCGTGCCGGGGCGCTACGTCCTCTACCGCCGGGTGAACGACCGGCAGCCGACCGTCCTCGCGCGGAACATCGCCCTCGCCACCGGCCAGGCGATCTTCCACTTCTACACGATCGACACCACCGGCGCGCTCGTCGAGATCCCGGGCACGCGGCTGCCGCTCGTGCACACCGCGCCGCTGCACGGCGTGGCGAGCGACACGGGGGCGTCCGCGACCATCGACAGCATCCGCGTGATCCGGATGTACGTGCCGGTGGCCGAGGGGCGTGGCGTGGTGCACGGCGACACGATCCAGGTGATCGACCACCGCACGCGGCTGGGGAACGCGATGCTCGCCGCCGGCGGCGGCGGGTGCGGCATGGCGCCCGCCGGGGCGGCGGTCTCGGCGCAGTCCCAGCAGGGCGGGCAGGTCACGCTCAGCTGGTCGCCTTCCGCCGACGACACCGGCGGGCAGCGCAACGTGGAGCGCTACATCATCTACCGCCGCGCCAACAACGCGAGCGTCTTCGGCGAGCCGTACGCGAGCGTCGCGGCCGGTGCATCCACCTACACCTACATCGACCGGGGCGTGAGCTCCGGCCAGAACTGGGTGTACGGCCTCGTGGCCCAGAACTGCGGGGGCGTCAACTCCACGCTGTCGACGACGAATCCCGTGAACGTCAAATGACCATGCGCAACCGCCGCGGGTCGACCATCCTCTTCGTGCTCGTGCTGACGTCGGCGCTCGTCGCGCTGGCCGCCTCCGCGGTCATCCTGCGCTCGAGCACGGGGCTGCTCGGGCGCTACCGCGATCGGCAGCAGGACCTCTCGCACGCGGCGGACATGGCGCTCGCCATCACGCGCAGCCGGCTCGCGCGCGACTCGACGCAGGTGCCGGACACCGGGTACGTGCAGGTGCTCGCGAGCCGGCCGCTGCAGGACGCGAACGGCAATCCGCTGCGCAACATGACGGCCACGACGTGGGTCGGCGGGGGCGGGACGACCGGTCGTCTCGCCACCATCGTCGCGCAGGTCCGCGACTCGGTGGGCACGAGCGTCGTGCGCCGGCTCGACGTGTCGCAGGAGAGCTTCGGCCAGTTCGCCTACTTCACGAACAGCGAGACGAACGGCGCGACGCCGATGTCGTTCGGCAACGGCGACCGCTTCGTCGGCCCGGTGTGGTCCAACGACACGATCCGCGTCGCGTCGAGCGGCGCGTCCTTCTTCGGCGACGTCACGACGGCGAGGACGATGACCGGCGGGCAGTACGCGACGCTGGTGCACGGCGTGCGGCAGAACGCCGCCCCCATCCCGCTGCCGGATCCCGCCCAGCTCGCGCCCCGCTATCAGAGCTACGCCAACTCGGGCAACTTCGTCTTCAACGCCCCCAATGCCGGCGACGAGACGCAGGTCGCGATGCGCATCCAGTTCGTCGCCGTGGACCTCGACGGCGACGGCGACTCGACGGACGTGGACGAGGGCTTCTTCAAGGTCCACTACCTCACCTACACGTCGGGCAACACGACGATCGGATACCAGTACGAGCGCGGCGATTACCAGAACTACAACTGCGGCGACTGGCATCCGGTGGCGCCGGGCGGCCCGCTCAAGTTCTTCCCGGCGTACGTGCACTCCTCCAGCTGGGCGCAGGCGCTCTGGAACAACGGCGGGATGACGAACCAGCAGGCGAAGACCGAGGCGAACAAGTCGTTCGACCAGATCATGCAGGGCGCGGGCGCGCGCTGCTACCTCGGCGACGCGCCGCAGCTCGTCGCGGTGGAGCGCTCCGGGCTCTCGACCTTCTCCACCGCCGACCAGCAGAAGGGCGGGGACGACACGACGTTCACGGTCACCGGCAACTCCGGCTACTGGATCAAGTGGCCCGGCACGGTGGACCCGCGGCTCGCCGCGGTGCGGCCCTGGGACGCAGCCTACCTCTTCCCGCTCTCGGCGAGCATCAACCCGGCGACCAACGGCGTCATCTACGTCAACGGCACCGTCGGCGTGAGCGGCGTGCTGCGCGGCAACGTCACGCTCTACGCCACGGGGGACATCGTCATCCTCGACGACGTGCGCTACGCGACCGACCCGGGCGATCCGTCGTCGCCCGACCTGCTGGGGCTCATCGCCGGCCACGACATCGTCGTCGCCGACAACGCGTTCAACACGCCGCAGTCGATCGGCGCCTCGTACAAGTCGCTCGACGACTCGCCGGACCTGTTCGTCCACGGGATCCTGATGGCGCTCGGCTCGCAGTTCCGCGTCCAGAACTACGGCTCCGGTCCCACCAACGCGTCGAGCTGCGACGGCGTCACGAACGGCCGCGGCTGCCTGTACGTGACCGGCGGGATCATCCAGGCGATCGACGGCTTCGTCGGCAGCACGAGCGGCACCGGCTTCCGCAAGCGCTACCTGTTCGACCGGCGCGCACGCCGGCTCACGCCGCCGCACTTCCCGAGCACCCATCGCTTCCTGGAAGACCACGTGCTCGACGTGGACGCGGCGCGCTTCGATCCGAAGACCTACTTCGCCCGGCTGAAGTAGATGCGCGTCGTCAGCCGCACCCGCGACCAGCTCGTCGTGCGCGATGATCCCGGCCCGCTGTGGATCATCGCCCTCGCGCTCGTGGCGGCGAGCCTGGCGCCGCTGTACGAGGGCGTTCGCCTGCGCATGGACGGGGACGCCGCGTCGATCGTGTGGCTGATGCTCGTACTGCTGGCGATGGTCGGCATCGCCACGGGGGCGGCCTTCCTCCTCGGCCTCGGTCCCGTGAACTTCACGTTCAACAGGACGGAGGGCACGCTCGACGTCACCCGCCGCACGATCCTCGGCCGGCTCCACTGGGGATGCAGCCTCGCGTCGCTGGAGAACGCCGTGCTCGAGCCGTACGTGGGGATCGACGGGCACGTGCTGTACCGCGTGGCGCTCGTCACGGGCACCGGGCGGCACATCCCGCTCGCGGCGCATTACGAGGCCGACCTCGCGGCCCAGACCCGGCTCGTGCTCGCGCTGCGCTACTTCCTCCAGGTGCGGGCCTGGCACCGCGTGGTCGCGGAGATCGTCATCGACCGGCGGAGCTGGCGGCGGACGGTCACCTTCCTCTCCGGCTCCGCGGTGGCGATGGTGCTGCTGAGCGCCGGCTGCCTCCTCGCGGTGTTCACGGCGCGGCAGAAGCTCGCCGAGTACCGCCCGATCGGCGTGACGATCCTCTCCACGAAGGTGGAGACCACCAGAGGGCCGGAGGGCGAGGTGCTCCGGCGGCCGATCGTCAGCTACCGGTACATCATCGACGGGAAGATCTACGTGAACGACGCGGTCGCGCCCGACGTGACGAGGCGTGCGGGAGACTGGGCGTTCGAGGTCGTGAATCGGTTCACCCCGGGCGAACGACGCCGCGGCTTCTACAACCCGACCCACCCGGAGCGCAGCTTCCTCCTCGAGCCGCGCGGCCGCGGATGGTACGTGCTCGGCGTCCTGCCGCTGCTGCTGCTCGTGGCGATCGTCTGGAGCCTGCGCGCGCACCTGTCGCTGCTGCCGCCTGAGGCGCGCCGCGAGGCGGAGAAGGGCAGCATGGATCCGGTCTTCATTTATCCCTGAAGCGGGGCCGGCGCGCCGGCGTCCGTCGTCGGCGCGCGGCGGGCGCCTGGAGTGGAGCGCTGCCCGGCGCGCGCCCGGCTTCCGCGCGCCCTACTCCTCCGCCGCCTCGACGTTGATCCCGTTCTCGGCGAGGCTCGTCAGCAGCTTGTCGGTCTCGCCCTCCTCGTCGAGGGTGCGCTGGAGGAGCTCGGCCTGACCGGCGTAGCCCAGGTGCTGCGCGTACGTGCGCACCGTGCCGTAGCCGGCGATCTCGTAGTGCTCCACGCGCTGCGCGGCCGCGATCAGCCCAGCGTCCAGCACCTCCGCGTCGGGCTTCTCCTGGATGAGCTCCTTGCCCTCGGCGAGGAGGCCCTCCATCCCCTTGCACTTCTTGCCCGTCGGCTTCTCGCCGAGCTCGCGGAAGATGCGCTCGAGGCGCTTGACCTGGCCGCGCGTCTGCTTCTCGTGCTTCGTGAAGGCCTGCTTGAGCTTCCTGTCGGACGCCGCGCGGATCATGCGCGGCAGCGCCTTGAGGATCTGGTTCTCGGCGCTGTACAGGTCGCGCAGCTCCTCGACATAGAGCTCCTGCAGGGATTCCATCTCCATAGGGGCTTCCTCCGGTCAGGGTGGCCGCGACGCGTTCGCGGGTGGGGCGCGTAGAGCAGGGATCGGGCCGGGCGTGGCGCGGGACGCGGGACGCGGGACGCGGGACGGCGTGCATCCCTGGCATCGGCGCTCCGTGCGTCGGGGACCTCGCTCGGGCCAGCATCACACGGTGAGGAACGCGGATGACCACGAATGAACTGCCGAATCGTGCGAATCGCCCCGGGTGGCGCGATGACTCCTCTCACCGCGGCCGGTCCGGGGCCCGGCGCCTCTCACCCCCGCCCCCATTCGCGCCGATTCGCACGATGTCCTTTCAATTCGCGTCGTCTCTGTGGAAGCTGGCTGGGTAGAGGGGTCGGCGGTGGCGTGAATACGACGCGCTCTCGCCCACGAGGAACGATCCGTGGCATCCGTGACCTCAGTCGAATCCGTGTTCCCCACTCCATATGCGTGCCCGACCGAGCACCTCGCGCACGGCGCGACGAGGCCAGCCCGGGCTCGTCCCTCGTCGCTCGCCCCGCATCCCCACCGCTTCCCGCCCCCCGCTCCCCTCGATATAGTTAACACATGCAACAATTGTCGCGTGTGAACCAACCCGCGGGGCGGCCGGTGGCGGCACGGCGGACCGGGCGGGGGGCCGCGGACCGGGACCGGTGCGCCGCGGCGGTGCTCGAGCTCGGACTGGTCGTCTCGCGGTTCGTGCGCGCCGGGATGTGGCAGCTGCGCCCCGCCGGGCTCACCGTCAACCAGTTCCGCGCGCTCACCTTCCTGAACGCCTACCCGGAGGGCTCGCCCTCCGAGCTCGCCGAATACCTCATGCTCAGCCGGCCCGCTGTGTCGCGGCTCGTCGACGAGCTGGTGACGCGGCGCCTGCTCTCCCGCCGCCCCGCGGCCGACGACCGGCGCCGCGTCGGCCTCAGCCTCACCGCCACCGGCCGCAAGCACCTCGACGACTACTTCGCCGCCGCGCGCCAGCTCGTCGCAGAACGGCTCGCGCCGCTCTCTCCGGGCGAGCGCGCCGGCGTCACCGACGCCGTGGAGCTCGTCCGCGCGCACTTCGACGCGCCGCGCCGGCTCGGCGCCCCGCGTGGAGGGAGGAAGCGGGGCCAATCGTGAGCGACGCCGGCAATCGCAAGTGGATCATCGCCGGCACGGTGATGATCGGGAACATCATGGCCGTGCTCGACTCGAGCATCGTCAACGTCGCCCTGCCGGACATGGCGGGGAACCTCGGCGCGACGATCGAGGAGATCACCTGGGTCGTCACCGGCTACATCCTCGCCAACGTCCTCATCATGCCGATCGTCGGCATGCTGAGCTCGCGCTTCGGCCGCAAGAACCTCTACACCTTCGCCATCGCCGTCTTCACCGGCGCGTCCATGCTGTGCGGCCTCGCCGGCAGCCTGGAGGCGATGGTGTGCTACCGCGTGCTCCAGGGGCTCGCCGGCGGCGTCCTCGTCACCGTGCCGCAGGCCATCCTGCGCGAGAGCTTCCCGCAACACGAGCAGGGGGTCGCGATGGGCGTCTACGGCATGGGCGTCGTGCTCGCGCCCGCGATCGGCCCGACCCTCGGCGGATGGATCACGGACCAGTACACCTGGCCGTGGGTGTTCTTCATCAACGTCCCGGTCGGGATCCTCAACATCTTCATGGTGCAGCGGCTGATCGAGGATCCGCCGTACCTCGAGCGCACGAAGGCGAAGATGGACCTCCTCGGCCTCGGCTGGATGATCGCCGGCCTCGGCGCCTTCCAGCTCATGCTGGAGGAGGGGGGAAAGGACGACTGGTTCGAGTCGACGTTCATCGTCCGCCTCGCCGTGATCGCGGCGATCGGGATGGTGCTCTTCATCTGGCGGGAGCTGACCGCCGAGCGTCCCGCCGTCGACCTGAAGATCCTGCGCAACCTCGGCTTCAGCGCGGCGACCTTCCTCGGCGGCATCATGGGCGCGGGGTTGAGCGGCGTGCTCTTCATCCTGCCGCTCTTCCTCCAGAACCTGCTCGGCTACACGGCGATGGACTCGGGGCTCGCGCTCATGCCGCGCAGCATCACCATGCTGTTCGCGATGCCGCTCGCCGGCCGCATGTACAACCGCCTCGGCCCCCGGCTCATGGTCGCCGCCGGCCTCCTGCTCATCGCCTTCGGCTACTGGGAGCTCGCCCGCCTGACGACGGACGTCGGCTACTGGGACATCGCCTGGCCGCAGGTGTGGCAGGGGCTCGGCTGCAGCCTCCTGTTCGCCGCGCTGAGCACGGCCGCGCTCGCGTCGGTGCCGAAGGCGCGCATGACCGCCGCGACCGGCTTGTACAACGTCGTGCGGCAGGTGATGGGGAGCATCGGCATCGCGACCGCCGCGACGCTGTTGACGCACTCGAAGGCGCAGTACCATACGGTGCTCGCGTCGCGTGCCTCGGGCGTGGTCGCGCAGTCGTGGCTCGCGGGGGTGACCGCGGCGATGCGCCACCTCGGCGCGGACGCCGCGACGGCGCGCCACCGCGCGCTCGCCCTGCTCGACTTCAGGATCGGGCGGCAGGCGACGGTGCTCGCGTACAACCACATCTTCATGCTCGTCGGCATCATGTTCACGACCGCGCTCCCCCTCGTCTTCCTGCTCCAGCGGTCGCACGGCGGCGCGGATGGCGAGGTGGAGATCATGATGGACTGATGGCCGACGACATCCTTCGCCTGAGCGTGCTCGATCAGTCGCCGGTCGCCGAGGGGTCGACCGGAGCGCAGGCGCTGCGCAACACGATCGACCTCGCGCGGCTCGCCGAGCGGCTGGGCTACGGGCGCTACTGGGTCGCGGAGCATCACGGCTCGCCGGGGCTCGCCGGCGCCAGTCCCGAGGTGCTCATCGGCGCGATCGCGGCGGCGACGAGCCGCATCCGCGTCGGCAGCGGCGGCGTCATGCTGCCGCATTACAGTCCGCTCAAGGTGGCCGAGGTGTTCAGCGCGCTCGGGGGGCTGCATCCGGGGCGGATCGACCTCGGGCTCGGCCGCGCGCCGGGGACGGACGCGACGACCGCGTTCGCGCTCCAGCGCGACCGGCGCGAGCGCGCGCCCGACGATTTCCCGCACCAGCTCGCGGAGCTGCTCGCCTACTTCGGCGGCGGCTTTCCGGTGGGGCACGCCTTCGCGCGGCTCGGCGCGACGCTGCCGGGGCGACCGGAGTCGCCGGAGCCGTGGCTGCTCGGCTCGTCGGCGCAGAGCGGACTCTGGGCGGCGGAGCTGGGGCTGCCGTACGCCTTCGCCGACTTCATCAACCCGGCCGGAGCGGAGATCGCGCGGCACTATCGCGCGAGCTTCGTCCCGTCGGAGGCCGAGCCGCGGCCACGCGTCATCGTGTGCGCGTGGGCGCTCTGCGCCGACACGGACGCGGAGGCGGAGCGGCTCGCGGCGAGCCACCGCATGTTGATGCGGCTGCTCTTTCGCGGCCAGCCGATCGCGGTGCCGCCGGTGGATGTCGCGCTGCGCTTCCTGGCCGAAGACGAGGGGGGCACGTCAGGCGGCCTGCGGCTTCATCCCGCACCCGCGCGGCGGGCGATCGTCGGCACGCCGGAGCGGGTGCGCGCGGGGCTCGAGCAGGTGGCGCGGGAGTACGCGGCGGACGAGGTCATGGTCGTCACGATCACGTACGACCACGAGGTACGCCGGCGATCGTACGAGCTGATCGCCGAGGCGTTCGAGCTGCGGCGCGCGCCCTAGCCGACGCGCGCCGTCTGCCGCACCGCGCGCTCCGAGTGCTCCGAGCGCTCCTGGTGGCGCCCGCAGCGCTGGGTCCACGGCACGAACTCCAGCCGCTCCTCGGCGATCTCGGCGCCGCACTTGACGCAGTGCCCATACCGCTCGGGGTGCCGGTAGAGCAGCCGCAGCGCCGCGTCGATCTCCTGGAGCTCGCGCGTCTCGCGATCGGCGACCAGCGCATCGAGCTGCCGGGCGACGATGGTGCCGGCGTCCTCCGCGCCGTAGCCCGGACCGAGCACCTCGTCCTCGGCGGCACGCTCGGTCTCGCGGGCGCGCTCGTTCGCGGCCGCGATCGAGGCCGTGAGGTAGCGATGTTCCGAGAGCAGCCGGCGCTCGAATTTCTTCAGCCTGGATCGCGTCATCGTTACCTCCAGCTCGAGCCCGTGACGTCCCGCGGCCGTGCGACCCTGGGGCAGGCCGCGGCGAACGTGGCGGCAAACTAGAAAAGCGCGGAAAGCGCCGACATCGGGCACATTGCGCGGCGCGACGGGCGAAGTCCTCACGCGGACTGTCCCCACGACGCCCGGCACCGCCCCGCCGAGCGTTTCGCGGACAGCCACTGCGGGTTCGGCCGACTGCCCCCGCCGCGCGGCGCGGCAGATTGCGGATGGCTCCCGAACATCCGGAGGTTCGCATGGCCAGCACACTCGTCAACGAGTCCGGCGTCGTCGCCGCGCCGGTGTTCGATCCGCTCGGCCGCTCGCAGCTCGCCGGTGGGCCGTCAGGGGCGGCGCCGGTGGTGGTCGCCATCCACGGGCGTGCGTCCGCCACCGCGGCGCTCCGCGTCGGCGCGGCGATCGCGCGCCGCGATGGGGAGCCGCTGGAGGTGCTCACGATCGAGGAGCAGCTCACGTCGGGGGTGAAGGGCTTCTGCCTCGACGCCGCGGCGCTGAACGGCGACGTCGTTCGGCAGTCGGGGGTGCTCGGGACGATTCGCGCGCAGCTCCTCGAAGCGATCGGCGACCAGCCGTGGCGGCTGCACGTGGAGTTCGGGCGCATCGCGCCGAGCATCGCCCGCGCCGCTCGGGAGATGCAGGCCCGCATCATCGTCGTCGGGCTGGGGAGCGGCCGGCCCGCCGAACGGCTCTTCGGGCGCGAGACGGCGGCGCGGGTGCTGCGCTACGCCACGGTCCCCGTGCTGGCGGTGCACCAGGAGGCGGCCGGCCTGCCGCATCGGGCCGCGGTCGCCCTGGACTTCTCCGAGCCGAGCCTGCGCGCCGCGCGCGCCTGTGCCGCCCTCCTCGAGGCGCCCGCGGTGTTGTACCTGCTGCACGTCTCGTCCGCCGCCGACGCCGAGTTTCCGGAGAGCCAGGGGTGGAAGACGGTGTTCGACGCGGGCGTCCAGGCCACCTTCCAGCACATGACGCAGGAGCTCGCGCGCCCGGGCCTGACGGTGGAGTCGCGGATCCTCGAGGGGGGCGTGTCGGAGCGGATCGCCGCGTTCGCGCGCGACGAGCGGATGGACCTCATCGCCGCGGGCAGCCACAGCCACGAGGTGGTGGACCGCCTGCTCCTCGGCAGCGTACCGGCGCAGCTCCTGCGCGGGGCGGACTGCTCGGTGCTGGTGGCGCCGCCGCTGGAGGTGCGGGAGTGAGCGCGAAGGGCAAAGGAAGATCGTAATTGGTCATTGGTACTTCGTAATTGGCGAGCCCCCCGGGGGGGGAGCAAAGTGGAGCACCCCGCCGGCGCCCAAAAAAAAAAAAACAACACCAAACAAAAGTTGAAA
>CAMLIT010000032.1 GCA_946480295.1 uncultured Gemmatimonadota bacterium
CCGCGCGCTGCCGCGCGCGGATGGTGTCCGCGTCGGGCGCGGGGGCGAGCAGCCACGCGGCGAGGGCCGGCCGCCCGGGCCAGGGGCTGACGACGTCGAGGAGGGTGAGGAGCGAGGCGCCCTCGCCGACGACGTCGAGATCGCGCGCGTAGGGGTGGCCGGGGGGCGCCGGGGCGGCGGCCGCGTCGCCGAGGGCGGCCCAGTCACGGCGCACGCGGGCGAGGCCGCGCCGGTGGAGGGTGCCTAACGACCGTTCGCGGCGCCAGCGGGCGCGCGCGCGACGGTGCGCGGCGACGAGGACGGCGAAGGCGCCGAACGCCGCGGCGGTCGCGATCGCGGGGAAGAGACGCGAGGGCGCGGTGGCGAGCCAGGCGCCGGCGAGGACGAGGGCGGCGAAGGCGGCGAGCCGCGCGTTGGAGAGCAGCGTCGCGCGCCGGTCCGCGTCCGTGGCGAGCCGTTCGTGCTCGAGCGCGCGCGCCTCGTACCAGGCAGCGACGTCGTGCGTCGTCCTCACTGCGGCGCGGCGGCGGTCATGCCCGTAATCTGCGCGGACCCGGCCGGCGCTCGCAACGAAGGCCGCGCGCGGCGTGGCATGGCGCGGCGATCCGGCGGCGGATAGGATCACGGAGGGCGCGCGCGGAGCAGCGCCTCGTTCCCGTTACCGGAGGTGACATGCCAGAGGACAACGCGGCGGCACTGCGTGACGACCTGCAGCGGGCGTACGACGGCGAACCATGGCACGGGCCGTCGCTCATGTCGCTCCTCGCCGACATCGCGCCCGCCGAAGCGCACGCGCACGCCGTGCAGGGCGCGCACTCGATCTGGGAGCTCGTGCTCCATCTGGCAGCCTGGGGGCACGAGGTGGCGCGCCGGATGCGCGGCGCCGCGCCGGCGCTCCCGCCGGAAGGCGACTGGCCGGCGCCGCCGCCATCGGCGGATGCCGGTGCGTGGCGCGAGGCCCTCGGCGCGCTCGCCGACGCGCACGCCGACGTGCTCGCCGCGCTCGACGCGTGTCCGCCGTCGCGGCTCGAGGCGCTGGTCGGCACGTCCGACGGCGGGCCCATCACGGTCGCCGCCATGGTGCGCGGGCTCGCGCAGCACCACGCCTACCACGGCGGCCAGGTCGCGCTGCTGCGCAAGGCGGTGCGGCGCCCCGCGGGAATCGGAGTGGCCGCGCGGAGCTAGCCGAGTGTATTCCCGGAAGGCTCTCGCCGGCCTGCCTGCATCGGTGGCGCGCTACTTCGAGTTCGCGCTCACGCCGGGGCAGCCGCTGATCGAGCGCGCGCGCTTCGAGCAGTGCGGCACCTTCCGGCGCACGCCGGCTGACGACTGGCATCCCTTCACCGCGATGCACGACGTCACCTCCGCGCCGCCGAGCTTCGTCTGGGACGCGAAGATCCACCTCGGACCGCTCGCCACGGCCCACGTGCGGGACAGCTACGTCGCGGGCGAGGGGGCAACGAAAGGAAAGGTCGGCGGCATCCTCACCATCGTCGACATGCACGGCACGCTGGAGATGGCGTCGGCGGCGCTGCTGCGCTGGCTGGCGGAGGCGCCCTGGTACCCGACGGCGCTGCTCCCGCGCCCCGGGCTCGCCTGGACGCCGATCGACGCGAGCCGGGCGCGCGTGACGCTCACGGATCGCTCGACGACGGTGTCGCTCGACGTGCGCTTCGGTAGAGCGGGGGAGATCGTCGAGTCCGCGGCCCGGCGGCACCGCGAGGTCGAGGGGGAGATGGTGCCGACGCCGTGGGCGGGGACGTGCGCGGGCTATCACCGCGTGGACGGGATGATGGTGCCGACGGAGGGCGAGGTGGGCTGGGTGCTGCCCGAGGGGACCTTCACCTACTGGCGCGGGCGGACGGAGCACGCCGAGTTCGCGTTCGCGCGGTGAGCGTGGCCGTGGTCGTGCGGGATCCGCTCGTGTAATCTTCCCCTCATCGATCCACGCCCTGGTGATCGCTTCCGTGACCCCTCTGTCGACCTTCGTCCCCCGTCGTCCCCTCGGCGGCACCGGCTTCGAGGCCACCAGCATCGGCATCGGCGACCTCGCCGACCGGAACGTGCCGTTGGAGAGCTGCGTCGCCACCGCGCGGCGGGCGATCGCGGCCGGGCTGAACGTGATCGACACCGCCCCGGGGTACGAGGACGGCTACTCCGAGCAGATCGTCGGCGAGGCGGTGCGCGAGGTCCGCGACCGGATGTTCGTGATCGACAAGGTGGACGAGCTGGACGCGCCGGTCCGGCCGCAGGTGGAGGCGTCGCTCGCGCGCATGGGGCTCGACCACGCGGACCTGTTCGTCTTCCACAACCTCTCGTCCATGCGGACGTTCGAGACGCTCGTGGCGCCGGGCGGCGGCTTCGCGCAGCTCGACGACTGCATCGCGGCGGGGAAGGCGCGCTTCCGCGGGATCTCGTCGCACTCGCCCGACGTGCTGCGCGCGGCGCTGGACGCGGGGGTGTGCGACGTCGTCATGTTCCCGGTCGGGCCGTTCGTGGATCCACGCTACGTCGCCGAGATCCTGCCGCTCGCCCGCCGGATGGGCGTGGGCACGGTGTGCTTCAAGACCTTCGGCGCGGGGAAGCTCGTCGCCGACACCATCGGCTACAACCAGCCGCTCCAGCTCCGGCCGCGCGGCAAGCTCTCCTCGGGGGGGAGCGACGAGGCGGTCGCCACGCTGCCGCGGCTGAGCGTCGCCGAGTGCGTGCGCTACACGCTGACCCTCGACCCCGACGTGGCGCTGCTCGGCCTGAGCTGGCCTAACGAGCAGGACGCGGCGTTCGCCGCCGCCCGCGACTTCCGGCCGATGACCGCCGAGGAGATGGAGGACGTGCGACAGCGGGCGGCGGAGGCGCGGCGGGCCAAGGGGCCGTGCTGGTGGAACCCCGATCCGGACGCGTAGGTTGTGGGCATGACAACCCGATCCCTTCTCGCCGCCGCCCTGCTCGCGGGCGGCGCCATCGCCCCGCTGCGCGCGCAGGGGCCCGTCGCCGGCGACGACCAGCTGAAGGCGCGCGTCGACTCGATCGCCACGCAGGTCCTCGCGAGCACCGGCGTGCCGAGCGCCTCGGTGGCCGTCGTCACGCACGGACGGCTCGCCTACGCCAACGCGTACGGCGCGGCGCGGCTCGACCCGCGCGTCGCCGCGCGCCCCGACATGCGCTACGGCATCGGCTCGATCAGCAAGCAGTTCACCGCCGCGGCGATCCTCCTCCTCCAGCAGGAGGGGAAGCTCTCGCTCGACGACCCCGTGTCGCGCTTCATCCCCGGGCTCACCGCGGGGAACCGCGTCACCATCCGCGAGCTGCTGTCGCACACCTCCGGCTACCAGGACTTCTGGCCGCAGGACTACGTGCCGCCGGCGATGGAGAAGGCGATCAGCCCGCAGGCGATCCTCGACCACTGGGCGAAGCAGCCGCTGGACTTCGCGCCGGGCACGCGCTGGCAGTACAGCAACACGAACTTCGTCATCGCCGCGCTCATCGTGCAGAAGGTGAGCGGCCAGCCCTTCTTCCAGTTCCTGCGCACGCGCATCCTCGCGCCGCTCCGCCTGACGAGCGCGGTGGACTTCGACGCGAACGGCCCGTCATCGATCGAGCCGGTGGGCTACATGCGCTACGGCCTCGGCCCGCTGCGGCCGGCGCCGTCCACCGGGCCGGGATGGATGTTCGGCGCGGGCGAGCTGGCGCTGACGGCGAGCGATCTCGCGAAGTGGGACATCGCGATGATCGACCAGAGCCTGCTGAAGCCCGCGTCGTACCGCACGCTGGAGCGCACGGTGCTGCTGACCAACGGCGCGAGCACCGGCTACGGCCTCGGCGTCGACGTCGGCCTCCAGGCCGGCCACCGCGCGATCTCGCACGGCGGCGAGGTCGCCGGGTTCACCGCCGAGAATGTCGTGTACCCCGACGACAGCGCGGCGGTCGTCGTGCTCACGAACCAGGACGCCGCGCCGGCGTCGGGCGCCATCGCCGCGCAGATCGGCCGCGCGCTGTTCACGGTCGAGGATGCGCAGACGGCGAGCCGCGAGGAGCGCGCCCGCCGCATCTTCGAGGGGCTGCAGCGCGGCACGATCGACCGCTCGCTCTTCACCGCCGACGCGAACGCGTACTTCAGCGACCAGGCGCTGCGCGACTTCGCGTCGAGCCTCGGCCCCCTCGGCGCGCCGACGGCGTTCACCCAGACCGGCCAGACGAGCCGCGGCGGCATGACCGAGCGTTCCTACCGCGTGACCTTCCCCGACCGCACGCTGCGGGTGTGGACGTACGAGCTGTCGGACGGGAAGCTGGAGCAGTATCAGGTGGCGCCGGTGGGGTGAGCGCGGGAGGCGGGAGGCGGGAGGCGGGAGGCGTGGGGGACGCGGGACGCGCGACGCGTGGTGGCGCGACGGCGGAACACCTCGGCATTGGTCGACGCGCAATCTCGACGCCTCGCACGCGCCGCTCGTCCCTCGTCCCTCGTCCCGACGCCTCCCGCCTCCCGCCTCCCGCAGAGTCCCGCTCGCTTGACGCGCCAGATGGGGCGGCGGAATATGGCGCCTCTCAGGAAGCGCCCGGGTCGAGCGGCGATGCTCGCGAACAATCCCCGCGGCGTGCTTCCCGCGGGGAGGCACACATGGGACTCAGTCTTCGCAGCATCGCCGGTCCATCCACCTTCGTCGGGACAGGGCTCACCGACGCGCTCCGTGCCAGCCTGCGCGGGCCGCTGCTCACGCCCGGCGCGCCGGGCTACGACGCGGCGCGCACCGTCTGGAACGGGATGGTCGATCGCCAGCCCGGGCTCATCGCGCGTTGCACCGGCGCCGCCGACGTGGCGAGCGCGGTGCGCTTCGCCGTCGCGAACGACATCCTGATCTCCGTGCGCGGCGGCGGGCACAACATCGCCGGGAGCGCCGTGACGGACGGCGGCCTGATGATCGACCTGTCGCCGATGCGCGGCGTGCGGCTGTTCAGCGACGCGCGCACGGTGCGCGTGGAAGCGGGCGCGACCCTCGCCGAGGTGGACGCCGCGACGCAAGCGGCGGGGCTCGCGGTGCCGCTCGGCATCAACTCGACGACCGGCGTCGCGGGGCTGACGCTCGGCGGCGGCTTCGGGTGGCTGAGCCGGCGCTTCGGCCTCACGGTAGACAACCTCCTCGGGGCCGACGTCGTCACCGTGGACGGAGAGCGCGTGCGCGCGAGCGACGCGGAAAACGCGGACCTGTTCTGGGCGCTCCGCGGCGGCGGCGGGAACTTCGGCATCGTGACGTCGTTCGACTTCCGCCTCCACGCGGTGGGACCGGAGGTGCTGTCTGGGCTCGTCGTGCACCCGCTGAGCCGCGCGCGCGACGTGATGCGCTTCTACCGGGACTTCGTGGCGAGCGCGCCGGAGGAGCTCGTGTGCTGGTACGTGCTGCGCAAGGCGCCGCCGCTCCCCTTCCTCGACCCGACGTGGCACGGGAAGGAGATCCTCGTCCTCGCGATGTGCTGGACGGGCGACCACGAGGCGGGCGAGCGGGCGATGCGCCCCGTGCGCTCGTTCGGCACCCCGATCGCCGACCTCGTGCAGCCGATGTCCTACACGGCGTGGCAGATGATCCTCGACCCGCTGCTCACGCCGGGGATGCGCAACTACTGGAAGTCGCACGACCTGCGGGGGCTCGGCGACGGGTTCATCGACACGCTGATCGAGCACACGCTCCGCATCCCCGACCCGCAGTGCGAGGTGGTGGTCGTGCAGCTCGGCGGCGCCGTGAGTCGCGTCCCCGCCGACGCCACCGCCTACGCCCATCGCGACGCGGAATACCTCATCAGCATCCACGGCCGGTGGGCGGACCGCGCGAAGGACGACGAGTGCATCGCGTGGGCGCGGGGGCTCTACGACGCGGTGACCCCGTACGCGACGGGTGGCGTCTACGTCAACTTCATGACCCAGGAGGAGGGCGCCCGCGTCGCGGCGGCGTACGGGACGAACCATCCGCGGCTGCGGCAGCTCAAGCGGCGCTTCGATCCGCGGAACGTCTTCCGCACGAACCAGAACATCCTGCCGGCGGAGTGAGGCGGGACGCGGGACGCGCGGCCCGTCCGGGCTGGATCGGTCGCGCCGTGGGGAACACGGATTGGACGGAGGTCACGGATGCCACGGATCGGCTCCGGGTGGCGCGACGGCGCGTCTCGCCCAGCGGCCGGTCCGGGCATCGGGTCGCGGATCCCTCGCCCCATTCGCACGATGTCCGCTCGATTCGCGTCTCATCGTTGAAGCCGGCCGGGTGGAGGCGCCAGCGGTGGCGCGAGTGGGCCAGTCGCGCCACCGCTGGCGCTCCTCCGCCGAGCCGGCATCACACGATGGGGAGACGCGGATGATCACGAATGAACTGCCGCATCGTGCGAATCGCTCCGCGTGGCAGGAAAGCCCCTCGCGCCCCGGCCGGCCCGGGGCCCGCGGCCCACACGGCAGCGCCCATCCGCGCCGATCCGCAGTTTCCGTGGAATCCGTGTCGGCTCGTTACGAGCCTGCTCGGTAGAGGGGACAGCGGCGCGCGCGGAGTTCGGACGTGTCGAGGAGCCCCGACGCGTCCCGCGTCCCTCGTCCCTCGTCCCTCAGAGATTCCGCCGCTTCAGCTCCTCCACGGCGTGGTTCACGGCGCGCGCGGTGAGCGCCATGTAGGTGATCGACGGGTTCACGCATGACGTGCTCGCCATGCACGCGCCGTCGGTGACGAAGAGGTTCGGGACGTCGTGCGCCTGGTTGTGCGCGTTGAGCACCGAGGTCTTCGGGTCGCGTCCCATGCGCGCCGTTCCCATCTCGTGCACGCTGAAGCCCATCGGCGCGTTGTCGTCGTAGGTCTTCACGTCCCTGCACCCGGCCGCCTCCAGCATCTCGGCGGCCTGCGTCTTCACGTCCTCGCGCAGCGCCTTCTCGTTCTCGCTCCACGACCAGTGGATGTGCACGAGCGGGATGCCCCACTGGTCCTTCCGCTCCGGATCGAGCTCGATGTGGTTCTCGTGGCGCGGGAGGCACTCGCAGTAGCCCTGCATGCTGACGTGCCACGGCCCGGGCTCGTGGAGCCGCTGCTTGAGCTCCGTGCCGATCCCGGCGCTGCTCGTGCCGCGGTGCCAGCTCTCGCGGCTCGCGCCCGCCTGGATGCCGTAGCCGCGGAGGAAGCCGACCTTCTCCTCCCCCTTCACGCCGAGGTTGCGGAAGCGCGGGACGTAGGTGCCGGTGGGGCGGCGGCCATACACGTAGTCCTCCTCGAGGCCGGGGACGACGCCGCGCGCGCCGTGCTTGGAGAGGTGGTCCATCAGGTTGTGGCCGACCTCGCCGCTCGAGTTGGCGAGACCCGTCGGGAAGCGGCGCGACTTCGAGTTGAGCAGGATCTGCGCGGTGCCGATCGTGGAGGCGTTGAGGAAGATCATCCGGCCGTAGTACTCGCGCGCCTGCTTCGTCTTCGCGTCGATCACCCGCACGCCGCTGGCGCGGTCGCGGCTCTCGTCGTACAGCACGCTCTCGACGACGGCGTCGGTGACGATGGTGAGGTTGCCGGTCTTCTGCGCCGCCGGGATCGTGGAGCTCAGGCTGCTGAAGTAGCCGGCGAAGCTGCAGCCGCGCGCGCACTGGTCGCGCGCCTGGCACGGCCCGCGGCCGAGGTGTGCGCGCGTGAGGTTGGCGACGCGCGTCACCGTCATGTGCCGGCCGGGAAAGTGGCGCTCGACGCCCTGCTTCACGAATCGCTCGGCGCAGTTCAACTCCCACGGCGGGAGGAACTCGCCGTCCGGGAGGTAGGGCAGGCCGAGCTTCTCGCCGGAGATGCCGACGAAGCGCTCGACGTGGCTGTACCACGGCGCGATGTCGGCGTAGCGGATCGGCCAGTCCACGCCGTGGCCGTCGCGCAGGTTCGCCTCGAAATCGAGGTCGCTCCACCGCCAGCAGGCGCGTCCCCAGAGCAGGCTGCGTCCGCCGAGGTGATAGCCGCGGATCCAGCGGAACTCCTGGTCGCCGTCGGTGACGTACGGGTGCTCGCGGTCGTTGACGAAGAAGTGCTTCGTCGCCTCGCCGAATGCGTAGTTCTTGCTCTGGATGGGGTAGTCGTGGGCGTAGAGCTGCTTGTCGCCGAGGCCGCGGTGGGCGAACTCCCACGGCTGCTTCCACTCGGTGATGTAGTCCTTCCCGTGCTCGACGAAGCGGCCGCGCTCGATGACGAGGGTGCGGAGGCCGTGCTCGCAGAGCTCCTTGGCGGCCCACCCGCCGGTGATGCCGGAGCCGACGACGATCGCGTCGTACGGCTCGCTCTTGAGACCAGTCATGAAAGCAGTGGAAGCTGAGTGATATGAGAACGAGTGTCAGACGGCCCAGGCGCGGCCGATCTTCGCGAGAGGGACGCAGCCGTCGAAGCGGCCGGGCACCTGGACGTAGCGCAGCTCCTTCGTGGCGCCGGGCTCGGAGGTGTAGTAGCCGATGACGGTGAGCTCCTTCATCATCCGATAGAACGAAGGCGGGGCGGAGGCCTTCTTCCGTGGGGCCGGCGGCTCCGCCGCCGTGACGTTCGGACCGCCGGCACCCCCGCGCTCGGTCTCCTTCGACGCCTCCGTGGCCGCGGCCGCGGGCGCGGCATCGCGGTGCGCGACGCCGCCGAAGGTCTCGGCGTCGAGGGCGGCGACGAGCGCGTGCTGCTGCGCGCTCGTGCAGCGCAGGAAGGGACGGCCGTGCTGCGAGCGCGCGCGGGCGTCCAGGTCGGCGAGGCCGTCGAGGAAGCGCGC
Organism: uncultured Gemmatimonadota bacterium; assembly: GCA_946480295.1. Next base: position 8,737 of record CAMLIT010000032.1, read on the forward strand.
GCGCTGCTCCGGGGTGTAGTACTCGGCGAGCATCGTCTCGATGAAGCGCGGGACGCCGGCGCTGCGCGCGCCCGGCGTATCCGTCTCGGGGATGATGTGCTCGGCGATCGCGGCGATCATCTGCGCCTGATCGGCGTCGAGCGGTCGGGCGGCGGGGGCGCCGCTGGCGCCGCTGCCGCCGCCGGGGGTGGCGTGCGCGTCGCAGCCGGCGAGGACCGCGGCGAGGGTCGGGGCGGAGATGGCGCCGCCGAGGAGGAGCGCGGCGCGGCGGAGCGCCTCACGGCGGTCGATGTGGTCGGGGGAGGATCGGGACATGCGGGCCGGCGAGTTCTGGCGGGAAGGGCGATTCTACTGCATCGTTTAACCTCTTCCGTACTACAGGCCCGCCGCGGCTTCCGCAAGAGCATTCCATCCCGGCACATGACGATCTCCAGCACGCCGAGCGGCGGCGCGCCGCGATGAGCGACCGCCGCAGCTTCCTCGCCCGTCTCCTCTCGCTCGGCGTCGTCCCGGCGCTCGGCCTGCCGGCGGCCCGACACTCCCCATTCGACGGTATGCGGCCGGCTTCCGCGATCCCCGTCACCGGCCCCGAGGACCGCGCGTACTGGGTGAGCGTGCTCACACGGATCGCGACCCCGGTGCTGAGCAGCCTCGCGGTCGGGGAGCTGCACCGCCGCATGCCGGTGGAGACGTCGCCCGAGGGCGGACCGGACCGACGCGAGTACACGCACCTGGAAGCCGTCGGCCGGCTCCTCACCGGCATGGCGCCGTGGCTCGAGCTCGGCGACGACGGCACCCCCGAGGGCGCGCAGCGCGCCCGCCACGCCGAGCTGGCGCGCCGCGGGATCGCCGCCGCGACCGACCCGCGCTCGCCGGACTTCATGAACTTCACCCGCGGCCGGCAGCCGGTGGTCGACGCGGCGTTCCTCGCGCACGCCATCCTGCGGGCGCCGACGGCGCTCTGGGCGAGGCTCGACGATCGGACCCGGCGGAACGTCGCCGCGGCGCTCGCGTCCACGCGCGTGATCCAGCCGTACGCCAGCAACTGGCTCATGTTCAGCGCGACGATCGAGGCGGCGCTGCACACGATGGGCGAGCGGTGGGACCGCATGCGGGTGGACTACGCCCTGCGCGAGCACGAGCAGTGGTACAAGGGCGACGGCGTCTACGGCGACGGCCCGTCCTTCCACTGGGACTACTACAACAGCTTCGTCATCCACCCGATGCTGCTCGACGTGCTGCGCACGGTGGGCGGGGAGGCGCCGGAGTGGCGTGGTCTCGCCGCCGCGGAGCCGAAGCGCGCGACTCGTTATGCGGCGATCCTCGAGCGGCTGATCTCACCCGAGGGCACCTTCCCGCCGATCGGCCGCTCGCTCGCCTACCGCTTCGGCGCCTTCCAGCTCCTCGGCCAGGTGGCGCTGCGGCACGAGCTGCCGGCGGGCGTGGCGCCGGCGCAGGTGCGCGGCGCGCTGACGGCGGTCATCCGGCGGATGATCGAGGCGCCGGGCACCTTCGACCGCGACGGCTGGCTGACGATCGGCTTCTGCGGGCACCAGCCGGACATCGGCGAGGGCTACATCTCGACGGGAAGTCTCTACCTGTGCAGCGCGGGGCTGCTGCCGCTCGGGCTCCCGGCGCACGACGAGTTCTGGAGCGGCGCGCCGCGCGCGTGGACTGCCAAACGAATCTGGAGGGGGGAGAATGAGGGGACGGATCATGCGATCTGACGAGGGAGGCGGGAGGCGGGAGGAGGGAAGCGGGGGGACGAGGGACGAGGGACGAGGGATGCGTGCCGCGCGGAGACGGATCGCGATGGCCACACTGGCCATGGTGTTGCCGACGATTCTCTCCGCGTGCGCGGGAACGGGGGCGGCGTCATCCGCGAGCGTCGCGCCGGCGCCGGCCGCGGGGCTGACGGGGAACTGGGTCGTGCGCCAGCCGCGCGGGGATGGGACGGAGCGGCGGTCGTACTTCGACCTCGTGCAGGACGACGGCGGGATCCGCGGCACCATCCGCGTCACGCAGTTCTTCTATCACGTCGTCGCGAGCACCGGCGACGCGCGCGGCTTCACGATCACCGGCAGCATGCGCGACGGGCGCAGCGAGCGCACCGTGCACTATGAGGGACGCCTCGCCGGCGACACCCTGCACCTGTCCACGCGCCGCCGGCCGACGGACCGACCCACCGAGATGGTCGCGGTGCGCGCGCCGGCGGGGGAGGGTGCGATGCCCGCGCGCATCGAGCCGCCCGCGCGGCACGACGTCCCCGACAACGGCCTCGCGCGCACGCCGCCGATGGGCTGGAACAGCTGGAACCGGTTCGCCAGCCGCGTGGACGACGCGGCGGTGCGCGCGATGGCCGACGCGATGGTGAGCAGCGGGATGAAGGACGCCGGCTACGAGTACATCAACATCGACGACACCTGGGAGGGGGAGCGCGACGCGCAGGGGAACATCACGTCCAATCGCAAGTTCCCCGACATGAAGGCGCTCGCCGCCTACGTCCACTCGAAGGGTCTCAAGCTCGGCATCTACTCCTCGCCGGGCCCGAACACCTGCGCGGGGTACGAGGGGAGCTACGGCCACGAGGCGCAGGACGCGCGCACGTACGCGGCGTGGGGGATCGACTACCTCAAGTACGACTGGTGTGGAGCGCGCAACATCTACACCGACGAGGAGATGCCCGCGGTGTACCAGAAGATGGGCGAGGCGCTCCAGGCGACCGGTCGCGCGATCGTCTACAGCCTGTGCCAGTACGGCCGGCTCGACGTGTGGCGGTGGGGCGCCGATGTCGGCGGAAATCTCTGGCGCACGACGGGTGATATCCGGGACCGCTGGGACGCGATGTCGCGCATCGGGTTCGCGCAGGACTCGCTCGCGCCCTTCGCCAGGCCGGGGCACTGGAACGACCCGGACATGCTGGAGATCGGCAACGGCGGGATGAGCGACGACGAGTACCGCACGCACATGAGCCTCTGGTCGATGCTCGCCGCGCCGCTCCTCGCCGGGAACGACCTGCGCACGATGACACCGGCGATCGCGGCGATCCTCACCAACCGCGAGGTCATCGCGGTGGACCAGGATCCCGCCGGCCATCAGGGCCGGCGCGCGTCGGCGAACGGCGAGCAGGAGATCTGGACCCGTCCGCTCGCCAATGGCGACGTGGCCGTCGCCTTCTTCAACCGCGGCGCGAACGCGGCGCCGATGACGGCGCGGTGGGCCGATCTCGGAGTGGACTGGCCGGTGGGGCACGCGCGCGACCTCTGGGCGCACGCGGACCTTCCTTCGGCGACGACGGGCTACACGGCGACGGTCCCCGCGCACGGCGTCGTCATGCTGCGGCTCGGCCGGTGAGCGTGCCGACGTTTCGCCGCCGCGTGCGCATCGCGGCGCCTCTCGCCCGGCGCGTGGCGCTCGGTATCGCGCTCGGCGCGGTGATGGCATCGCCCGCCCGGGCGACGCCCCCCGCGACGCGCATCGACTGGCCGACCTTTCTCGCTCGGCAGGATCTCGTCTGGGACCGCCTGCCGCACGGCTGGAAGGAGAGCGCCTTCATCGGCAACGGCCGGCTCGGCGCGACGATCGACGAGCGCGACGGCGCGTTCGGCTGGACGGTCAATCGCACGGACGTCTACCACGACGAATCGCGCTACCCGATCGGGCGCGTGCTGCTCGCGACGAACGGCACGATCACCGGAGGCCGGGCGCGGCTCGCGCTCTGGAACGCCGAGGCGAGCGGCGTCGTGACGACCGATCGCGGCGAGGTGCGCTGGCGCAGCTTCGTGCCGCGAACGCCGGGCGTCATCGTCATCGTGCTCGACGGCCGCGGCGGCGAGCGCGGGGCGACGCTCGACTGGGCGCCCGCCGTCGCGCGCCCGCCGCGCAAGGTGCACAACAAGCAGCCGTTCGATTCCACCGACCTGCACCCGGCGCCGACCGTCACTCGTCTGGCGCACGAGATCACGAGCGTGCAGCCGTTCGTCGGCGGCGACGCGCACGCGGAGTCCATTCGCTGCGGTGCCGTGGAGCGCGGCGAGCGGGTCTGCTACGTCAGCATCGGCTTCGCGTCCAGCGCGGCTCCGGCGCTGCGCGAGGCGCGCGCCGCCACGGCGACGGCATCCCGCGACGGGCTCGTCGCCCTCGAGCGCGCGCATCGCGCGTGGTGGCACCGCTACTACCCCGAGAGCTTCGTCTCCTTCCCCGACGCGCGGCTCGAGTCGTACTACTGGATCCAGGTCTACAAGCTGGGATCGGCCATGCGCCCGGACGGGCCGATCCTCGACCTGAACGGCCCGTGGTTCGACGCCACGCCGTGGCCGGCGATCTGGTGGAACCTCAACATCCAGCTCACCTACTCGCCGCTCTTCCGCGCCAACCGGATCGACCTCTCGGAGTCGCTCTTCCGCAACCTCGATCGGCATCGTCAGGCGCTGATCGACAACGTCCCGGAGCGGCTGCGGCCGGATGCCGCGGCGATCGGCCGCAGCTCCGGCCCCGACCTCGTCCGCAAGGTGGATCTCGCGACGGCGACGAGCGATGCCGCGCACGAGATGGGCGACCTGCCCTGGACGCTGTTCTACTACTGGGAGTACTACCGCTACACGATGAACGATCGCCTCCTCCGCGCGCGGGTCTACCCGCTGCTGCGGCTGGCGATCGGCAACTACCTGGCGTACGTGCAGAAGGGCGACGACGGCCGGTACCACCTCCCGCCGACGGAGTCCCCCGAGCTGACGACGGTCGCCGACGCGAACTACGACCTCGCCCTGCTGCGCTGGGGACTCGGGTCGCTGATCGCGAGCGCCGAGCGGCTGCACATCCGCGAGCCGCTCCTGCCGCGGTGGAAGGACGTGCTGGCCAACCTCACGCCCTTCCCGGCGGACTCCGTCACCGGCCTGTGGGTCGGGCGCGACCGGCCGTGGAAGCAGTCGCACCGGCACTACTCGCACCTGCTGGCGATCTACCCGCTCGCGCTCATCACGCCCGACAGCGCCGAGGGGCGCGCGCTCATCTCGCACTCCCTGCGCACGTGGGAGCGCGACGCGGCGCTCTTCCGCGGCTACTCCTTCACCGGCGGCGCGTCGATGCACGAGATGCTCGGGGAAGGGGACACCGCGCTCGCGCGGCTGAACGCGTTTCTCGATTTCCCGAAGTACATGGAGCCGAACACCTTCTACGCCGAGGCCGGTCCGGTCATCGAGACACCGCTGTCGGCGGCGACGACGATCCAGGAGATGTTCCTCCAGGACTGGGGCGGGGCGCTGCGCGACTTCCCGGGGGGGCCGTCGCGGTGGAGCGCCGCTAGCTTCGCCGACCTCCGCGCCGACGGGGCGTTCCTAGTGAGCGCGGTGCGGCGCGACGGCCGGACGTCGTGGGTGCGCGTGACGAGCCTCGCCGGGCAGCCGTGCCGCCTTGTCCTCGCGGGCTGGGACACGGCGGTCGTGCGCTCGCACACGGGAGCACCGCCGCGCCTGACGAGGACCGCCGCGGGTGACTTCTCGCTCGTCCTGCGGCGCGGCGCGACGGTGGTGCTCGCGCCGGACCGCGCGTCGCCGCTGCCGGATCTCGCGCCCGTCGAGCGGGCGGACACGGTGCACCACCGCTGGCCTTCGCTCGGCGCTCCGGCGCATGCGTCGGCCGCCGCTCCCGCCGACACGACGCTGCTCACGCGCGACGCGCTCCTGCGGCTCGAGCGCCCGCGCGTCCTCGCCCTCGCCGAGCGGTACCTGCGCGAGCGGCCGATCACGATCACCGCGTACCCGGCGCCGCGCAGCACCGGCGGGGTGCACGACTACTACTCGGAGGGGGACTACTGGTGGCCCGACCCCAGGGATCCCTCGGGCCCGTACATCCGGCGCGACGGCGAGACGAACCCCGACAACTTCGTCGCGCACCGCGATGCCCTGATCCGCTTCAGCCAGATCGTGCCCGCGCTCGTCGCGGCGTACGAGATCACGGGGGACTCACGTTACGCGGGCCGCGCGGTGGACCACCTGCGCGCGTGGTTCGTGGACGCGCGCACGCGCATGAACCCGAACCTCCTCCACGCGCAGGCCATTCACGGGCGCGTGACGGGACGCGGGATCGGGATCATCGACACGATTCACCTCGTGGAGGTGGCGCAGGCGATCCGAGTGCTCGAGCGGATGGGTTACCTGCACGGCGCCACGCTCGCGGCGTTGAAGGCGTGGTTCGCCGACTACCTGCACTGGATGACGAGCCATCCGTACGGGCTCGCCGAGCGAGACAACGGGAACAACCACAGCGCGGCGTGGGCGCTCCAGGTCGCGGAGTTCGCGAAGCTGGTCGGCGACTCGGCGGCGCTGGACTCGATGCGCACCTTCTTCACCGGTACGCTGCTCCCCCAGCAGATGGCAGCGGACGGCAGCTTTCCGCGCGAGCTCGCGCGCACGAAGCCGTACGGCTACTCGCTCTTCCAGCTCGACGTGATGAGCATGCTCGCCGAGGTGCTGTCGACGCCGGCGGAGAACCTGTGGACCTACACCCTCCCCGACGGCCGCGGGATGCGCCGCGCGCTCGCGTTCATGTACCCGTACATCGCGAACCATCGCGCCTGGCCGAAGCCGCCGGACGTGATGTACGACGCCCAGTGGCCGGTGCGCCAGCCGTCGCTCCTCTTCGGCGGCCTCGCGCTGCACGAGCCGAAGTACATCGCGTTGTGGAGGACGCTGAACGCGGATCCGACGGTGCCGGAGGTGGTGCGGAACTATCCGGTGCGGGAGCCGGTGCTGTGGGACGAGTGATGAGGTTCGAGGGGCGAGGGGCGAGGGGTCCGGGTCCCGCTGTCGCGGCACGAGCGTGGGGTGCCCATGCGCATTCCAGGAAGGATCGCGCTATGATGTCAGTCGATCCTGGCCTGCGACCGGTTGCATGACGCAATCAGAACCGCGCGGAAGTGCCGCGTGAGGGAAGCGGATATGGCGAAGCTCGTGTTCGGAATGAACCAGTCCCTGGACGGCTACGTCGACTTCACGGCTTTTGCGCCGAGCCCCACGCTCTTCCGCCACTTCATCGAGGAGGCTGAGGGGCAGGCGGGCAGTGTGTACGGTCGCAACATGTACGAGGTCATGCGGTACTGGGACGACGACCATTCCGAGTGGGATGCAGAGCAACGCGCGTTCGCGGCGGCGTGGCGGAAGCAGCCGAAATGGGTCGTCTCGCGCACGCTGAAGTCGGTCGGCCCCAACGCCACGCTCGTCGAGGGCGATCTCGAGAGCGCGATCCGCGAGCTGAAGGCCGGGCGCGACGGGGAGATCGAAGTTGCCGGCCCCGACCTGGCGCACAGCCTCACTCGACTTGGCCTGATCGACGAGTATCGCATCTACCTGCACCCCGTCGTGCTCGGCCACGGCAAGCCGTATTTCGCCGGAGCCCGGCCGCCGCTCCGCCTCATGACGCACGATCGCATCGGCGAGGATGTGATCAGGTTGACGTACGTGCCTGCCTGATCTCGCGACTGGCCGGATGGGGATCGCCGGATCCGCGTTCATCCGCGAGGTCGGCCCCGGCCCGCGGCGCGCGGGACGGGCTCCCTCGCCCCTCGCGCCTCAGGGCACCGTCACCCGGCTTCCATCCGCCGTCTTCAGCACCACGTCGTCGAAGGTCCAGTCCTTCGCGTAGCGGATCGTGCCCGCCGTCTGCCCCTCCGCCCGCACGTGCCGGAAGGTCACGTTCCGGATCGGCTTCGTCGGCAGCCCCTCGGCGGTGAAGATGCGCTTGGCGCCGGTCGCCACGACGTCCTCGATCGTGATGTCGCGGAACTCGGGGTAGCCGCGCTCCGGCGGTTCCACCGGCGTGGTGAGCGCGATCCAGTACGGCGGCACGTTCGTCATCCCCGCCGGCAGCGTCGCGTAGCTGTAGCTCGGGTTCCAGTTCGACGTGAAGGTGAAGGGGAGGGGGACGTTCTCCATCCGCAGGTCGCGCACGAGGACGTCCTCGACGACCCCGCCGCGGGTGTGCGCCGACTTGAAGCGCACGCCCTCGCTCGTGCCGATGCCGTGGTTGTGCAGGGCGACGACGTGGCGGATCCCGCCCGACGTCTCGCTGCCGAACGAGACGACGCCGGCGCCGCGGCGTGTGGTGTTGTTCCGGATCAGCACGTACTGCGTCGGCCGGTTCACGCGCAGCCCGTCGGCATCGCGGCCCGCCTTGAGGCAGATGTCGTCGTCGTTGTTGTCGATGTCCGTGTTCTCGACGAGCACCCACTCCGACGAGTCGATGTCCACCCCGTCGGTGCTCGGGCCGGAGTTGTCGCGGATCGTGATCCCGTCCACGGTGACGTGGTCGGAGTAGAGGACCTGCACGGTCCAGAAGCCGGAGCGGCGCAGGTGCAGCCCCTGCACGGTCACGTCCGAGGAGCTCGAGATCCCCATCAGCCGGACTCGTTTGGCATCGTAGTCCGACGCCCAGCGCAGGCCGCGCGGCTCGTACTCGCGGCGCAGCGCCCAGTAGCGGTCCCACCACTTCTTCCCCTGGCCGTCGATCGTCCCGCGCCCCGAGATGGTCACGTTCGTCTGCCCGTCGACGTTGATCAGCGCCGCGGGCCACGTCATCTCGATCCCGGCGACGCGCGTCGGCCGCTCGGGGTACTCGGCGTCGTCCTGGCTGCCGAGGAGGGTGACGCCCGAGTCGACGCGCAGGTGGACGTTGCTCTTCACGAAGATCGCGCCGGTGACGTACCGACCGGGCGCGAACGCCACCGTGCCGCCTCCGGCGGCCGCCGCGGCGTCGATCGCGCGCTGGATCGCGCGCGTCGAGCTGGTCGCGCCGTCGGGGAGGGCGCCGTAGGCGTTGGCCAGGAAGACGCGGCCGCCCGCCGGCTGCCGGCGCGCGCCCCCCTTGCCGACCCATGCCGGCAGTCCGGCGGTGTCGCGCGCCGGGATGACGGCGGGGGCGGCGGCCGCGCCGGCGGCGTGGCAGCCGGGGAGCGCGAGGGTGAGGGCGAGGATCGAGAGCGCGGCCCGGTGGGCGGCGGGGAGCTTCGGCATCGGTATCGTGTGAGAGCGGGCGTCGAACGTCGGGAGGATGGTCGCGCATTTCACGCGGCTCCGGAAGTGCCAAACGGGAGCCCGTATGCGCCCCTCGCGGCCGCCCGGCGGCGGCGAGTAGGTTGCGGCCATGGACCGGCGAGACTTCCTCCAGCTCCTCTCCGCGCCGCTCGCGACGCCGTGGGCCGCGCGGCTGCGCCGGCTCGCCTCGCTCGGCGGCTCGCTCGGCGCGGGCCGCGTCGTGGGCGGACAGCTCGACCCCGCCGCCGCGATCGACCGCCGCGCGCGCGTGGACCGGCACGCGCCGGTGGTCCGCACGATGGACCCCTTCTCGGTGCTGAGCGTCGGGAACGGCGGCTTCGCCTTCACCGCGGACATCACCGGACTGCAGACCTTTCCGGAGCGGCACCGCGACATCCCGCTCGCCACGCAGGCGGAGTGGGGGTGGCACTCCTTCCCCAATACGGAGGGCTACCAGCTCGCGGACGCCGAGGCGCTCTACGACGCGCACGGCCGCGCGGTGCCGTACGCGAGCGCAGAGAAGAGCGCGGCGGGTGCGTGGCTGCGCGCGAACCCGCACCGGCTCTCGCTGGCGCGCATCGGTTTCGTCCTGCGCCGGGACGACGGCGCCGCCGCCGCTCCCACGGACCTGAGCGACCCGTGGCAGCGCCTCGATCTCTGGACCGGCACGCTGGCGAGCCGCTTCCGCCTCGACGGCAGGTCGTTCGCCGTCACGACCTGCGTGCATCCGGAGCGCGACATCGTCGCCGTGCGCGTCGACGGGACCGACCTCGATCCGGAGCGGCTCGCCATCCTGATCGCGTTCCCGTACGGCTCCGCGACGCACACCGGCGATCCCGCCGACTGGTCGCACCCGCGGCAGCACCGGACGGAGGTCGTGCGCGCGGACGGATCGAGCGTCGCCTGGCGGCGCGTGCTCGACGCGGACGGCTACTGGGCGCGCGCGGCCTGGACGCGCGGCGGCACGCTCGCGCGCGAGGCGGAGCACCGCTTCGTCGTCGCCCCGCCGCGCGGCGCGGCGCGCTTCGAGCTGGTCGTCGCCTTCGCGCCGAGCGAGTCGGCCGGCGCGCTCCCCGGCTTCGACGAGGTCCGTCGCGCGGCGGCGGCGCACTGGGAGCGCTTCTGGACGACGGGGGGCATCGTCGACCTCTCCGGGAGCGCCGAGGCGCGCGCGACGGAGCTCGAGCGCCGCATCGTGCTCTCGGAGTATCTCACGGCGATCCAGTGCGCGGGGACGATGCCGCCGCAGGAGACGGGCGAGACCTTCAACTCGTGGTTCGGCAAGTTCCACCTCGAGATGCACTGGTGGCACGCCGCGCACTTCGCGCTCTGGGGACGCGAGGCGCTCCTCGAGCGGAGCCTGCCCTGGTACCGACGCATCCTGCCGCGCGCCCGCGAGACGGCGCGCCTCCAGGGCTACGCCGGCGCGCGCTGGCCGAAGATGGTCGGACCCGACGGCCGGGAGAGCCCGTCGGGGGTCGGCGTCTTTCTCGTCTGGCAGCAGCCGCATCCGATCCACCTCGCGGAGCTGGCCTATCGCGCGCGGCCGCGTCGCGAGCTGCTCGAAGAGTATCGCGAGATCGTGCACGAGACGGCGACCTTCATGGCGTCGTACCCGTGGTGGGACGAGGCGCGCGGCCGCTACGTCCTCGGCCCGCCGCTCATCCCGGCGCAGGAGATCCATCCCGCGCGCACCACGTTCAACCCGACCTTCGAGCTGGCGTACTGGGCATTCGGGCTCGAGACGGCGCAGCGCTGGCGCGAGCGGCTCGGCCTCGCGCGCGAGCCGGCGTGGGATCGCGTGATCAGCCGTCTCTCGCCACTCCCGATGCGCGACGGCCTGTACGTGAACGCCGAGTCGGCGCGCGAGACGTGGAGCGACGCGACCCAGCGGCGCGATCATCCGTCGCTGCTCGGGGCGTACGGCTTCGTCGCGTCGCCGCGCGTCGACCGCGCCGCGATGCTGCGCACCCTCGAGCGCACCCTCGCCGACTGGCGGTGGGAGACGACGTGGGGGTGGGACTACCCGTTGGTCGCGATGACGGCGACCCGGCTCGGCGCGCCGCGGCTCGCGGTCGACGCGCTGCTCATGAGCACCCCGAAGAACCGCTGGCTGCCGAACGGCCACAACTACCAGCGGCCGGGTCTCACGATCTATCTCCCCGGGAACGGCGGCCTGCTCTCGGCGATCGCGCTGATGACCGCGGGGTGGGACGGCGCGCCGGCGCACGAGACGCCGGGATTCCCGCAGCGCGGCTGGCACGTGCGCTGGGAGCAGCTCCGGCCGCTCCCCTGAGATCGCTCAGCTCTTCGCGATCTCCACGGCGTAGATCTGCGGCCTCCCCTCGAAGTTGCCGCGGAAGATGACCCACCGCCCGTCGGGGGAGAAGTGCACGTTGGGCTCGAGGTGGTAGTCGTGGCGGCTCATGTCGACGAGCCGCTCCGACGCGAGCGAATCGCCGGCGGGCCGGAAGAGATAGAGCCAGCGGCCGTCCTTCGCGCGGGCGACCTGGCCCGAGTCGCCGCCGTCGCCGGCGAAGAGGCGCCCGTCGGGGGACGCGGCGAAGTGGATCGACCACTCGTCGCGCGTCAGCCCGTAGCGCGTGCGCTCGCCCGTCCTCACGTTCACGCCGGCGAGGTAGAAGGTCACGCTGCGCGGAACCTGAAGGTCGTACCAGATCGTGCTCCCGTCCGCGCTCCACGACTCGTGCCCCGCGATCTCCATCGGGACCGTCCGCTCGTGCATGAGCTTCACGGCGCCGGTGCGCACGTCGATCGTCCAGATGCGATCCACGAGATGCCACGGTCCCTCGTGGCAGAACATCAGGAGGCCGGGGTCGGTCGGGGAGAACTGGACGTGGCCGAGCCACGTGTTCTCCTCGTGGATCTTCCGCGCCGCGCCGGTGCGCAGGTCCACGGTGAAGAGGGCGTGGGGGATGTGCGCCTCGAAGATCCGCGTGAAGAACTGTCCCTTCTGCGGATACTTCGCGAGGATCTCGCGCACCTGCGGCCCGGCGACGACGCCGGCGAGCATGGTCTCGTCGGCGTCGAGAGTCGCGACGCCGCCGCGCAGGTCGGGGGGCAGCACGGCGAGGAGCCGCGTCGCGCCCGACGAGACGTTGACCGCGAAGATGCTGTCGTGCGCCTGGTAGACGGCTTCACCGCGCCGGCGGGCGACGATCTCGCCGCTCACGCCGCCGGCGTGATGGGTGAGCTGCGTGGTCGCGCGCGTCGCCAGGTTCATGGCGAAGAGCTGCCGCCCCTCGGCCGTCGCGCCGTAGAACACCATCACGTCGCCCGCCGTCGTGTGGACGAAGGGGTCGTTGGTGAAGTAGAAGCTGGTGCTGGCGACCGACGGGTCGGAGAGGCGCACGACGCGGTGGCCGGTGACGCCGTCGATCCACTCGCTCGGCATCGGGCGCTGGCTCCCCGTGGCGACGCGCGGGATCTCCCGCCGCGCCCCGGCGGCCGGCGCCGTCGCCGCGCCCGCCTGCTGCACTGCCGTCGCGCCCTCGGCCACGCGCGGCTGGACGTACTTCGCCAGGTCGCGCAGCGCGATCACGGTGTAGTGGTTGTCGTGCAGGTAGCGCAGGTACTCCTCGAACAGCGCGGGCGGCGTGGTGACCCACGGGTGTGCGGCGTCCGGCACGCCGTGGATCGTGAGGACGACGACGCGGCCGTCCTTCGCCTCGCCGAGGGCGTGCAGCACCTGCGCGCGGTTGTCCCCGCTCGTGCTGACGCTCGGGATGAGGAGCGGGTCGTCGTGCGCGGGATCGTACGCCCTCCCGCCGCCGATGCGCGCGAAGCGGTAGCCGCGCGCGCGCAGCACCGCGAGCGCGGTCGGTCCGTAGGCATAGGCCGGGTAGGCGAAGCTCACCGGCTTCGGGATCCCGTAGCGCCGGCAGCGCGCCTCGATCGTGTCGAGCTGCGCGGCGATGCGCGCGCTGTCCAGCCGGTCGACGTGGGTGTGGTTCCAGCTATGGTTGCCGATCTCGAAGCCCATGTCGTTCAGGGCGCGGATCTGCGGCCAGGTCATGTACAGCGTCGTGTCGGCGAAGGGAGGCTTCTGGAACTCCGTCACGAAGAAGGTCGCGCCGAAGCCGTACTTCTTCAGCAGCGGCGCGACCGTCGTGAAGTCCGACTTCACGGCGTCGTCGAAGGTGAGGACGACGAGCCTGTCGGGGACGCGCGCCGCGGCGCCGGTCGTCGCCGTGCGCGAAGCCGCCACGGGTCCGCCGTACGGCCACGCGAAGTGATAGGTGCCCGAGCCGACCTCCGCGACGACCGCGCCGCTGTCCTGCCGCACGGAATGCACACCGGCCGCGCTGCCTAACGCCTTCCCGCTCTCCGTCACGTTCGCCAGCAGCGCGTGCGGCAGCCGCACGGTCGCCGTGCCGTTCCCCGGCACCTCGACGTCGAGCGACATGCGCCCGTCGTGGATCGACCAGCTCGAGCCGAGCGTCCCGTACTGCGTTGCCAGCGTGGCCGCGGCGTGGGTCAGACCGCCCCCCGGCTGCGGATGGATGATCGCGTGCTTGTACCCGGGGTGCGCCGGATCGAGGTCGAGCCCCGCGACGGTGCGGTACATCCAGTCGCCGATCGCGCCGTACGCGTAGTGGTTGAACGAGTTCATCCCCGGATCCTGGAACGATCCGTCGGGCTTCACGCCGTCCCACCGCTCCCAGATCGTCGTCGCGCCGTGCTTCACCGGATACAGCCACGACGGGTACGTGTCCTGGTTCAGCAGCGCGTAGGCGACGTCGAGGTGCCCGAAGCGCGCCAGCTCCTCCGTGAGCTCCGGCGTGCCGAGGAAGCCCGTCGTCAGGTGGTCGTCGTGGCTGCGCACGTCGGCCGCGAGTCGCTCGGCGGCGCTGGCGCGCAGCGAGTCGGGGACGAGGCCGAAGGAGAGCGCGAGGACGTACGCGGTCTGGGTGTTCTCGCCGACGCGGCCGGTCGCCGTGATGAACTCGCGCTGGAACGCCTGCCGGATCTCCGACGCCAGCTCGCGGTAGTGCCGCTCGTCGTCGGTGCGCCCGAGCACGCCGGCGGTGCGCGCCAGCAGCTCCGCCGAGTGCGCGAAGTAGGCGGTGGCGACGAGGTCCTTGCCCGTCGTCGCGCCGGGATAGTCGGAGCGGTTCGTCGCGTAGGCGAGCCAGTCGCCGAACTGGAAGTCCTCGCTCCAGATGTGATCCTTCCCCGCGCGGCGGTCCACGTGGTCGACCCACGCCTTCATGCTCGGGTACTGCTGCTCGAGCAGGCGCCGGTCGCCGTACGCGAGATACATGTTCCACGGGATGATCACCGCGGCGTCCGACCATCCGGCGGCACCCTGCGTGCGACCGAGGACGTTCGGGATCACGAACGGCACCGCGCCGGAGGTATCCTGGTCGGCGGCCATGTCGCGGAGCCACTTCGTGAAGAAGCCCGCCACGCCCATGTTGAACGCCGCCGTGGGGGAGAAGACCTCCGCGTCGCCGGTCCAGCCGAGCCGCTCGTCGCGCTGCGGGCAGTCGGTGGGGACGTCCACGAAGTTGCCCCACTGCCCCCACGTGATGTTGTGCTGCAGCTGGTTCAGCAGCGGGTTCGACGTCTCGAAGTGTCCCGTCTGCGGGAGCGCCGAATGGACGACGATCCCCGTGACGTCGCTGAGCGTCGGCGTGCCGGGGTAGCCCTCGACCTGGACGTAGCGGAAGCCGTGGAAGGTGAAGCGCGGCTCGAACACCTCCTCGCCGCCGCCGCGCAGCGTGTAGTGGTCCGTCTGCTTCGCGCTGCGGAGGTTCTCGGTGTAGAGGTTCCCCTTCTGGTCGAGCATCTCGGCGTGCTTCAGCGTCACCGTCGTCCCCGCGGGCCCGCGCACGCGCAGCCGCACCCAGCCGACCATGTTCTGCCCCATGTCGAACACGGTGTGGCCGTCGGGGGTGTGCAGGATGGCGATCGGGTGGACGTCCGCCATCCGCCGCACCGGCGGCGATACCGGCGCGACGATGTGCTCGTCAGGCGCGCCGGCCACGCGCACCGGCTGCCACGCGTGGTCGTCGAAGCCGGCGCTCGACCACCCGCGCGGCTCGAGGCGCGCGTCGTAGTCCTCGCCGTCGTAGATGTTGGCGGCGCGGATCGGCCCCGGCGTCGCCTTCCACTCGCCGTCGGTGGCCACCACCTCGTGGCTGCCATCGGCGTAGTCGATGCGGAGCTGCGCGAGAAGCCCGAGCTTGCTGCCGTAGAAGTTCCGCTGGTGGCTGAAGCCGATGCGGCCGCGGTACCACCCGTCGCCGAGCATCGCCCCGATCGCGTTCGCGCCGGGGTGCAGCAGGCTGGTGACGTCGTACGTCTGGTACTGCAGCCGGTGGTTGTAGCTCGTCCAGCCCGGCGTGAGCACGGCGTCGCCGACGCGCTTGCCGTCGAGATACGCCTCGTACAGCCCATGCGCGGTGACGTAGAGCCGCGCCGCGCGCACCGGTCCGCGCACGGTGAAGGTTCGGCGGAGGAGGGGGGAGGGGTTCGAGATGCTGTCCACCTCCGGCCACGTCGTCTCGATCCACCGCGCCCGCCACTCCGACGGCTGGAGGATCCCCGTCTCCCACCAGGCGGGCGCGCTCCAGTCGGAGGCGTGGCCGTCGCCGTCCCAGACGCGGACGCGCCAGTAGTAGCGCGTCTGCGACCGGAGCGCCGGGCCGGCGTAGCCCACCTGCACCGACGAGTCGGACCGCACGCGCCCCGAGTCCCACAGGAGCGAGCGGCCGGCGCGCAGCGCGGCGCTGTCCGTCGCCACCTGGAGCTCGTACGCGCCCTGCACGACGTCGCGGTCGGGAGACACGAGCTCCCACGTCAGCCGCGGCTGCCGCACGTCGATGCCTAACGGGTCGGCCTGGTACTCCGTGGTCAGCGCCGTCGCCGCGAGCGCCGGCGGCCGGCGCGCGAGGTGCCGCGCGCCGGGCAGGGGCGCGAGCGACAGCAGCACCGCGAGCGACAGGGGCCCGCGCGGCCGCAGTCGCCCGATCAGCTTCGAGCTCGCCATCGGGATCATGGGTTCAGGGGTGGAACGGCCTCGAGCCGCGGATCAGAAATGGAACTGGTCGATGTTGCTCTTGTCGAACACGAACGGCTTGCCGAGTCGCACCTCGTCGCCAACGACCTGGAAGGTGCCGAGCGGCCCGGCGTTCAGCGTGCTGTCGCCGCGCTCGAGCTGCCCCGTCGCCAGCGCATCGGCGGCGTAGACGGTGAGCGCGCCAAGGTCGAGGGTGTTCCAGAGCACGATGCTCCGGATCACCCCCGACTTGATGTACGGCCGGCACATGTTGGGAAGCGAGAGCCCCGTCACCTTCACGTCGGTGCGCCCGGACTGCGCCACGGCCTCCGCCGCGCCGGGCACCGCCGGCGCGGCGATCGCCATGATCACCTTCACGTGCGGATGCACCTTGAGCACCGTCTGCGTCTCGGCGAAGGCGCGGTCGCGGTCCCCGTCGCTCGGCTGGATGGCGACGAGCTTCATCGAAGGGTACTTCTGCGCGAGCCGCTCCCTGATGTACCTGATCCACTCGTTCTGGTTCGCCGCCGTGAGGCTCGCCGTGATGATCGCGACCTCGCCGGTGTCGTGCGCGATCGCCGCCGCCTGGTCGGTGAGGGTGTAGCCGATCCCTTGCGGCGTCGCCTGGTCCACGAAGAAGTCGCGCGCGTCGGGCGCGGCGTCGGCGTCCCACGTCAGCACCTTGATCCCGTGCGCGCGCGCCTTCCGCAGCACGGTGGAGATCGCGACCTTGTTCTCGACGCTCACGGCGATCGCGTCCACGCCGCGCGTGATCCACGCCTCGACGACCTCGTTCTGCTTCGCCGGGTCGAGGTCGGTCGGGCCGTCCCAGAGCAGCTCGACGCCGAGCGCCTTCGCCGCCTTCTCGGCGCCCTCGCGCGCGCTGATGAAGTACGGATCGCCCTTCGCCTTCGGCATCACGGCGATCACGGGGACGTGGCCGTGCGTCGCCGGGAGCACGGCGCCCTGCGGCGTCACCGCGCCCGCGTGCAGCTCCGCGCGCAGCGAGCGCACGAGCCACCAGTTGCTCCCGGCAATCACCAGCGCGCCGGTGAGGATCACGGCGCTGAGCACGCCGAGCTGTGAGTTCCGCAATTCGACCTCCTCCTCCTCGACGATCGGTACGGGGACCCGCGCCCTGGCGCGGCGCGAGAGACGATCCAGCAGGATGGTGGCGACGAGCAGCACGCCGGTGAGGATCCCGGCCAGCTCCGCGGGCTGCGCGCTGAGGCGCAGCCCGTTCTGCAGCACGACGATCGCGAGCAGGCCGAGCACCGTGCCGAGCACCGTGCCGCGGCCGCCGAAGATGGAGGCGCCGCCGAGCACCACCGCGGTGATCGCCATCAGCTCGTACCCGGTGCCCGCGTCGGCCTTCGCCTGCCCGAGGTGCGCGACGTAGATGATCGCCGCGAGGCTCGACGCCGCGCCGGAGAGCACGTACAGCAGCCCCACCCGCCGGTCCACCGGGATCCCGGCGTAGCGCGCCCCCTCGGGCGAGTAGCCGATCGCGTACAGCGTCCGGCCGTAGGCCGTGCGATGGAGCCACCAGGCGACGGCGGCGATGGCGGCGACGAACACGAACAGCTGCGTCGGCACGACGCCGCCGACGTAGCCCTGGCCGAGAAAGAGGAAGCTCGGCGAGAAGCCCGAGTACGCGTCGATCCCGCGCGTGAGCCCCTCGGCGATGCCGCGGAAGAGCGAGTACGTGCCGAGCGTGACGATGAGCGGCGGGAAGCGCAGCCGCGCGATCATCACCGCGTTGAGCGCGCCCCCGGCGATGCCGACGACGAGCGCCCCCGCGCAGGCGAGCGGCAGCGACAGCCCGGCGTCGCGCCAGAGGCTCCCGAGCACCACCGCGGCGAGCCCCATCATCGAGCCCACGGACAGGTCGATGCCGCCGGTGATGATGATCGGCGTGGACACGAGCGCGAGGAGGCCGATCTCCACGCTCAGCCGCGTGATCTCGAAGGCGTTCTCCGCGCCGAGGAAGTTCTGGCCGGTCGCGCCGAAGATGACGCACTCCACCGCGAGGACGACGAGCAGCGCCCACTCGCCGTTCGGGAAGAGCCGCTCGCGCCACGGGCGCGGCGCGTCGAGGCGGACGTCAGGCGTCGACACGAGCCAGGGCGCGGAGCGCGGCGCGCCGTTCGACGCGGTTCAGCAGCGATTCGGAGAGCAGCGCGGCGAGGATGATCGCCCCCTGGATCGCGCGCTCCCAGAAGGGATTGATGCCGAGGAAGGTCAGTGCGGTGCGAATGCTGCCGAGCAGCGCGACGCCGATCAGCGTGCCGACGAGCGTCCCGCGGCCGCCGGTGATCGAGGCGCCGCCGACGACGACGGCGGCGATCGCCGTGAGCTCCATCCCCTCGCCGGCGTTGCTCGGCACCGCCGCGAAGCGGACGGCGTTGAGCAGCGCGGCGAGCCCGACGAGCGCGCCCATGAGGACGAAGGCGCCGACGACGATCCGGTCCGGCTCGATGCCGGCCAGCCGCGCGGCCTCGCGATCGGAGCCGACGGCGTGCACCGCGCGGCCGACGGCGAAATCATGGAGGATCCAGGCGCCGGCCGCGAGCACGCCGAGCGCCGCGAGGACGATCAGCGCTCGCGCCGGCCCCTCGCCGAGGCCGAACCACTGGAAGTCGTGCGGCAGCCCCTCGACCCACGCGCCCTGCGTCACCCACCGCAGCGCGTCGCGCCAGGCGACGAACATCGCCAGCGTCACGATGATCGACGGCAGGCGCAGCCGCCCGATGAGGAATCCGTTCAACGCGCCGAGCGCGCCGCCGATCACCAGCACGAACGGCAGCAGCAGCGGCACCGGCACGCCCTCCTTCGCCAGCCAGCCGGCGGCGACGCCGCAGACGGCGAAGAGCGAGCCGACCGAGATGTCGATCTCCCCGACGAGGATGACCACGGTCATCCCGACGGCGACGACGAGCGCGGCGGCGTTGTTCAGCGCCAGGTCGCGCAGGTTCGCCCAGGCGAAGAAGGAGGGCGCGGCGACGGCGACGACGACGAGCAGCGCGACGAGCGCGCTCAGCGCCGCGCCCTCGCGCTTGTAGCGGGCGAGCCTCATCGGGAGCGCCTCATGCCGCCTGCGCCTCCGTGCCGAGCGCCGCCGCGAGCACCGTCTCCTGCGTGGCCTCGGCGCGATCGAGCACCGCCACGATCGTGCGGTCGCGCATGACGGCGACGCGGTCGCTCATCGCCAGCACCTCGGGCAGCTCCGACGAGATCATGAGGATCGCGACGCCCTGCGCGGCGAGGTCGCGCATCAGCGCGTGGATCTCCGACTTCGCGCCGATGTCCACCCCCTGCGTCGGCTCGTCGAGCACGAGCACCGCGGGCTGCGTCACCATCCACCGGCTCAGCGCGACCTTCTGCTGGTTGCCGCCGGAGAGCGCCGACACCGGCGCGAAGATGCTCGGCGTCTTGATCCCGAGGCGGCGCGCGTACTCGACGGCGAGCGCGCGCTCGCGCCCGCGGTCCACGCCGCCGATCCCCGAGAGGCGGTCGAGCGCGGCGAGCGTGACGTTCGCCGCCACGTCGAGCTCCGGCACGACGCCGTGCCGCCGCCGGTCCTCCGGCACGTAGGCGATGCCGTGCGCGATCGCCGCCGCCGGGTCGGCGAGCGAGACGGGCTCGCCGCGCAGGCGGATCTCCCCCGCGTCGGCGGGGGTGAGCCCGAAGATCACGCGCGCCAGCTCCGTGCGTCCCGCCCCGACGAGTCCCGCCATCCCGACGATCTCGCCCGCGCGCAGCTCGAGCCGAACGTCGTGCACGCCGCTCGCTCGGCAGCCGACGCCGGCCAGCTCCAGCACCGTGGCGCCGGGCTCGGCCCGGCGGCTCGGATACATCACCGAGATCTCGCGCCCGACCATGAGCCGGATCAGCTCCTCGCGGCTGACGTCCGCCATCGGCCGCGTCGCGATCGTGCGGCCGTCGCGCAGCACGGTCACCCGGTCGGCGATCGTCGTCAGCTCCTCCAGCCGGTGCGAGATGTAGATCAGCCCGACGCCGCGCGCGCGCAGCCGCCGGATCACCTCGAACAGGTGTCGCGCATCGTCCTCCGACAGCGAGGCCGTCGGCTCGTCGAGGATCAGCACCCGCGCGTCGGCGCCGAGGGCGCGCGCGATCTCCACGAGCTGCTGCTCCGGCATGCTGAGCGTCGCGGCGTCGGCTTCGGGGTCGATGCGCGCGCCGACCTCGGCGAGCAGCTCGGCGGCGCGCCGCCGGCGTCCGCGCCAGTCGACGCGCTGCCACCACGCGACCTTCTCCAGCCCGAGCGCGATGTTCTCGGCGACCGTGAGCTCCGGGAAGAGCGCCGGCTGCTGGTAGATCGCGGCGATCCCCATCTCCTTCGCCGCGCGCGGGGAGCGGTGCCTGACGACGCGCCCGTCGAGCACCTGCTCCCCCCCGTCCGGCTGCGCCGCGCCGGTGAGGATGCGGACGAGCGTCGACTTGCCCGCCCCGTTCTCCCCGACGAGCGCGTGGACCTCGCCGGCGCGCAGCTCCAGCGACGCGTGGTCCAGCGCCTGCACGCCGTCGTAGGCCTTGCAGACGCCGGTCGCGCGGAGCAGCACGCCGTCGGTCATCGCGTCACCGCAGGAAGGCGGGGGAGAGCCCGCCGTCCACGTTCACGATCTGTCCCGTCGTCTTGCGGAAGGTGTCCGTGACGAAGGCGACGATCGCCCTGACCTGATCGTCGAGCCGGATCGGCTGGCCGGTGAGGGTGCGCTCGGCGTAGTACGCGGCGAGCCGCGTGCGCAGCGCCTCCGTGCCCTCGGACTCGTCGTACGGGAGCTTGTACTTGGCGAGCGAGGCGATCACCCGGTCGCGCGGGAACATCGAGGAGCCCTCGACGACGGTCGCCGGCGCCACGCCGTTGACGCGCACGAGCGGCGCGAACGCGATCGCCAGCTCGCGCACGAGGTGGTTCGCCGCCGCCTTGCTCGTGTCGTAGGCGAAGGACCCGACCTTCGGCACGACGCCGTTGACGCTCGTCGTGATGACGAGACTCCCCTCGAGCCCCTGCGCCTTCCAGATCCGCCACGCCTCGTCGGCGACGAGGAAGGGGCCGGTGACGTTGATCGAGAACGCCTTCGCCCATTCGCCGTCCTCCACCGCGCCCCTGGCGTCCGGCGTCGGATAGTAGCCCGCCGTCACCACGAGATGGTCGACGCCGCCGTAGGCGAGCGTGACCTCCTCGAGCGCGCGGCGCACGTCGTCGCGCTGGGTCATGTCGGCGCCGAGGCCGATCACCTGCCCCGCGCCGGAGATCCCGCTCCCGGCGACGCCGATCCCCATGCCGATGCGGTCGAGCACCTCGCCCGCGGCGCTCTGCGCCGCGCCCGCGTGCAGGTCGATCGCCGCCACCGTGCCACCCTCGGCGACGAGCCGCGCGACGGTCGCGCGCCCGATCCCGCTCCCCGCGCCGACCACGGCGACGATCTGCCGATCGAGCGCCTTCTCCGGCGGCATCCGCTTGAGCTTCGCCTCCTCGAGCAGCCAGTACTCGATGTCGAACGCCTCCTGGCGCGGTAGGGCGATGTACCGGCTCACTCGCTCGGCGCCTTCCATCACGCCGATCGCCGCCGTGTAGAACTCCGCCGTCACGCGGCTCTCCGACTTCGACTTCCCCCATGCGATCATGCCGATGCCGGGCACGAGGATCACGCTCGGCGACGAGACGCGGAGCGCAGGCGAGTCGGGGTGCCTGCACGCCTCGTAGTAGGCGCGGTAGTCGGCCTGGTACTGCGCGAGCCCCGTCTCGAGCTTCGCCTTCAGCGCGTCGACGTCCTCCCGCTGCGGGTTCCAGTCCACGTACAGCGGCTTGATCTTCGTGCGCAGGAAGTGGTCGGGGCAGCTCGTCCCGACCTCCGCGAGCCGCGGCGCTTCGTTCGAGTTCACGAACGCGAGCACCTCGTCGCGGTATTCCACCGTCGCGATCTGCTTCCTCTCCGCGCTCACCCTGCCGCGCAGCCAGGGGAGCACCGCGACGAGCACGCGACGGCGCTCCTCGTCCGACAGCGCCTGCACGCGCGCGCCGCCGAATGCCGGCGTGCCGTCGCGGCGCGCGTCGAGGTAGTCCTGCGCGCGGCGGATGAGGGCGAGCGTGAGCTCGTAGCACGCCCGATCGTCGTCCGCCCAGTTGATCAACCCGTGCTGGCCGAGGATGACCCCCTTCGCCTGCGGGTGCTCGCGACAGATGCGCTGGAGCTCCAGCCCCAGCTCGAAGCCCGGCCGCTTCCAGTCGGTCCAGATGATGTCGTCGCCGTACACCTCGCGCGTGAGCTTCGGCCCATCGGCCGCCGTGGCGAGCGCGATCACCGCCACCGGGTGCATGTGGTCGACGTGCGCGTGCGGGATGAAGGCGTGGAGCGGCGTGTCGATGCTCGGCGCCGTCGGGTTGCGGTCGAAGGTCGTGTGTGCGTACATGCCGACCATCGCGTCCTCGGCCGGCGTCTTCACGCCCCGCTGCTCGGCGCGGGCGTAGACCTCCTGGAGGGCGAGCACCTGGTCGAGGTACAGCGACGCGAAGTTCGTCTTCGTGGCCGTGCGGAGGTCGCCCCCCGAGCCCTTCACCCAGAGGACGCGCCGCGGCTCCCCGGTGATCGGGTCGCGCTCGTCGATCTTCGCCGAGGTGTTGCCGCCGCCGGTGTTCGTGATGCGCGCGTCGGCGCCGAGGAGATTGGAGCGATAGACGAGGCGCTCGACGGGGGAGAGCTTCGCGGCGGCCGCGTCGTCCCAGCGGCTGCGCAGGTAGTCGTCGGTCGCGCCGGCGGCGGGGCGGTCGGAGGGGGCGGTCGTGGACTTGGTCTGGAGCATCTTATGGAAGAGGGATCAGGAAACCGGGGCGGCCGCCCCGAGGGGGGCGGCCGCGCGCGGCGTGTAGTGCGCGAGCGGGGCGCTGAGGCAGGCGGCGGCGCGGATGGAGACGCCGGCCGGCAGGTCGCCGAGGGTGCGCGCCTGCACGAGGAGGTTGCCTAACGATGTAGCCTCCGCCGGGCCGGCCACGACGGGCCGCCCGCAGGCGTCGGCGGTGAGCTGGTCGAGCAGCGCGTTCCGCGCGCCGCCGCCCACGACGTGCACCACCTCCACGCGCTCGCCGGTCAGCGCCTCCAGCTCGGCGAGCGTGCGCCGGTACGTCCCGGCGAGACTGTCGAGGATCAGCCGGACGAGCGCGCCGCGATCCTCGGGCACCGCGATCGCCGCGCCGCGGCAGGCCGCGGCGAGCTTCGCCGGCATGTCCCCGCGCTCGGCGAAGGCGGGGGTGTCCAGCTCCAGCGTGCGCGTGCCCGGCGGCGCCGCCGCCGCGTCGTGCAGCAGCGCGTCGAGCGACGGGTGCTCGCCCGCCGCGCGCCATGCGCGCAGGCACTCCTCGAGCACCCACATCCCCGTCCGGTTCTTGAGGAAGCGGACGGTGTCGTCCAGCCCGAGCTCGTTCGTGAAGCCCGCCTCGCGCGCCACGCGCGTGAGCATCGGCGCGGCGCGCTCCACGCCGACGAGCGACCAGGTGCCCGAGCTGATGTACGCCCACGCCCCGTCGCCTGTCGCGGGCACCGCCGCGACCGCGGCCGCCGTGTCGTGCGAGCACCCGGCGATCACCAGCGGCGCACCGGTGGCGCCGGGGGGGAGGGCATCGCCGCGCGCGGGCCCGAGCACGGTCCCCGGCGCGACGATGCGCGGCCACCGCGACGGCTCGTCGCCGATCGCGCGGATGACGTCGTGCGCCCAGTCGCCGGTCCGCGGGTCGAGGAGCTGCGTCGTGCTCGCCATCCCGCGCTCCACCGCGACGACACCGCTCAGCCGATACAATATGTAGTCGGCGATGAGGAGGCGCGTCGCGGTGCGGGCGACGAGCGCCGGTTCGTCGTGCAGGTCGGCCACGATCTGCGGCAGCGTGTTGATCTCGAGGAACTGGATCCCGGTGCGGTCGTACAGCGCGTCGGCGCCCCCCGCGATGCGCGCGACCGCTTCCGCGAGCCGGCCGCGCGTGCGCGGGTCGCGGTACGCGTACGGCCGGCGGAGCGGCGCGCCATCGGCACCGAGTGGGACGTAGTCCACCGCCCAGCTGTCCACGGAGATGGCGCGCAGCGCCGGTGTGGCACGCAATGCGGCGGCCAGCCCGGCGCGCACCTCCGCCCACAGGGCGTCCACGTCCCAGAAGAGATGCTCCCCCTCCTCGACGAGCGGCGTCGTGAAGCGATGCACCTCCTCCATGCGCATCACCGCGCCGTCGAGCGTGCCGAGGACGGCGCGGCCGCTCGACGCCCCGAGGTCGATCGCCAGGTAGCTGGGCAGGGACTGCTTCATCTCCGACGGCGCGCGCGCGTGCGGCTACAGGCTGCGCGGCGGCACGTAGGCCGTGGTCTCTCGCTCGGCGGCCTTCTGCTGGCGGTAGCCCGACGCGCGGAAGGCGGCGACCGGATCCACGGCGCCGCCGGCGCGGCGACGCGCCTCGGCGACGATCGGGCGCACGTCGGTCTCGAACGCGTCCTTCAGCGTGCGCTCGGCCATGAGCACGTCGCCCGCCTCCTGGAACCCGGCGAGCGCGTCGTGCTCCACGAGCAGCGCCTTCGCGTACGCGCGCTGGAGCTGGTCGACCGTCTGGAGCATCGCCTCGATCGGGTCCTTCAGGTTGTGGCTCTGGTCGATCATGTACGCAGGGCGGAAGCCGGGGAGCCGCTCGCGTTCCGCGAGCACGAGCTCGTGGAAGACGAGGAAGAGGCCGTACGGCTTGATGGAGCCGGCGGTGAGGTCGTCGTCGCCGTACTTCGAGTCGTTGAAGTGGAAGCCGCCGAGCTTCCCCGCGCCGAGCAGGCGCGCGACGACCAGCTCCACGTTCGTGTTCGGGAGGTGGTGGCCGAGGTCCACGAGGCACTGCGCCCGCTCGCCGAGGCTCTGCGCGAGGAGGTACGACGAGCCCCAGTCCTGGACGACGGTGGCGTAGAACGCCGGCTCGAACGGCTTGTGCTCGGTGAAGAGGCGCCAGCCGGCGGGGAGGGCGGCGTAGACGGCGCGCAGGCCGTCGAGCACGCGCTCGAAGCTGCGGCGCAGCGACATCTGCCCGGGGTAGTTCGAGCCGTCGGCGAGCCAGATGCCGATCGCGTCGGCGCCTAACGACTTCCCGACCTCGATCGTGTGCAGGTTGTGCTCGACGGCCTGCCGCCGCACGGCGGCGTCGGGATGGCTGAAGGAGCCGAGCTTGTAGCTGAGCGGCTGCCCCGGCTGGTCCTGGAAGGTGTTCGAGTTGACGGCGTCGAAGCCGAGGCCGAGGGCGGCGGCCCGCTCGCGCAGCTCGGCGGGATCGCGCGGCTCGTCCCAGGGTATGTGGAGCGAGACGCGGGGGGCGGCGCCGGTGAGGCGGTGAACCAGCGCCGCGTCGTCGAGCTTCTCCATGACATCGCGCGGCTCGCCGGGCCCGGGGAATCGGCCGAAGCGCGTGCCGCCGGTGCCGAGCGCCCACGAGGGGAGCGCCACCTGGAAGCGGCGCACCGCGTCGACGATATGGTCGATGCGGACGCCGCGGCGGTCGAGGCGCTCGCCGAGGGCGGCGAGGTCGCGTTCGTGGCCGGCGAGGGTGGCGCCGGTCGGGGTGGTGTCGACGGAGCTGGGAGAAGCGATCGGCATGTCCGGGGTGCGGAAGCGGCACGCTACTATGCCCCCGGCGCGACGGATGTCAAGGCGGTGACGCCGGCGTCGCCGCGTTTGACAGGCTTAAACGTTTAAGTTATCGTCCCCCGCCATCACCGGGCGGACCCGTCCACGAGGTGCCCATGTCCGTCGTCACCCTGCGCGATGTCGCCAAGCGTTGCGGCGTCTCCACCGCCACCGTCTCCGCCGTCGTCAACGGGGCGGAGTGGGTGTCCGACGCCACGCGCGTCCGCGTCCAGCGCGCCATCGACCGCCTCGGTTACCGCCCCAACCAGTTCGCCCGCACCCTCAAGACCCAGCGCGGCTACGCCGTCGGCGTCATCGTCTCCGACCTCACGAACCCCTTCTTCACCGAGGTCGTGCGCAGCCTCAGCCACGCCCTCCGCGCCGACGGCCACGCCTTCTTCCTCTGCGACTCGGACCACCGCTTCGATCTCGGCGAGGTCCACCTCCGCATGCTCGTCGACGGCCACGTCATGGGCGTCGTCCTCATCGGCGACAGCGTCCCCGAGGACGCCCTCCGCCGCTTCGCCGGCCGCAAGGGGAGCGTGCCCATCGTCGCCATCGAGCGCGAGTACGCGATCGACGGCGTGAGCTCGCTCCTCGTCGACTCCGAGGCCGGCGCCTGCAACGCGGTGCGCCACCTCCTCGGCCAGGGCTACGAGCGCATCGCCATGATCGGCGGCCCGCGCCAGGGGCCGGGGAGCGAGACCTACGCGCGCGTCCTCCGCTACGACGGCTATCGCCGCGCGCTCAAGGATGCCGGCGTGCGCTTCGACCCGCGCCTCGTCGCCGAGGGGAACTTTCGCTACGGCGGCGGCCAGGAGGCCATGCGCCAGCTCCTCGCCACCGGCAAGCGCATCGACGCCGTCTTCTGCGCGAACGACATGATGGCTCTCGGCGCGATGAGCGTCGCGCGCGACGCCGGCCTGCGCGTCCCGCACGACCTCGCCGTCGTCGGCTTCGACGACATCCCGATCGCCGCCCTCACCTCGCCCGGCCTCACGACGATGGCCATGCCGAAGGGCGAGCTCGGACAGGCCGCCGCGACGATCCTCGGCAAGCAGCTCGCCGCGACCGGCAAGCGCTCGCTCGCCGTGCGGCGCATGTTCGACACCGAGCTGGTGGTGCGGCAATCGTCCGTGCGCGCCGCGGTGGAGCGCGCGTGACCCTCGACGACCGACGATGGAACTGACCTTTCGCTGGTACGGCCCCGCCGACCCGATCTCGCTCAACCACATCCGCCAGATCCCCGGCGTCACCGGGATCGTGAGCGCGATCTACGACGTGCCGGTGGGCGAGCGGTGGGATCCGCAGCGCCTCCGCCACCTCAAGGAGCGCGTGGAGGACGCCGGGCTCCGGCTGTCGGTGATCGAGAGCATCCCCGTGCACGAGGACGTCAAGCTCGGCCGCCCGACGCGCGACCGCCTCGTGGACGCGTACTGCGAGAGCGTGCGCAACATGGGTGAGCTGGGGATCCCCGTGCTCTGCTACAACTTCATGCCGGTGTTCGACTGGACGCGCACCGATCTCGCGCGGCGGCTTCCCGACGGGTCGACGACGCTCGCCTACGACGACGACGCGCTCGCCGCGATCGATCTCTCGCGCGGCACGGGCGACCTGCCGGGGTGGGCGACGGCATACGACGCGGCGGCGCTGCAGGCGCTCCTCGCCGCGTATCGCGAGGTGGACGCCGAGCGGCTGTGGGACCATCTCGCGTGGTTCCTCGAGCGCGTGGTGCCGGTGGCCGAGTCGGTGGGCGTGCGGATGGCGATCCATCCGGACGATCCGCCCTGGTCCATCTTCGGCCTGCCGCGGATCATCACCGACGCCGCGGCGCTGCGGCGCTTCGTCGACCTGGTGGACAGCCCGGCGAACGGCGTGACGTTCTGCACCGGCTCGTTAGGTGTGAACCCGGCGAACGACCAGCCGGCGATGATCCGCGAGATCGGCGGGCGCGGGCGCATCCACTTCGCCCACTGCCGCAACGTCGCCGTCACCGGCACGCGCACCTTCCGCGAGACGGCGCATCCGTCCGCGTGCGGCGACGTCGACATGCTCGCCGTGCTCACCGCGCTGCGCGACGTCGGCTTCGCGGGGCCGCTCCGCCCGGACCACGGGCGGATGATCTGGGGCGAACGCGGCCGTCCCGGCTACGGGCTGTACGACCGCGCGCTGGGCGGGATGTACCTCTATGGTCTCTGGGAGGGGATCACGCGCCGGAACGGCGCGCCCACTTCCGCGGGAAGGCCCGCCATCGCGGCCGTCGAGCCAATTGATAGCCGCTGATACCGTTGGGCCGCACGGCCTTCGCGCGGTCGGGATGCCGCCGGAGGGTTCGACGTGACCCGCGGATGTTGACGCGGGTTGTTCAAACGATATAGTAGGGCGCCAATCCCACTGCTGTTCCTGCCGTGATGTCGTCTTCGCGATCCTCTCGCCACCATCACCCGAGTCGCTTCATGTCGAATCGCACGTCCTTCGTCCTCTCGCCCGCTCACGCGGCGCTCGTCGCCGCTGCCTCACTTCTCGTCGCCTGCAGCGGCAGCCGCTCCGGGCAAGCCGCGCAGGTCGCGCAGTCCGGCGCGACCAGCGCGGCCGCCACGGCCAGCGCGACGCCGAACCAGCTCACCGACGCCGAGAAGGCGGCCGGCTGGAAGCTGCTGTGGGACGGCACGTCCTTCGCAGGCTGGCACGCGCTCGGCTACGGGGCCGTCCCGGCGAACATCTGGAAGATCGACGATGGCGCGATCGAGAAGCTCGCCAGCGGCAAGGTGCCGGTGCAGGCGGATGGCCAGCCGATGAAGGGTGCGGACCTCATCACGGACAGCACCTTCCAGAACTTCGAGCTGTCGTTCGAGTGGAAGGTGTCGCCGGGCGCGAACAGCGGCGTGAAGTACAACGTCGACGAGGCGCTGTCGAAGAAGTACTCCGGCAACAACGCGGCGCTCGGCTTCGAGTACCAGGTGCTCGACGACAGCCTGCATCCGGACGGCCGGCTGCCGACGCACCGCGCCGGCGCGCTGTACGACCTCATCACCCCGAACGCGAGCAAGCACCTGAACCCGGTGGGGCAGTGGAACACGTCGCGGATCGTGTTCGACGGCAACCATGGGGAGCACTGGCTGAACGGGGCGAAGGTGGTCGAGTACGAGCTGGGCACGCCGGCGTTCGATTCGCTGGTCGCGAAGAGCAAGTACCGGAGCATCCCCGGGTTCGCGACGCGGAAGCGCGCGCACATCGTGCTGCAGGACCACCCGGGGAAGTTCCAGAACGCGGACGAGGTGTACTTCCGCAGCATCAAGATCCGGGAGCTGCCCGCCGCGAGTCGTTAGGCGCGGTGGCGGAGCGCGCCGCGCCGGCACGGGCGCGGTGCGCGGGAGAGGGTCGGGCGGCCACGCGGCCGCGGCGCGGGGCGGAGCCCGGCGCCGGCGGCGGC